>NZ_CP127409.1:639349-959023 GCF_030291135.1 Rhodanobacter thiooxydans | reverse complement strand
CCACCTCGGCCAGTTGCACCGGCCCCTGCGCCGGGTCATCGCTCCACAGCGTGAGCGCCATCACCGGCACGTCGTCGATGCCCATCGGCCGCACCAATGGCTGGCCCACGCCCAGGTTGGGCGGCACGAAGCCCTGGTTCTGGAACACCTGGTTGTACAGCCGCACGATCGCGGCCTGCCGCGGCACGCCGACCTGGAACTCCACCGTCATCACCGCCATGCCGGGCCGACTCACCGAGTAGACGTGCTTGACGCCCTCCAGCTCGGCCAGCTTCTGCTCCAGCGGAAACGCCACCAGGTTCTCCACGTCGCGCACGTCGGCGCCGGGGAACGGCACCATCACGTTGGCCATGGTCACGTCGATCTGCGGCTCTTCCTCGCGCGGCGTGATCATCACCGCGACCAGGCCCAGCAGCAGCGCCGCGATCGCCAGGATCGGGGTCAGCGGCGAAGTCTGGAAGGCGTGCGCGATGCCGCCGGAGAAGCCCAGCCGTGATTCGCTCATGGCGCCGCTCCTGCACGGTGATCGGCCGTCAGCCAGCGCGCGGCGGCGGCCGGGTCGGTGGCGATCCGCTCGCCGTCATCGAGCCCGGCCAGTACCTCGACCTTGTCCGCGATACGATGGCCGATGCGCAGCTGGCGCAGGGCCACGCCGTGCTCGTCCAGCACGTACACGCCGACCAGCTCGCCACGTTGCACCAGCGCACTGGCCGGCAGCAGCAGGCGCTTCGCCTCGCCGGTGGCGAAGGCGACCTTCACCGTCATGCCCGGGTACAGGCCGCTGTCGCCCGCGGGCAACTGCAGCCGCACGGTGAAGGTGTGCGTGTCCGGGTCGGCATACGGAAACACCTTGACGCTGCTGGCGGCCACTCGCCGCGCGCCGTCGCCGCCGGGCAGCACATCGGCCGCATGGAAACGGCGGATGGCGTCGACCGCGCTCTGCGGCACCTGCACGCTGACCCGCAGCTCGTCCAGCGACTGCAGCGCGATCAACGGCTGCGGCGACGGCGGACCGGCCTGCACCGCCTCGCCCACCTGCACATAGCGCCGGGTGATGATGCCCGCATAGGGCGCGCGCAGCACCGTGTAGTCCAGCGCCTGGCCCACCTGCTCGGACTGGGCCCGGGCCGACGCCAGTGCCGCCTGCGCCGCGTCGCGCTGGGCGCGTTGTTGATCCATCTGCGTGGCGGAGACGAAACCCTTCGCGTAGACCGCCTTGATCCGCTCGTACGTCGCGGCAGCTTCCCGGTAGGTCGCCTCGGCCGCGGCGACCTGCGCCTGCGCCGCGCTGCGCGCCGACTTCTGCTCGACGTCGGTGAAGCGCACCAGCACGTCGCCCCTGGCCACGACGTCGTTGACGTCATGCGGCAGCTCGATCACCCGCGCATTGGTCTGTGCGGTGATGGTGGCCTGGTTCACCGCCTCCACCACGCCATCCCAGACCTGTTCGTCACGCGCCGCCTGCGCGTGCACGACCAGGCCAGCCAACGCCGGCGACGCACCCCGCGTGGCGGCCGGCGGATTCCGGTTGCCGCAACCGGCCAGCGCAACGACAACAAGCGACATGGCGACATGGCGCAGGACAGACTTCATGGCAACGGACTCTCGGCAGTGGATCGGGAAACGACACGAACGGGTTGCCGGCGGACAGACCCGGCAGGCCCGGGCGACCGCCCGGGCAATGACCCTGCGGCATGCATCATTGACGGCCGGGCTGCGTCCCGGGCTTGAGCCGCTCGATGCCGATGGCCTTCATCACGTACTTCTCGTACACCGGCTCGGTGTTGCCCGAGCGGATCTTGCGCATGTAGTACTTCTCGAACGCGACCTTGGCCAGGTGCACCCACTTGCCCTCCTTCGCCCAGGTGACGTTGCGCGGCGGGATTTGCGGAATGGCCACGAACGCCGCGCCGCTGTCGCCCATGTCCGCCAGGCACACCGCGTTCCAGGTCGCCTCGGCGATGGCAGGGGTGCCGTCGATGGCGGCCTTGATGTTGGCGGTCAGCGCGCTGACCATCGATTCGATCATGAAGCCGGTTTTCGGCGCCCCGGTCGGCACTGCCGTCGCTTCCACCGGCGGGATCGCCACGCACACGCCGGCGGAAAAGATGTTCGGAAATGCCGGATTGCGCTGGTGCTTGTCGATCAGCACGAACCCGCGCGGATTGACCAGGCCCTCGACACTCCGTACCGCGGCCACGCCGGTGAACGCGGGGATCACCATCGAGTAGACAAACGGCAGCGCATGGGTCTGCAGCACCTGGCCGCGCGTGTCATGTTCGCTGACGTGCATCAGGCCAGGCTCGACCTGGTCGATGCGTGCGTTGGTGATCCACTTGATATGGCGCTGGCGCAGCTCCTTCTCCAGCAAGCCCTTGGAATCGCCGACGCCGCCCAGGCCCATGTGGCCGATGTACGGCTCCGGCGTCACGAAAGTCATCGGCACGCGGTCGCGCAGCTTGCGCCGGCGCAAGTCGGTGTCCAGGATCATCGCGAACTCATAGGCAGGGCCGAAACAGCTCGCACCCTGGGCGGCGCCGATCACCACCGGGCCGGGCGCTTTCAGGAAATCCTGGTACGCGTGCCAGGCTGTCGTCGCATGTGGCGTGGTGCAGACCGATTGCGTGTAGCCGTCGAGCGGCCCCAGCCCGGGGATCTCGTCGAAGGCCAGCCGCGGACCGGTGGCGATGACCAGATAGTCGTACTTCAGCTCGCGGCCATCCTGCAGCAGCACGCGGTTTTCCGCCGGGTGGACCGCGCTGGCCGGCGAATCGACGAACGCGATATCGTGCCGGCCCAACGCCGACGCGGCGTCGATCTGCACGTCGGCCGGCTGGCGCCAGCCGATGCCGACCCAGGGGTTGGATGGCGTGAACGAGAACTGACGCCCCTCGCCGACCACCGTGACCCGGTGAGCGGCGCCCAGCGCAGCCTTGATTTCGTAGGCGGCGCTCATGCCGCCCAGACCTGCACCGATGATGACGACGTCGCACATGGCAGACTCCTCCTGCTCAGGGGTTGCTGACAGCGTGCGCTGCCAGGAACGAAACGGACTTGAGTTCGATCAAGTCAGCAGTAAATCGCTGATTGCCGGCAAGCCGGGGTCGCACAGACATCATCGGTGAGCTGCGCCGACATCGATTACCTGGCCTCGTCGATGATCCGCGTGACCACCTGCTCCACCTCGTTGGCCGTCGCCACCAGGGCGGGGTCGCTCGAAAGCATGCCCAGCATCGGCACCGGCCGGATCATGCCGATCCAGGTCTTGCCGGCGTCGGTGTAGACCGAGACGCGGCACGGCAACGCCATGTTCAGTCGCATGTCCGCCGCCAGCACGCTGGCCGCCTGGCGCGGATTGCACACTTCGAACACCTTGCACTCGCGCCCGAACGCGACGCCCTTGCTGCGCAGGGTGGCACCCAGATCGTGCACATGCAGCACGCCGAAGCCATGGCGCACGACGGACTCGGCCAGGTCGGCCGCGGCCTGTTCCGGTGTCTTCGATGTTTCAACGATGTAATACACGGTTCACCTCGATCGGACGGGACGGCATTCAGGATGGAAACGCACAGCCGGGCTTGAGACCCAGCTTGCGCAGCAGCATCGCCAGCGGGCAGAAGCCGGTGAACGAGGACTGCAGCAGATTGGCGCCCACGAACACCGACAGCCAGATCCAGCCGGGCGCCACGAAATGCGCCAGCGTGATACCGACCAGCACGACCGTGCCGGCAAAACCCAGAACCATGCGATCGACGTTCATGGCGAACTCCTGAAGTGAGTGGAACCTTGTGTGCAACCGGCCGGCATGGACCGGGCGGTAGACTGAGAATTCATCTAATCTAAATTAGATTTATCTTAATTAGATCTTTGTGGTAAAGTCAACCCCATGAAACAGACAGCCGCACCCTCCCGGAAGAATCCGAAGTTGAACATCCTTGCCGATGCGGATCTTGACCTCATGCAGTCGCGCGCCGAAGAAGCGTCGCAGCTGCTCAAGACCCTGGGCAACGCGCAACGCCTGCGCATGCTGTGCCTGCTGCTGGACGGCGAGATGTCGGTGGGGCAGATCAACGAACAACTGCCCGAACTCAGCCAGTCGGCGCTGTCCCAGCACCTGGCCCGGCTGCGCGACGAAGGCCTGGTCAACACCCGGCGCGAGGCGCAGACGGTGTGGTACACCCTGCCCGCGGGTCCCGCGCACGCCATCATCGCCACGCTGTACGGAATCTACTGCGCAGTCGACGCCGACTCGCGCGGCGCCAAGCGCCGGCGCGCGCAGCCGGCGCCCGCCCGCACGCGCAGCACCGGCTGACAACCACCGCTGCCGGTGCCGTCGACGCGGGCTTCCGCGACCAGGCCGACGTCCGCGCCTTTCCCGGGTAGAACTCCAGCAACGGCAAACTGCGCGAGGCGACGCACGCCTAACAGCATGGGATGCCCGAGCTTGAGGCGATCATGTTCGGTCGGTTGCTGCTGGCCTGGTCCGCGCGTTGCTTCGCCGCGCACCCTGGACGTGACCAATACCGGCACGGCGAGCCGGGCATGCAGGTACTGAAAATCGCGTGATTCGCCTGTGCTAGTCGTGCACGCCCGGCGGGTCGAACCAGTTCCTGTCGTGTGCCAGGAACGCATCGAGGATCTGCGGATCGTGCTTGGTGCCCCGCTCGCTGGCCAGAATGGCCACCGTGGATTCGTGCGACTGGGGTGCGTGGTAGGCGCGACGCTTGCGTATCGCGTCGTAGCTGTCCGTCACAGACAGCACTCGCGACGGCAGCGGAATGGCTCGTCCGCGCAAGCCATCCGGGTAACCGGCGCCATCATAGTGCTCATGATGGTGGCGCACAGCCAGCGCGATCTCGTCACCAAAGGGCAACTCCGGATCCATCCGTATGATGTGCTCACCGTGAAGGCTATGGCCCTTCATGATTTCCCACTCGGCGTCGTTCAGCGCCCCGCGTTTGTGCAGGATCGCATCAGGGACACCGATCTTCCCCACATCGTGAAACCGGGCCGCCACATCCAGAATCAGCAGTTCTTCGTCGGCCAGGCCAATATCCCTCGCGAGCGCCAGGGCCAGCCAACCGACTCGCCCGCAATGGGCCGACGTGTGAATGTCGCGCCGCTCCAGCGCAGCGTCCAGCACTGGCTCCACGCGCGAAAACCACGCTTCCATGTATTCGTCGCTCACGATGGCCTCCGCTGCTGTCGCAGTGCCATGCCGCCGAGTCACCGCCCGGCAGCACGCGTCCACCGAAATCTTATCGCGCCAGCGCTCCGCGGCATACCCGGCCAGCGGCTGGTACCGACGCCGCTGCAAGCTGTAGTCGGTGCAAGCAACGGCTACCAGCACGACGGGCCGGGCATGCGGCCGGAGCGTGCGGCTCCGGTCGGCGTGACCCGATCGACCCGCTCTGACTAACCAGCTTTGATCAACCTGTTCTGATCAACCTGCCCTGATCGTCCTGCCCTGATCACCCGGCCGGGGCCGACAGCAGGCTGTCGAGTACCAGCGCGGTCATCCGCGACAGGCCCTGCTCGCGCTGCATGGCCGGCATGTGTGTGCCGCGTTGCACGTGGTCGCTGACGGTCAGTACCGACAGTGCCTGGAAGCCCTCGCGCATGGCCACGCCGTAGAGGCCGGCCGATTCCATCTCGATGCCGTGGATGCGGTGCTGCTGCAGCCGCGCGGCCAGCTCCGGGTCGCCGCCATGGAAGCAGTCGGTGCTGAACACGCCGCCGACGCGCAGGCCGATCGCCTGTGCCGCAGCGGTGTCTACCACCGCGCGCATCAGGCCGAAATCGGCGCAGGCAGCCAGGTCATGGCCACCGAAGTGCAGGCGGTTGAAGTTCGAATCGGTCGACGCCGCCTGTGCCAGCAGCAAGTCGCCCAGTTCAATATCGCCCACGCCGCCGCAGGTGCCAACCCGCACGATCCGGCGCACGCCGAACACGCGAGTCAGTTCGGTCGCATAGATCGCGCAGGAGGGAATGCCCATGCCGCTGCCCATCACCGACACGCGCATGCCGCGATAGAAGCCGGTGTAGCCGAGCATGTTGCGGCGCGTGTTCACTTCGCGCCCGTCATCGAGAAATTCGTGGGCCATGTGCCGCGCGCGCAGCGGATCGCCAGGCAGCAACACGGTGTCGGCGATCATGTCCGGGGCGGCATCAATATGGGGTGTGCTCATGCGATGGCGGTCATGCAGAGGGAAGAAAGCTGCGGCCGGCCGCCAGCGGCGGCAGACCCAGGTGGACGGCCAGACTCTGGCCGATGTCGGCGAAGCTGTCGCGCCGGCCCAGCGCCTGCGGCGCCAGACCCGGCCCGAACAGCAGCGCCGGCACGCATTCACGAGTGTGGTCGCTGCCCGGCCAGGTCGGGTCGCAGCCGTGGTCCGCGCTGATCGCCAGCAGGTCGCCCGGGCGCAGCGCATGCAGCAGCTCCGGCAACCGCGCATCCAGCGCCTCGAGCGCGGCGGCGTAACCGAACACGTCGCGCCGGTGGCCATACACCATGTCGAAATCGACGAAGTTGGTCGCGATCAGGCTGCTTTCGCCAGCCTGCGCCATGGCAGCCAACGTGGCGTCGAACAGCTCGTCGTGACCGTGCGCCTCAATGCAGCGCGACACGCCGCGGTGGGCAAAGATGTCGCCGATCTTGCCGATCGCGACCACCTCGCCACCTGCGGCCAGCAGCGCGTCGAACAGCGTCGGCGCCGGTGGCGGCAGGGCGTAGTCGCGTCGATGCGGGCTGCGACTGAAACCGGATTCGGCCGTGCCGGTGAACGGCCGCGCGATCACCCGGCCGATGTTGTAGTCGGCGAGCAGCCGGCGCGCCAGCTCGCACAGGCGGTACAGGCGATCGCGGCCGAACGCCTGCTCGTGTGCGGCGACCTGGAACACCGAATCGGCCGAGGTGTAGACGATCGGACGACAACTGCGCAGATGCTCCGCGCCGAGCCGCTGGATGATCTCGGTGCCGGAGGCATGGCAATCGCCGAGCACGCCGGGCAGTCCGCCCTGCGTCATCAGCGCCTGCAGCAAGGCGGGCGGAAACGACTGCTCGGCCTGCGCGAACACGCCGAACGGTTCGCTCAGCACCACGCCGGCGGTTTCCCAGTGGCCGGACGGCGTGTCCTTGCCGCAGGCGCGCTCCACCGCGTAACCCCACAGGCCCGCGGGCGCGGGTAATTTCCCGAAGCCCGGCGCCGGCTGCCCATGCGCCGCGGCATGTGCTTGCGGCAGGCCCAGCGTAGTGAAATTTGGCAGGCGCAACGGGCCGCGTGGTGCGGCGGCGCAGGCGGCGGCGATATGGCCGAAGGTATCGGCACCCGCATCGCCGTAATCTGCGGCATCCGGCGCCGCGCCCACGCCCAGCGAATCGAGTACCAGCCAGATCGCGCGGTTCATGCCATCTGCTCCATCGGCGCGTGCCATTGCCACAGCGGTGCGCAAGGCTGGGCTTCCGGCGCGATACGGAAGGCCTGACGCACGCTCGCCTCGGCCTTGTCCGCCGCAGGCGCCGTGCGCGCGTGGATGATCGCCAGCGGCTGGCCAGCATCGACGAGGTCGCCCCGCCCAACCACCTCGGCCAGGCCCACGGCATGATCGATGGCCTGGCCCGGATGCGTGCGTCCACCGCCCAGATCCACCACCACCTGCCCCAGCGCCCGCACGTCGACCGCGGCGACATGGCCCGATGCAGATGCCGGTACCACGCGCTGGACCAGTGCGCTCTCCAGATGCGCATCCGGCCGCTCCAGCAGATCGGCCGGACCGCCCAGCGCGGACACCATCCGCGCAAAGCGCTCCGCGGCAGCGCCCGAGGACAGTGCGGCGCGCACGCGCCGCCCGGCACCGGCACGGTCACGGCTCAGGCCGCCCATGCACAACAGCTCGGCAGCCAGTTCGAGGGTCAGTGCACGCAACCGCGGGTTGTCGCCACGATCGCGCAGCAGGTCCAGCACGGCGCGCAGCTCCAGCGCATTGCCTGCCTCGCGGCCAAGCAGCTGGTCCATGTCGCTGAACACCACGCGCACGTCCAGGCTGGTACCCCGCGCCGTCGCCAGCATGCGTTCGGCCAGATCGCGCGCTGCCGCCACACCCGGCAACTGCGCGCCATTGCCGATCTTGATGTCGAGCACCAGCGCCTGCGCGCCGCCGGCCAGTTTCTTGGACAGGATCGAGGCCACCATCAACTCGGCCACGTCCACCGTCGCGGTGACGTCGCGCACCGCATATAACCGGCGGTCGGCCGGCACCAGCTCGTCGCCCTGACCGACGATGGCGCAGCCCACGCCTTCGACGACCTGGCGCAAGCGCGCCATGCCCGGATGAACGTCGTAGCCGGCCACGCTTTCCAGCTTGTCCAGGGTGCCGCCGGTATGCCCCAGGCCACGGCCGGAAATCATCGGCACATAACCGCCGCACGCCGCCAGCAACGGCGCCAGCAGCAGGCTCACACCATCGCCGACGCCGCCGGTGGAATGCTTGTCCAGCGTCGGTCCGGGCAGATCATCCCAGCGCAGACACTGGCCGGAATCGCGCAGCGCCAGGGTGAACTGGCGACACTCCAGCGTGCTCATGCCGCGCCACGCCACCGCCATCGCGAACGCCGCGACCTGGCCCTCGCTCCAGGAACCGTCGCCGATGCCCTGCGCCACCGCACGCAGCGCGCTGGCATCGAGTTCACCGCCGTCGCGCTTGCAGCGGATCAGGCCGGCGGCACGCTGCGAGTTCACCACGCTGCCGCAACCAGTTCGCCGAACAGCGCGCTGGCGCCGATGCGGAAATGCGCCGGGTCGGCCCAGCCCGCGCCGAGCCGCGCCTCGGCCAGTTCCAGATAGGCGGCCGCATCGGCCAGCGTGCGGATGCCGCCGGCCGCCTTGAAGCCGCAGCGCCCGCCTGCTTCGGCGATCGCGTCGAGCATCACCGCCGCGGCCGCAAGGGTCGCGTTGACCGACACCTTGCCGGTGGAGGTCTTGAGGAAATCCACGCCGGCCTCGAGCCCGATCGCGCACGCCTGGCGGATGCGTTCGGCACTGCCCAGCTCGCCGCTCTCGACGATCAGCTTGAGCACGATGCCGTCGCTGCACACCGCGCGGCAGGCGCGCACCACCGCGCCGGCGACGGCCACGTCGCCGGCCAGCAGCGCGCGGTACGGCAGCACCAGGTCGATCTCGTCGGCACCGGCCGCCAGCGCCCGCTGCGTTTCGCGCTCGACCCGCGCCGGGTCGCCGCCGCCATCGGGGAAATTCACCACCGTCGCCAGCCTGATCGCGCTGCCCTGCAGTTGGCGCCGTGCGCCGGCCACGTGCTCCGGGTAGACGCACAGCGCCGCGGGCGGCACCGGCGCGGCCAGCGCGGCTGCGCACAGCGCGTCGATCTGCGCCGGCGTGTCGTTCTCGCCCAGGCTGGTCAGGTCAAGCAGGGACAGCAGACGCGTCGCCAGAGCGCGCGGGCTGCGGATGTCGTCGGGCACGGGGCTACTCCACGGATCGTCGGCGATGCAGCCTAGGCCACGCAGACGGGAGCTTCCTTGACCTGCGGCAAGTCGATCAGAACGCGTAGAGCAGCACGGCGAAGAAGTGGCAGGTGGTGCCGGCCAGCACGAACAGGTGCCAGATGAAATGGCTGTAGCGCAGCTTCTCGTCCAGCACGAAGAACACCACGCCCAGGCTGTAGGCCAACCCGCCGGCGGCCAGCCACGCCAGCCCGCCGGCTTCCATGCGCACCCACAGCGGGTGGATCGCGATCACGCCCACCCAGCCCATGGCCAGGTACAGCGCGGTGGAAACGTGCGGGAAGCGCATCCCGCCCAGCGCCTTGAACAGCATGCCGGCCAGGGCCAGGCCCCAGACCAGGCCAAACAGCCCCCAGCCCCAGCCGCCACGCAACACGCCCAGCGTGATCGGCGTATAGGTCCCGGCGATCAGCAGGTAGATCGCCGCGTGGTCGAGCGCGCGCAGGACCGCCTTGACCTTCGGATGCGCCATCGCGTGGTACAGCGTCGAGGCCAGGTACAGCAGCACCGCGCTGCCGCCGAAACTGAGCGCGCCGGCCATCGCGTAGCCGCTGTCGAGGTGGTCGGCCCGCACCACCAGCACCGGCAAGCCGGCGATAGCCAGCAGCAGGCCCAGCCCGTGGCTGAGGCTGTTGGCCAGCTCCTCGCGCCAGCTCTGCGGCCGGGCGATCGTGGCGGTGCGGGTCGGTGACATGCCGGTGGCTTCTCTGTGTCGGCCGGAGCGCGCTGTCACACCCTGGCGAATACCAGGGTGCCGTTGGTGCCGCCGAAGCCGAAGCTGTTCGACATCACCGTGGTCAGTTTCGCCGGGCGGCTTTCGCGCAGGATCGGGAAACCCTCGGCGCGCGGGTCGAGTTCGTCAATGTGCGCCGAACCGGCCATGAAACCCTCGTTGAGCATCAGCAGGCTGTAGATCGCCTCGTGCACGCTGGCAGCGCCGAGCGAATGGCCGGTCAATGCCTTGGTCGAGGACAGCGGCGGCACCGCATTGCCGAACACCTCGCGCACCGCATTGAGTTCGACGATGTCGCCCAGCGGCGTGGCGGTGCCATGGGTATTGAGGTAGTCGACCGGCGCGTCCACGCCGGCCAGCGCCATCTGCATGCAGCGCACCGCGCCTTCGCCCGACGGCGCCACCATCTCGGCGCCGTCGGAAGTGACGCCGTAGCCGACCAGCTCGGCGTGGATGTGCGCGCCGCGCGCCTTCGCGTGCTCGTACTCCTCCAGCACCAGCATGCCGCCACCGCCGGCGATGACGAAGCCATCGCGACCGGTGTCATAGGGACGCGAGGCGGTAGCCGGCGTGTCGTTGTGGTGGCTGGAGAGCGCACCCATCGCGTCGAACTGTGCGGTCATGCCCCAGTGTTCTTCCTCGCCGCCGCCGGCAAACATCACGTCCTGCGCGCCGTGGCGGATCAGGTCGGCGGCGGCACCGATGCAGTGCGCCGAGGTGGCGCAGGCCGCGGAGATCGAATAGCTCAGCCCCAGGATGCCGAAGGCCGTGGCCAGCGAAGCGGACACAGTCGAGCACATCGTGCGCGGCACCATGTACGGGCCGATCTTGCGCACGCCCTTCTCGCGCAGGATGTCGCCGGTCTCGATCTGCCACTGTGCGGAGCCACCGCCGGAACCGGCGATCACGCCGCTGCGCGGATGGCGGATGTGCTCGATGGCCAGCCCTGCATCGGCGATCGCCGAACGCATCGCCACGTAGGCGTAGGCGGCGGCATCGCCCATGAAACGCTTCAGCTTGCGGTCGATCGCGGCGTCCAGGTCGATCTGCGGCACGCCCGCCACGTGGCTGCGCAGGCCGCGCTCGATGTATTCCGGGATCGCCCGGATGCCGCTCTGGCCGTCGCGCAGCGCGCGCGCCACCGTGGCCGGAAGATTGCCCAGGCACGACACGATGCCCATGCCCGTCACTACGACACGCCGCATCTCAAAAACCCTCGGTGGTCTGGAACAGGCCGACGCGCATGTCGCTGGCCTCGTAGATCAGGCGATCGTCGACGAAGGTCTTGCCGTCGGCGATCACCAGCCGCAGCTTGCCGCGCATCACGCGGCGGATGTCGATCTCGTAGCGCACCAGCTTCGCCGTCGGCATCACCTGGCCGGAGAACTTCACGTTGCCCACGCCCAGCGCGCGGCCGCGACCGGGTTCGCCCAGCCACGGCAGGAAGAAGCCGCTGAGCTGCCACATCGCATCCAGGCCGAGGCAGCCGGGCATCACCGGATCGCCGATGAAGTGGCAGTCGAAAAACCACAGCTTCGGATGGATGTCCATTTCGGCATGGATCAGACCCTTGCCGTAGGCACCACCTTCCTCGGAAATCTGCGTGATGCGATCGAACATCAGCATCGGCGGCGAAGGCAGACGGGCATTGTCGTCGCCGAACAGCTCGCCGCGACCGCAGGCACGCAGCTGTTCGTAGTCGAAGGAGGAAGGACGTGTCATGAAATACTCGCGGGGTGAGGAACGCCCAGTGTGCCAGCTGCGCGCCGTCCTGTCTTGACGCCGATCAACCATGCCAGCCCGTACGCGCGCGCATTGAAACCGGTCGCCATCGCGCATGCCGATCGCTTCAGCGCGGACAGCCGCGATCCTCCCGCCAATGCGCGCCCAGCGCATGCCGGCGCAGGCGCATCGCGCGCAGCAGCGCCTTGGCCAGCCGCGCCTGCCAGCCGAGTTCGGCCAGCACCGCGCAGGCCCGCCATGCATCGCGCAGGGCACCGGCCTCGCGCACCGGGCCGGCCGAGCGCCACAGCAGTTCGCGCAGCGCGGCGAGCTGGGCTGACGGCAGGCTTTCGCCGCGCTCGATCACGCGGAGCGGGCCGTTGCCGGACGCCGGCGTTGCCACATCTGCCAGCAACCGACCCAGCCGACGGCCGCACAGCACGCCCTCCAGCAGCGAATTGCTGGCCAGCCGATTGGCGCCGTGCACGCCATTGCAGGCCACCTCGCCCACCGCGTACAGGCCCGGCACGCTGGTGCGCCCGTCCGCATCGGTGGCCAGCCCGCCCATGTGGAAATGCGCCGCCGGCGTCACCGGCAGCGCCTGCCGGCGCGGATCGAAGCCGTGCGCCAGGCATGCAGCCAGCACGGTGGGAAAACGCTTTTCCCAAGCGCCGTCCACTGCGGTCGCGTCGAGCCAGACCCGCCCACCCGCTGCCTGCTCTGCAGCCACGCGCCGCGACACCACGTCGCGCGGCGCCAGGTCGCCCAGCGGATGCAGCCCCGCCATCAGCGCGTTGCCGTCGGCATCGTGCAGGCGGGCACCGGCACCGCGCAGCGCCTCGGTGATCAGCGGCAGGCAATGGCCCGGCACGTCGAGCGCGGTGGGATGGAACTGCACGAACTCCAGGTCGCGCGGTGCGGCCCCCGCCGCCAACCCCAGCGCGAGACCGGCGCCATCGGCGCCCGGCGGGTTGCTGGTGCGCGCGTACGAGGCGCCGATGCCGCCGGTGGCCAGCACCACGGCCGCCGCCTCGACCTGCTCATGGCGGCCGCGCTCGTCGCGGGTGCGCACGCCCACCACGCGCCCTTCGCGCAGCAGCAGGCCATCGACATCGACACCGCCGCGCCACTGCACGTGCATGGCCGCCTGCGCCCTGGCGCGCAGCGCCTGCACCAGCGCGGCGCCGCTGGCATCGCCGCCGGCGTGCACGATGCGCGCCGCACCGTGGCCGCCTTCGCGACCAAGCTGCAGATGACCCTGCGCATCGCTGTCGAAAGCCACCCCCTGTGCCTGCAGCCAGACGATCGCCGCGGGCGCCTCGGCTGCCAGCCACTGCACCATCGCCGCGTCGTTGTGCTGCGCTCCGGCGGCCAGCGTGTCGGCGGCATGCGCGGCGGCGCTGTCGCGCGGATCGAGCGCCGCGGCGATGCCGCCTTGGGCCAGCGCACTGGCGCTGCCGCAGCCATCGTGGGCGCGGCACAACAGCCGCACCGGTGCCGGTGCCATGGCCAGCGCCGTCGCCAGCCCGGCCACGCCGCCGCCCACCACCACGACTGGCAGGTGCGCATGCCTCACACGCTTTCGCGCCGACCGATAGTCAGCATGCGCTCCAGCGCAGCGCGCGCACGCACACTGACGTCGGCGGGAATCTCGATCGCGTGGCGCATGTCGCACAGGCAGGCGTAGATGTTCTGCAAGGTGATCCGCTGCATATGCGGACACAGGTTGCACGGCTTGATGAACTCGGTCTGCGGAAACTGCGACTTGAGGTTGTCGGCCATCGAGCACTCGGTGATCATCGCCACCCGCGCCGGCTTCTCGCGCGCCAGCCACTTGCCCATGGCGGTGGTGGAGCCGACGAAGTCGGCCTCGGCCAGCACCTCGGGCGAACATTCCGGATGCGCCACCACCCTGGTGCCGAACTGCTCGCGCACGTGCCGCACTTCCTGCGCGGTGAAGCGCTCATGCACTTCGCAGCGGCCGTGCCACAGGACGATTTCCACCTGCGTCTGCTTGGCGATGTAGCGACCGAGGAACTCGTCGGGCAGGAAGATCACCTTCGGCGCGCCCATCGCCTCCACCACCTGCACCGCGTTCGCCGAGGTGCAGATCGCGTCAGACTCCGCCTTCACCGCGGCCGAGGTGTTGGCGTAGCTCACCACTGGCGCGCCGGGATGCTGCGCGC
Organism: Rhodanobacter thiooxydans; assembly: GCF_030291135.1. Lineage (NCBI taxonomy): Bacteria > Pseudomonadati > Pseudomonadota > Gammaproteobacteria > Lysobacterales > Rhodanobacteraceae > Rhodanobacter > Rhodanobacter thiooxydans. The sequence continues at coordinate 944,862 of NZ_CP127409.1, read as the reverse complement.
GCAACGCACGCACGTCGGCGGCGGTGATCGAGGAAGCCAGCGAGCAACCGGCTTCCAGGTCGGGCAGCAGCACGGTCTTTTCCGGCGCCAGGATCTTCGCGGTCTCGGCCATGAAGTGCACGCCGCACAGCACGATCAGCTCGGCGTCGCATTCGGCCGCAGCTTGTGCCAGGCCGAGCGAATCGCCGGTGATGTCGGCCACGCCGTGGAAGATCTCCGGCGACTGGTAGCTGTGCGCCATGATCACCGCGCCGCGCTGCTTCTTCAGCTTGTTGATCGCGTCGATCCACGGCAGGTGCAGCGGGATCTCCAGGCACGGCACCAGCGGTTCGAGCCGCTCGGCCAGCGCGGCGTATTCGTGTTCCAGTTCGTCGCGCCAGACCGGCACGGGCAGGTTTGCGGAGGCGGTCATGCTGATCGCTTTTCGATGGAGGGAAACGGACGGGCTCAGGCGGTGGCACGGCAGACGGATGCGGCGTGCCGGCCCGGAGGCTCCGCCGCTCGCGGCAAACGGCGCGGCAATGGCCGTGGAAGGATCGCGCTGAAAATCGGGCCGGGCATGGTGGGCGGCATCATGGCCGGCCCGACCGCTCGCGCGCCTTGACCCACGTCAACCATCCTGCCCGGTGGCGGCGAGCGCCTGCGCCGCCGGCAGCACGTCGGCGGCGTACAGCCGCTGCGCCTCGACCGGATCGAAATCCGCGTGCTGGCGTTTCTTCACGCCATGCTCGGAGAGCACCACATGGGTATCGGCCACCACGCCCGCGTTGGCGAGGCAGGCCGCGACGCACTTCAGCACGCAGCCGTCCAGCGCCAGGATGCGCCGCCCGCTCCGCGCGGTGCGTACCAGCCCGGTGACGCCACCGCCGACGCCGGCGATGCAGGACATCTCGGCGACGCCGGCGCGATCGAGTTGCAGTGCCAGGTGATTGGCCATCTGCGCCGCGCTGGAGCAACCGGAACAGGAATAGACGAGCGGCAACTTGGCACTCACGAGCGAGGCTCCACGGTCGACAGGAATTGATTCGCGCGCCGGCGCACGCCGCGCAGCGTCCACCACGCGACGCCCCACGCCAGCACCAGCGCCAGCCCGGCGACACGCGCCAGCCACGCCGATGGCCACAGCGCGGCAGCCGGCAACAGCAGCAGCGGCAGTTGCGCCAGCAGCGCGCGGGTCTTCTCGGGCACCGGCAGCAGCCGCTGCACGCCGGGCAGCTGCACGCCACGGCCGATACGTCGGTGCAGCTCGATCCAGCCGATGAAGGGCACGATCTCCAGCATCATGCCGGTGACCAGCAACGGCAGCGCGACGCCCAGCCCCAGCGCACCGGCCAGCATGCCGCCGCGCACGTCCGCGAGCAGCGCCAGCGCGGCCAGCACCAGCAGCATCAGGCCGGCACGCCAGCTCCACAGCAACGGCCCGCGGCGCAGTCGCGGCGCACGCCATTGCAGCCACAACCCGGCAACGGCGAACGCCAGTGTGAGCACGGCCACCGCGCCGACCAGCCAGGCGCCACTGCCATCGGCCAGCCGCCAGATCGCCGCACCGAGCAGCATCAGCAGCGCGCTGCCCAGCCACGCCGCCTGCACCGGCTCGCGCAGCGTGCCGGTGCCCTGGAACATCGGCATCACCACTCGTGCCACGCTGGCCATCAGCACCACCACCCAACCCAGCACGCCCCAACTCGCATGCACGTCGGCGAGCGCTGCCAGCGGCAGGGCCAGATAGCCGGCAAGGCCCAGCGCCAGCAGGCCGCCGAGCAGTGCGGTAAGCACGGCGAATCCGATCGCCACGCCGAAGCCCGCGCGCAACAGGCGCTGCCCAGCCGCGGTCAGCAAGCCGGGCACGGTCATCGCCGCCAGCAACACGAAGGCCAGCGGCAGCAGCAGCGCCGCAGCGATCAGGGCGATGCGCCAGCGCTGGTGCAAACCCGCCACCAGCAGCAACACACCGAGGTTGAACAGGCCATGCAGCCACGGCCCCAGCGCCGCGCTGCCGCGCACCCGCACGCCGGCGGCGGCTGGCAGGAACTGCAACACGCTGCCGAGCATCGCGTTGCCCAGCACGCCCAGCGTGAACACATGTACGAGGGCCAGCGTGGCAGGGTTCCAGCGCATGCGCAGCGCCGCGTCGCCGTCGACGATCAGCAACGCGCCGGCCAGCACGCCCCAGCACGGCGCGCCGAGCAGGAAGCGCCGCGGCAGCGAGGGTGCCGGTGCCTGCTCAAGCCGCAGCTGCGTCATCGCCGTCCGGGCAGCGGATCAGCACGCGCGCACCGCCGGTCGGCAAGGCAAACGCTGTCGCCTGCAGGCCGCGCGATGCCAGCGCGTCGAGCAGCGGCGTGGGCATCAGCGGGGTGAGCACCTGCACCGCCTGTCCCGGCAGCAAGGCGTCGGCCGCTGCCAGCGCACGCAGCATCGGCTCCGGCGACGGCAACCAGCGCAGGTCGAGTTCGGGGAATACCGCGTCGTCGACGCGGTGTCGGGGTGAGGGCTTCGCTTGCATGGCGCCATCTCAACGCAGCGGCGGCACGAGCGCGCTGACCTGGATCAACGCGCCCGCCGGCGTTACCGCTTCGTTCAACGCGCGCCGGCCAGCGCCCGCTGGCCACGCCACTCCAGTTGCAGCCACAGCTTCGCGCTGTCGCGGCCGAAGCCATCGGCACGATAGTTCGCCACCTTCAGCAGACCGCTGAGACCCTGCGCCAGCGCAAACGCCAGCGAGGCATCCCACTCGCTGCCGTAGCGACCGCCGCGATCGGCGCGGTAGTCGTGGTAGGCCACCGCCCAGCCCAGCTTGCTGGCTACACCATGGCGACCGAAGTTGCCGTTGACGCCGGCGTAGCGATCCTCCAGGCCGCCGGCCGGAGTCACGCCGAACTGGTCGTCCCAGCCGTTGAACGCGTGCAGCGTGGCCAGCGGTGTCTGCAGCGCATGCCGACCGTTGCCGCCCAAGTGTTCCCAGCCCAGCTTCGCGGTGATCCCGGACTGCGTCCAGCTCGGTTCCAGCAGCCAGTAGCCGTGCGCGAAATGCTGCGGGTTGTTGGCGTAGTCATATTGCCGCGCTCCTTCCAGCGTCCAGCCGAGGCCATTGCCCTGGCGCAACGCCTTGCCGCTCCAGCGCACGCCGTAGGTGGCGCTGGAAGCGCTGGCCACATCGCGGTCCTCGTGCAGGTAGGCATAACCCGTCCACTGCTGCGCGTCCTGAGTCCACCCCAGATTGAGCAAATGGGTGTTCAACTTGCGCTCGCGCGCGAGCGGGTTCAGCGCATCGCGGCCGGCCACCCGGTGCACGCGATCGAGCCAGTCGTAGCGCACTGTCAACGCGGCCAGCGGCTGCCAGCGCAGTTCGACCGCATCGAAGGTCTGTTCGTGCTGGCGCCAGCCCACGCTGCCGACCCAGCGCTGGTTATCCAGCAGCAGCCGCTGGCGACCGGCGCTGGCACCGAACCGGTCGCCCTGCCAGCGCAGCCAGTACTGGTTGAACTCGCCGCCGCGCGGGTCGGTCACCGCCGGGTACAAGGTGCGGCCATTGGCGCCGCTGTTGTAACGGTCGCCGGCACTGGCCACACCGGCGCCTTCGACCAGGCCGCTCCAGCCATGCCCGAACTCGCCATGCAGACCGAGGCGCAGGCGCAAGGTGTCGGCCCGGGCGTCGCGCGCGAACGCGTCGTCGTCGACCTGTTCGTGGCGTAGGCGGGCATCCCACTCCAGTTGCCACGATGGTGCGGATGCCGCCGGGCCGCCGGCGTCGGCGGTTGTGCCGGCCGCCCAGGCCGGGGCGGCCAGGATCGCGAGCAAGCAGGCGGCCGAAAGATGATTGCGTGCATGTTTCATGGTGTGGCTCCCTTGAGGTCCGCGGCAGTCTCGGGATGTGCACGCGCGACCAAGTTGATTTCGGTCAATCGCCACTGGTGTCGGCTGCGGCTGTGACAACGCGCCGCGGCCGCGCGGTGCGACCAGACGACAACGCCGGCCATGAGGGCCGGCGTTGCGTATTCCTGTTTATCGTTTTGGACGTTTTTACCGCCAAAATATTGGCGCGATCATCCCGGTCAGTGCGCTGGCGCCGCGACTGCGGGTGCCTCGGCGCGTGCCTTGGCCACCTCTTCCTTGCTGATCTGGCCACCCGGGTTGCCCCAGCTGTTCAGCACGTAGGTCAGGATGTTCGCCACCTCGTCGTCATTGAGCTGGCTCATCGGCGGCATCACCGAGTCGTACTCGTGGCCGTTCACCGTGACCTTGCCGGTCAGGCCATGCGTCACGATCGTCATCGCCCGCTTCGGGTCGGCGGCCAGGAAGTCCGACTTGGCCAGCGGCGGGAACACGTTCGGCAGGCCTTCGCCGTTCGCCTGGTGGCACACCGAGCAGGTGCCGGTGAACAGCTGCTTGCCCGCCGCGATCTGTTCTGCCTTGGTCAGCGTGCCGGCCGCATGCGCCGTCGCCGCCGTGGTTACCGCCTTCAGGTTCGGCTCCGAGCGATCGCCCAGGTACACCGAGTCCACTTCCTTGCCCGAGTAGATCGTCTTGTCTTCCGGGCCGTCCACCTTCAGGATGCCCAGCGCGCCCTTGTTGAACGCGCGGAAGATCGAGTGGTCGACCAGCACGTAGCTGCCCGGCACGTCGGTGTGGAACTCCACCATCGCCGCGCCACCGGACGGGATCAGCGTGGTCTGCACGTTGTGCTGTGCCACCGTGCCGCCTTCGGGCTGCACCTTGTCGAAGATCTCGCCGATCACATGGAAGCTCGACACCAGGTTCGGTCCGCCGTTGCCCACGAACAGCCGCACCGTCTGGTTGGTCTTCGCGGTCAGTGCGTTGTCACCGGTCAGCGCGCCTTCCTTGCCGTTGAACAGCACATAGGTCGGGTGCTCGTCGATCGCCTTCTCCATGTCGAACGGCTGGTGGCCCTTCTGCCGGTACTTGCCGGTGGTGTAGAAGTCGCCCTGCATCACGTAGTACTCGTGGTCGACCTTCGGCAACCCTTCCGGCGGCTCGACCAGGATCAGCCCGTACATGCCGTTGGCAATGTGCATGCCCACCGGCGCAGTGGCGCAGTGGTACACGTAGATGCCCTGGTTCAGCGCCTTGAAGGTGAACCGCGATTCATGCCCCGGCGCGGTGAAGCTGGACGCCGCGCCGCCGCCCGGCCCGGTCACCCCGTGCAGGTCGATGTTGTGCGGCATCTTGCTGTCTGGCGCGTTCTTCAGGTGGAACTCCACCGTGTCGCCCTGGCGCACCCGGATGAAGCTGCCCGGCACCGTGCCGCCGAAGGTCCAGAACGTGTAGCTGACGCCTTCGGAGATCGGCATCTCCTTCTCGATCACCTCCAGCTCGACGATCACTTTCGCCGGGTAGTTGCGGTTGACCGGCGGCGGCACGTGCGGCGGGCTGGTCAGCACCGCGTGGATCGGCTCGCCCTGCGGCGGGCCGAAGTCGCCGTGGGTCGCGGCGATCGCGGCAGGGCTGGCGTCAGCCTCCCCCACCGGCGATATCGCGGACGGCTTGCCGGAGCATCCGGCAAGCGCCAGTGCGCCTGCCGCGGCAAGAACGAGGAACAACGAACGTGACATGGGTATCTCCCTGTGGTTTCTGCGTGCAGAGCCTAGGGAGACGTCGCAAATCGCGCTTGACGTATGTCATCTCTGCCGATGGAAAACGGCTGCTGCGTCAAGCCGCCACAGCTGCCGCGAAGGCGCTCAGTGCGCCAGCAGATTCTTGCCGATCTCGCGCAGCCTTTCGGGGTCGCGCAACAGCATTTCGCGCCCCTCCAGTTCGATCAGACCCTGCTGGCGGAAACGGCTGAGCACCCGGCTCACCGTCTCGGCCGCCAGCCGCAGGTAGTTGGCGATGTCGCCACGCGACATGCTGAGGTGGAAGCGCGTACCGGAGAAGCCGCGCTCCTCATAGCGTGCGGCGAGGTCGGTGAGAAAGGCCGCCATGCGCACGTCGGCGTTGTGGTCGCCAGCGAGCAGGGTGGCCATGCCCAGCTCCTTGCTGATCAGCCGGAACAGCCGCTGCTGCACCGCCGGCATGCGCGTGGCCAGCGCACTCATCGCGGGGAACGAGAAGCGACAGAAGTAGGCCGTGTCCAGTGCCACCGCATCGCACGGAAACTGATCCGGGTAGATCGCGTTGAGGCCGATCACTTCGCCGGGCAGGTAGAAACCGAGCACCTGCTCGCGTCCGGCGGAATCGACCATGCTGGTCTTCACCGTGCCGGCGCGCACCGCGAAGATCGAGCGGAACGGATCGCCGGTGCGGAAGATGTGCTCGCCGGCATGGAATGGTCCGACGTGCTCGACCAGGCAATGCAGCTCGACCAGCTCCGGCTTGCCGTAACCCTCCGCGATGCACGCCCCGGAGAATGCACAGGTGCGGCAGAAATGCGTCTCGTCGCCGTCGTCGGCGATCGGATTGGGTGGCTCGGGCAGGCGGCCTGCCGGATTGTCGTGACGCATGGGGAACCTGTGGGAATCGCGCGGATCGGATCAGGCCTGATGGCGCCAGGCCGTAGTCGGTACGCCAACGTACGGCGAAATATATCGCGATGATACGCAATGGTGGCGATTGCCGTGGGACGGTCGGTATGCCATGACGCCGCACCGGCGCATTCGTGCCCGTTTTTGCCCGGCACGAAAAGAACAAGGGCCGGCATCGCTGCCGGCCCTTGTCTGCATTTGGCGCCCGAAGTTGGACTCGAACCAACGACCCCCTGATTAACAGTCAAGTGCTCTAACCAGCTGAGCTATTCGGGCGTGAGCTGCGTAGTTTGCTGAGCGTGCGGCGAACTGTCAAGTTGCCGCGGAGCGGCCGCCACACTTTTTTTCAGGCGTTCAGCACCCGGTAGCACGGCTCGTATGCGGTGCCGCCGGGAAGCTTCATGCGATGCTGGTCGACGAACGCCTGCAGCAGCTTGTCCAGCGCGCGCATGATGTCCGCGTCGCCATCGATGACGAACGGGCCATCCCGCTCGATCGCCTGCACGCCCTCTTCTTTCACGTTGCCGGCGACGATGCCGGAAAATGCCCGGCGCAGGTCGGCCGCCAGCTCGTGCCGCGGACGGTCGTGATGGAGCTGCAGTGCGCGCATCGCCTCGTGAGTGGGGCGGAACGGCTGCTGGAACTCCAGCGGGATCTGCAGCGCCCAGTTGAAGAAGAACGCGTCCTTGGTGTCCAGGCGGTTGTGGCGCACCTTTTCGAGGCCCTTGATCATCGTGCGCGCCACCGTCTCCGGATCGTCCACGATGATCTGGTAGTGCCTGGCCACCTCGTCGCCCAGACTGAGCCGCAGGAAGCGGTCGATCTGCTCGAAATAGGCGGCCGACTGGCGCGGCCCGGTGAAGATCAGCGGGAACGGCGTGCTGGCGTTGTCCGGGTGCAGCAGGATGCCGAGCAGGTAGAGGATCTCCTCGGCCGTGCCGACGCCGCCGGGGAACACGATGATGCCGTGGCCCAGGCGCACGAACGCCTCCAGCCGCTTCTCGATGTCCGGCATGATCACCAGGTGGTTGACGATCGGGTTAGGCGACTCGGCGGCGATGATGCCCGGCTCGGTGATGCCGATGTAGCGGTTGTGCCGGCGCCGCTGCTTGGCGTGCGAGATGGTGGCGCCCTTCATCGGCCCCTTCATCGCGCCCGGGCCGCAGCCGGTGCAGATGTCCAGCCCGCGCAGGCCGAGCTGGTAGCCGACCAGCTTGGTGTAGTCGTACTCCTCGCGCGAGATCGAATGGCCGCCCCAGCACACCACCAGGTTCGGATCGACCTGCGGCTTGAGGATGCGCGCGTTGCGCAGGATCTCGAACACGCTCTGGGTCAGCGCGGCGGAAGCATCCAGGTCGAAGCCGATCTGTTCCAGCTGGGTCGATACGTACACGATGTCGCGCACCACCGCGACCAGCAGCTCGTTGATGCCGCGGATGATCTGGCCGTCCACGAACGCCTGCGACGGCGCGTTGGACAGCTCGATCTTCATGCCGCGATCCTGCTGCAGCACCTGGATGTCGAAATCCGGGTATTGCTCCAGAATCGCGCGCGGGTCATCGCTGATGTTGCCGGAGGTCAGCACTGCCAGCGCGCAGCGCCGCAGCAGTGCGTGCAGGCCCGAACCACTGGCGCCGCGCAGGCGCGCCACCTCGTTGCGGGAAAGGACGTCCAGGCCGCCGATCGGCGAGATGCGTGCGCTGACGGTGCCGGGTTTGCCGGCGCCGCCAGCCTGAAAATCGTTCATCCAGTCATTCTCCTGCCGCTGACGGCGTGGCTGCCTCATGCAGTGCCATGGCGGACCGCTTAGCTTCCCTTGCCAGGTGGGCATGGGTCAAGACAAGAAAAAACCGGCGCCCTCGCGGGCGCCGGTCGTAGGCCAAGCTGGTGACGGGCAATCAGAACGTGTACTTGACCGTCAGCAATACCGACCAGCGCTGGGCGAGATCGTCGCCGAAGTTCACGTAGGTCGGAATGGCCCGCGGCGCGTAGTTGCCGTTCCCGTCGGTGTAGTTGGCGCCGCTGATGTCGTAGATGTACTTGCCGGTGGCCGTGTCCACGCCATAGTAGTCGGCGAGGGCGCGGCCGCCCGGGAAGCCCACCCGCTTCTCGATGCCCCACTTCTTGTTCAGCAGGTTCGTGAAGTTGTAGACGTCGAGCTTGATGATGCCCTTGTTGCCCTTGAAGATGCCTGGGATCTCCTGGCTGAAGCTCAGGTCGATCTGGTTGATCCAGCCCGCGCGGTCACCGTTGCGACCGGCGATGCCGCCCTCGTGGTTCTTCAGGTAGTCGTTCTTCTGGATGTAGGCGTAGAACTGGTCGATCTTCTGCTGGCTGACGTTGGAGCGGAACTCCACCTCGCCCGCCTTCGGAATGTAGACCAGGTCGTTGGTCACGCCGTCGCCGTTGGCATCGTTGCCGAAGGCCCAGCTGTACGGCGCGGCGTTGTGGCCGTCGTAGAAGATGCTGGCGCTGGTGGCGTAGTCGCCGAAGAAGCGATGCTGCCAGTTCAGGCTGGCCATCACGCGGCGCGGGATCGAGTAGTTCGACGGGCTCGCCTTGTTCTCGCCCGGGTTGGTGATGTAGCTGTTGACGTAGTTCGAGCGGGCCACGCTGGACGTACCCGGGTTCACCTCGGTCGCACGGCTCCAGGTGAAGCCGATCATGCCCGACCAGTCTTCCGAGAACGGCTTCTTCAACGACAGCGCCAGGCTGTCCGCCTTGCCGCGGCTGGTGTCAGCCAGGTTGATGGTGCCGTCGGTGAACGACTTGTTGGCCAGGTAGCGGTTCGACTGTGCCTTGTTGCGCGGATCCAGCGCAATGTCCTTGTAGTAGCTGAAGCGGCCGTCCGGCAGCACGGCGGTCGGCGCGCCGGTGTTGTAGTTCTGGTACCAGATCGCGTCGCGCACCTTGATGTGCTCGTAGTCGGCGGTGGCGATCAGACCCCACCACGGCAGTTCCTTGTCGAAGCCCAGCGAGAACTTCCACACGCTCGGCAGGCGGAAGCCCGGCTCGATGGTGTTGACGGTCTGGGCACCGGTACCCGGCGTGCCGTCGTTCTGGTGGTACGGATCGGCACTGAACGCCGGCAGGTTGGTCTTGCAACCGGACTGGGTCGGGCCGCAATTGAACTGGGTCTGGGTGACGCCCGAGTTGGAGTAGATGTTGCCGAGCCAGACGGTGGGCGGATTGGAGATGAACAGGCCTGCGCCACCACGCAGCTGGGTCATCCGCTCGGTATCGAACGCGTAGTTGAACGACAGGCGCGGCTGGATCACGCGGTTGCCGTTGATGGTGGTCTGGTTGGTGCGGCCGAAGCCGCCCGTGGCTGGCGTGCCGGTGCGGGTGACCGGGTTGTAGCTGCCGGCCACCGGAGCCGCGGCAAACTTAGCGTTGTAGATCGGCTGGTCGCTGACCAGCGGAATGTCCACGCGCACGCCGTACTGCACCGACAAGTTGCTGTTCACCTGCCAGGTATCCTGCAGGAACACGCCCCACTGCTTCATCTTGAAGGCAGCGGCGACGTCGGCCTCGCTCAGGCCATCCGCCGGACGGTTGTAGCGGTACTGGTAGTAGTTGCCCGCCAGGAAGTTCTCCAGGCCAGTCTTGCCGTTGCCGTCCTCGAAGGTGTAGCTGCCGAAGGCGTTCTGCAGGAACAGGTTGTAGACGTCGTTGTGCTCGTAGTCGAAGCCGCCCTTGATCGTGTGGTCACCGGCGTAATAGGTGCCGGCCCAGGCGAAGTTCAGGGTCTTGGTCTTGAGCACGTTGGCCTGGCTGGAGTACTCGGTACCAAACTCCACAGAGGTGCCGTCGTTGAACGTGGTCGGGTACACCCGTACGTCGGGGCTCGCAACGCCGTTGTAGGGGCCGCGCAGCTGGTCGAACTTCGCATAAGACACCGTGGTGTCGGTGGAGAAGCTCGGCGACCAGTCGTCGTAGAAGTGCAGCGCGTAGCTCTTGCTGTCCACGTTGGTGGTGTACCAGCCGCTGGACAGCACCAGGTTGGTGTTGCTGCCGGTGATGACCGGCTTGGTTTCCTTGGTCTGGCTGTAGGTGAAGCTGGCGCGGTGGTTGTCGCTGATGTTCCAGTCGATCTTGCCGAGGTAGCGCTTGTCCTGCAGGTTGGTGTTGCCGCCGCCGTAGCTGCCCGGGTCAGCCAGGCCCAGCGACTTGGCGGCTGCGAGCACCTGCTGCACCTGCGACGAGGTCAGCCCGATGATCGGCGAGGAGGCATTGGAATCCTCCGGGCCATAGGGGCTGCCCGCCCCCACCTTCACGCTCTTTTCGGCGGAGAGGAAGAAGAACAGCTTGTCCTTGACGATCGGGCCACCTACCGTCGCGCCACCCGTCCACTGGCGATCGAACGCGGTGTACTTCGCGTCGTTCTCGTTCTTGCCGATCATGTTCTGGTTCTGGAATACGTAGTAGACCGAACCATGGAAATCGTTGGTGCCGCTCTTGGTGACGGCATTCACGTTGGCGCCCACGCCGCGGCGGATGGACGTGTCGTAGTTCGCCGTGGAGATGTTGTATTCCTCGATCGTGTCCTGCGAGATCGGTGTAGCCAGGGTCGGCAGGCCGTTCGCGTTCAGGCCGAATGGATCGTTCGCGCTGACCGAGTCCACCGTGATGTTGTTGTAGCGGCTGTTCTGGCCGATGGCCGAGAACTCGCCGCGTTCACGGTCGGTGACCACGATGCGCGGATCGAGGCGGACGATGTTCTGGATCGAACGGTCCGGCGCCGGCATGGCTTCGATTTCGCGCCGGGAAACGTTGGTCGAGATGCCCTTGTTGTCGGGGCTGAAGGTCTGCGCCAGGGTGCTGGCCGAGACCGTCACGCCGCTCAGCTCGGCGGCCTGCTGCGTACTGGCACCGGCCAGCGTGATGTTGATGGCCGATTCCTGGGCCAATTGCAGGTAAACGTTGTCGTGGTCGGCCTGCACGCCGTCCTTGCTGGCCTTCACGTCGAACGGGCCACCCACGCGCAGACCCTGCGCGGCATAGCGGCCGTTGCTGTCGGTGGTAACCATCTTGGTGGTGCCCGACGGCTCGTGCACGATCTGCACGGTGGCGCCGGCGACCGGCTGGCCGTTCGCGTCGAGCACGCGGCCGCTGATCGAGGAGGAGGTGTCCTGCGCGATGGCAGGCACCGACGCCGCCAGCAATGAGGCAATGGCAAACGGCAGGAGTTTGGCGCGAATTCGGCTGTTCATTCTTGATCGACCCTCAGGCTCGCAACGAAAAAACTCTTGAATTGAGGCCAAAAAGCCCGACCCGGCCCGGCGCATGCCAGGCGCAGCATCGACGCGATGCGTGACCCCGGTTGTGGTATTACCGCGACTCCATCAAACATGGAGCGCCAGGTTTCAGCTCGCCGGACCTTCCCGCCAGCGGCGATTGTTAAGCGATTTTAACGGCATTGTATGACACTTTCGTAACATCTTGCACGCCTGCAGTTGCCGCCACCCGCCCCTGGCCGGCCTCAGAACCTTTTGAATCAACCTGACGGATTCACGCCACGCTGCCCCGGCATTTCCCCCGCCGCATCACGATCCGCCACGCTGTGTGAGCCGGATCAGTCTCGCTTGCCGAGATAGCGTGCACGTTTCGCCGGCTTCAGGTTCGCCAGGTCGAGCATCACCAGGCCGTCCACGCAGCCGGAAAAATCCGGATCCTCGCCGAAGTCGAGGAACTGCACGCCGGCAGGCTCGACCAGGTCGACATACTGGCGGTACAGCACCGGCATGCTGACGCCGAGCGCATCCAGATGGTGTTTCAGCTGGCCCAGGCCGGCGGCGGCATCGAGCCCCTCCAGCGCCGCGCGCACGCCCTGCACCACTTCGGGCGAGACCACGAAAGGCTGACGTGCAGCGGCCAGTCCCGGCGCACCGAAATAGTGCTGGTGCGCCGCGGCGATCCACTCGCGCGCCTCGCGCGGCAGACTCACCGACATGCTGACCGGACCGAACAGGTAACGCAGCTCCGGATGCCGCTGCAGGTACAGGCCGATGCCCTGCCACAGCTGGTCCAGCGCGCGCGAACGCCAGTACGCCGGCGCGATGAAGCTGCGCCCCAGCTCCATCCCCTGCGCCAGCCGCGATTCCAGCGCCGGCGAATAGGAGAACAGGCTGGAGGTGTACAAGCCGGCCATGCCGCGTTCGGCGATCAGCCGGCCGCCATGGCCGAAGCGGTAGGCACCGACGATGCGTAGCGCCTGCGGGTCCCACAACACCAGATGCTCGTAGTGCGCATCGTAGGCATCCAGGTCGCGCCGGGCGCCGGTACCTTCGCCGACCTTGCGGAAGGTCAGCTCGCGCAGCCGGCCGATCTCGTGCATCACCGCGCTGTCAAGGCTGCCCCTGAACAGCCACGCCTGCTTGCCGTCACCGAGGTCAGCCAGTTTCTCGCTGTGCGCCAGTTCCGCCGCGACCCGATCGCTCGGTTCGGGCAACGCCAGTGGTGCCTGCCCGCCGAAGACCAGGCCGCGATGCTGGCCGACCCGGTAGACGTGCCGGCGCATCAGTTTCGCTGCCTGCTTCGGCGAGCTGTCGCTGCGCTGCGCGAGCTCCTCGGCGCTGACCAGGGCGCCGATGCTGAAGCCGATCCGCCGCTTGCCCGGCGCCACCGCCTCGCGCGGCAGCATCGCCGTGCTCAGCGGCTTGGCCAGCATCGACAGGCCGTAGAACATCGCCGAGTTGCGCGCCGAGACGTGCACCGGCAACACCGGCGCCTTGCTGCGCAACGACAGCCGCGCGAAGCCGTCCGACCAGCGGCCGTCGCGCACGCCGCCGGCGCGCACGCGTGACACTTCGCCGGCAGGAAACACGATCAGCGCCTCGCCGTTCTCCAGCGCGCGGTAGATGCCGCGCAGGCGCGAGGCGGCGCCCTTGCCGAACACGTCCACCGGCAGCAGCAGCTGGCCCAGTTGCGGTACCGTCGCCAGCCAGTCGTTGCCCAGAAAACGCACGTCGCGGCGTACCGAGCCGATCAGTTGCAGCAGTGCCAGCGCATCCTGCATGCCCAGCGGATGGTTGGCCACCACCAGCAGCGGGCCGTCGACCGGAATATTCTCGAGGTCGCCGGGATTGACGTGATGGGTGGTGCCGAGCACGTCCAGCACGCGATCGACGAAATCGAAGCCTTCGGCGGCTCCAACCCGGCCCAGTACGCGGTTGAAGCCGTCTTCGTCGGCCAGCCGCCCGAGCATGCCCGCCATCGGCCGGCGCAGACGCGGGTACTGCGCCAACCAGGGCACTCGGTCGACAAGAGACTGTTCGATGCTCAGCATGTCTGCCTCCTCGGGTTCCCCACCATCCTGCCGCCCGATTATGACAGCCGCACGATCATGCGAACCCTGCCCTGCGACAACAGGGCAAGGTCACCGTTTCAAACGTTCATGTGCAGGAACGCCGCCACGCCGGCCATGAACATCTGCACCGACAGTGCGATCAGCAGCATGCCCATCACGCGCTCCAGCGCCGTCAGCACACTTTCGCCCAGCCAGCGGAACAGATAGGTGGCGCTGAGCAGGATCAGCGAGCTGGCCAGCCACGCCAGCAGCAGCGCGATAGTCCAGTCGGCGGTGCGGCCGGGCTGGGTGTTGGTCAGCAGCAGCAACGCGGCCATGGCCGAAGGCCCGGCCACGCCGGGGATCGCCATCGGCACGATGAACGGTTCGCCGCCGCCGGACTTGCCGAAGATGCCGCTGCCGTCGGCCGGCGGAAACACCATGCGGATGCCGATCAGGAACAGCACGATGCCACCGGCGATGCTGATCGACTCCTGCTTCAGCTGCAGCAGCTTGAGGATGAACTGGCCACCGAACAGGAATGCCAGCAGCACGCCCAGTGCGATCAGCAACTCGCGCACCATGACATGGCGCCGCCGCTTCGGCGGCACGTTCTTCAACAGGCTCAGGAACAGCGGGATATTGCCCAGCGGGTCCATGATCAGGAACAGCAGGATGCCCGCCGACAATGTGGTCATCTGCGATTCCATCTCGACTCCCTTCTGGCTGGCGGCACGCTGTGGCGCCGCCGGATAAACCATCAATCTGCCCGCAGGTCCAGTACCGCGCCACGCGCTGGCGCGCCCTGCGCACTGAGCAGGTAGACCGCCGCCGCGGCCGCCGCATCCGGCAATGGCCGCTGCAGGATGTCTTCGCCGAAATAGGCCAGCTGCCGCAGCGCCGTGCGCATCGGCCCGGGCAGCATCGCATGGGTGCGCAACGGGCCGCCATCGGTTTCCTCGTGCAGGATCGCCACGAACCGTTCCAGTGCTGCCTTCGATGCGCCGTAAGCACCCCAGTGTGCACGCTGCAGCAATTCCGGATCGTCCAGCACGAACACCACGGCGCTGTCGCTGGCCTGGGTCAGCAGCGGCAGGCAGGCCTGGGTCAGCGCGAACGGCGCGTTCACGTTGACGTGCATCGCGCGCAGCCACGCGTCGGGCTTGTGCATCGTGATCGGGGTCAGGCCACCGAAACTGACGGCCGCATGCACGATGCCGTCGAGCCGACCGAAGTCGCGCTCCAGCCCTTCGGCCAGCGCGTCGTATTCGCGCGGCGTGGCCAGCTCCATGTCCAGCGGATGGATCACCGGCTCGGCCAGGCCTTCGGCCAGCATCGCGTCGTACAGCTGTTCCAGCTGGCGCTTGCGCTTGCCGGTGATCACCACCGTGGCGCCAGCGCGCGACACCGCACGCGCCACCGCGCCGCCGAGCCCGCCGTAGGCGCCGGTGACCAGCACCACGCGCTCGGCAAGGGTATCGGCGGCCGGCTGCCAGGCTGCGGGCCATCGTGAAACGGGCAGCGTCGTCAAGGCGCCACCCCGGCCACGTCGCTCGCCATGCGGGACAACTCGCCGGCAGCGTTCAGGTCCTCGATGATGTCGCAGCCGCCGATCAGCTCGCCCTGAATGAACAGCTGCGGAAAGGTCGGCCAGTTCGAGAAATGCGGCAGCGCCGCGCGGATCTGCGGGTCGGCCAGCACGTTCACCGCATGGAACACGGCGCCGGCGTCGGTCAGTGCCTTGGCCGCACGACTGGAAAAGCCGCACATCGGAAATTCGGGCGTGCCTTTCATGAAAAGCACGATGGGATGCGCGGCCAGCATCGCCTTGATTTGCTCGTTGATGTCCATAGCTCGGTGTTTCATCTTTACAATGCAGGCAGACCGATATTGTATCAGTCACCCGTCGGCTGCCGTCCGCTGCGTCGACACATCTCCCCCAGCCACCGCTAAGGAGCCTCATCATGGCGATCGAACTTCCTCCGCTGCCGTACGAAAAGAACGCACTGGAACCGCATATTTCCGCCGAAACGCTGGAGTATCACTACGGCAAGCACCACCAGGCCTACGTGACCAACCTCAACAAGCTGATCGAAGGCACCGAGTTCGCGAACGCGCCACTCGAGGAAATCATCAGGAAGTCGTCCGGCGGTGTGTTCAACAATGCCGCGCAGATCTGGAACCACACCTTCTACTGGAACTCGATGAGCCCGAAAGGCGGCGGCGCGCCGAGCGGCAAGCTGGCCGACGCGATCAACAAGGCGTTCGGCTCGTTCGACAAGTTCAAGGAAGAGTTCAGCAAGTCCGCCGCCGGCAACTTCGGCTCCGGCTGGACCTGGCTGGTGCAGCGCCCGGATGGCTCGCTCGGCATCGTCAACACCTCGAACGCGGCCACCCCGATCACCGGCAGCGACAAGCCGCTGTTCACCACCGACGTGTGGGAACACGCCTACTACATCGACTACCGCAACGCCCGCCCGAAGTACGTGGAAGCGTTCTGGAACCTGGTGAACTGGGAATTCGCGGCCGGCAACCTGGCCTGACCGGCTGCGGGCTGAAACAAGAACGGAGCCCTCGCGGCTCCGTTTTTTTGTGCCCCTGCCCGCGTCTGGCTCAACCCAGCTCCGGCAGCACCGGCGCCACTTGCGCCTCGCGCCCGAGCGCAGCGGCAATCCCGCCCAATCGTGCCGCCAGCTGGCGGGCATCCGGCGCGCACACCGTGGCATGGCCCACCTTGCGGCCCGGCCGGGCCTGCTTGCCGTAGTCGTGCCAGTGCGCATC
The DNA here is from genome assembly GCF_030291135.1 of Rhodanobacter thiooxydans. Lineage (NCBI taxonomy): Bacteria > Pseudomonadati > Pseudomonadota > Gammaproteobacteria > Lysobacterales > Rhodanobacteraceae > Rhodanobacter > Rhodanobacter thiooxydans. The sequence goes on along the minus strand of NZ_CP127409.1, from coordinate 928,311 downwards.
GACCGCCTGCAGTACCGCCGAGGCATCGGGCAGCTCGCCGATCCAGTTGAACATCGCCGACATGCCGCGTGCACCGGTGTCGCCCAGCGGCAGGCCCAGAACCGCGCGCACGTGGTTCTCGAACTGGCTGGTGCGCGCGCCCTCGATGGTCCAGTGGCCGGAGTTGTGCACGCGCGGCGCCATCTCGTTGCCGAGCAACTCGCCGTCCTTGACGAACAGCTCCAGCGCGAACACGCCGACGTAACCCAGCCGCTCGGCCAGCGTGCGGGCCAGTGCGGTAGCGCGTGGCTGCAGCAGCTCGATGTCCGGCGCCGGCGCCAAGCTCATCGACAGCACGCCGTCGACATGCCAGTTGCGGGTCAGCGGCCAGGTGCGGAAATCGCCGTCGCGTCCGCGCACGGCAAGCACTGACAGCTCGCGCTCGAACGGCACGAACGCCTCCAGGATCAGGCCATGCTTCGCCGCCTGCGCGCCAAGCGCGGCCCACGCCGCATCGGCATCAGCCGGTTCGTGCAGCCGGAACTGGCCCTTGCCGTCGTAGCCGAGCCGGCGTGTCTTCAGGATTGCCGGCGCACCGACCGCGGCCAGCGCCTGGTCCAGTTGCTCGCGCGTGTCCACCGTCATGAAGTCCGGGGTGGGCAGGCCGCATTCACGGAACAGGGTTTTCTCGGCCAGCCGGTCCTGCGCCACCGCCAGCGCCTGCGGCGAGGGGAACACCGCCACCCGTTCGGCCAGCCAGCGCGCGGTCTCGGCCGGCACGTTCTCGAAATCGAAGGTGACCACGTCGACCCGGGCGGCAAACGCTTCCAGCGCGGTGTAGTCGGTCCAGTCGGCCACCACCAGCGGCGCGACCTGCCCCGCACAGGCGTCGGCGGCATTGTCCACCGCCAGCGTTTTCACACCCAGCGGCGCCGCCGCCAGCGCCAGCATGCGCGCCAGCTGGCCACCACCGAGTACGCCCAGCACGGGCTGCCGCCGCTCGCTCATTGCCGTGGGTCCGGTTGTTCGAGCACGGCCTGGGTCTGGCGTGCGCGCCAGTGATCCAGCGCTGCAGCCAGTGCCGGATCGTGCAGCGCCAGCACGGCGGCAGCCAGCAGGCCGGCGTTCACCGCGCCGGCACGGCCGATCGCCAGCGTGCCGACCGGGATGCCGGCCGGCATCTGCACGATCGACAGCAGCGAGTCCATCCCGTTCAGCGCCTTCGACTGCACCGGCACGCCGAACACCGGCAGACGGGTCTTCGCCGCCAGCATGCCGGGCAGGTGGGCCGCACCGCCGGCGCCGGCGATGATCACCTGGATCCCGCGCGCCGGTGCCTGTTCGGCGTAGTCGAACAGCAGGTCCGGGGTGCGATGGGCGGACACCACCTGCACCTCGTGTGCCACGCCCAGCTCGGTCAGCACGTTCGCCGCGTGCTGCATGGTTTCCCAGTCCGAACGCGAGCCCATCACGACGCCGACGCGTGGCGTTCTGCTTGTTCCTGTCATGGCCGGGCCGTCCAAAAACGGCTATTGTACGGGCTTTCCCCAGCCCGGCACACTCAAGCGATCCACCATGGACAAGCGCCTGCTCGACATCCTGTGCTGCCCGGTCAGCAAAATGCCCCTGCGCCCGCTGGGCAAGCACCAGCTCGATGCGCTGAACGAGGCCATCGGTGCAGGCAAGGTCGACACGGTGGCCGGTGCCGCCGTGCGCGAACGGATCGCCGAGGGCCTGATCACCACCGACCACAAGGTGATCTACCGGGTCGAGGACGGCATCCCGGTGATGTTGCCCGAGGAAGGCATCGGTACCGCCCAGCTGACCGGCTTCCCCGCGGCCTGAAGTCGCACCGGCGGCTTCCGGCGGCGCCCCGCGCATGACACGGACACCCGCTTTGCCTTATCGTCAACACCTGCGCGGCCCTAGCCGGACGGGACTGCGCATCGCAATGTTTCAGGGGTTTGGCGATGAACGAAGCCAGTGATCCATCCCGAGTCGTCGATCTGAACCAGCGCCTGGCCCCGGCCAGCGAGCGCGTCGGCGAACTGCTGGGTGCGGTGCGCAATATCGCCGGCAAGCGCTTGCAGCAATGGGTCGGCAATGCCTTCGAGCACGTCGACGACGCCCTTTTCGACCTGGCCGAAAAGGGCGAAAACAACGCCGCCCAGATGCACTACTTCGACGGCATGCGCGAAGTCCGCAAGCGCCGGCCGGCGGTTGAACGCAGCTTCCTGGGCGCGATCAACCGCAGCATCGGCGAACTGACCCACCCCCAGCAGTCGGCGAACCCGACGGCGCCGTTCGGCACGGCCGAGCTGACGCTGGTGGCCGACAACGAACTGGAAGAATCGCTGGCCATCACCAGCATGATCAGCAAGAACGAGGCGCGGCTGTCGCGCGACCTGTTCGCGGTCAACCAGCGGCTGTCGGTGATCTGCGGCGGCCGCAAGATCGAGGACTCCAGCAACCCGATGGCGCCGTCGATCCTGGCGCAGGCGTTCCGCCAGGCGCTGCATGAGCTCAACGCCGACATGCGGGTCAAGCTGATCATCTACAAGCTGTTCGACCGCTACGTGCTGTCGTCGCTGGAAGAGCTCTACCTGGAAATCAACACCGAGCTGATGCGCGCCGGCGTGCTGCCGCAACTGCGCCATGAAGTGCAGCGCGGCGACGCGAAAGCCGCCGGCCAGGCGGCCGCCGGAGCAACGGACGAGGCGGCCGGCGAGATCCCCAGCGATCTGCTGCAGACCTTGCATGCGCTGTTCAGCGCGCGCCGCGGCCCTGCTGTCGGCGACGCCGGCATGCATGCGTTGCCGAGCGGCCCGCTGCCGTCGGCGAACGAATTGCTGGGCGCGCTCAGCGTGCTGCAGAGCCAGATCGCCAGTGCCGGTCCCTTGCCGTACGCGCAGCCGGACGACGCCATTGCGCTCAGCCGCGAGGTGCTGCAGCTGAAGGGCCAGCTGCTCACCCAGCTTGGCGCGCTGCGCGGCGAGCGACCCAGCCACGTCGCCACCATCGATGAAGACACCATCGACCTGGTCGGCATGCTGTTCGAATTCATCCTGGAAGACCGCAACCTGCCAGTCGCGATGCAGGTGATGCTGGCGCGGCTGCAGATCCCCTACCTCAAGGCGGCGATCCTCGACCGCAAGCTGTTCGCGCACCGCCAGCATCCGGCGCGGCGGCTGCTGGACTGCCTGGCCGAGCAGGCCAAGGGCTGGTCGGAAGAGTCCGACCGCGACCGCCGCCTGCATGACAAGGTGAAGTCGACCGTCGACCAGCTGCTGCACGATTTCGACGACGACATGGGCATCTTCGAGCGACTTCTGCTCGACCTGCAGCAGTTCCAGGATCTCAACAAGCGCCGTTCCGAGCTGGCCGAGCAACGGGTGGCCGAATCCACCCGCGGCCGCGAGAAACTCGAACAGGCGCGCCGCCGCGCCGCCCGCGAGATCCTCGATCGCATCGGCGAACACAAGCTGCCGCCGCTGGTGCACGGCGTGCTGGCCCGCGCCTGGGCCAACCACCTCGTGCTGACCCTGCTGCGTCAGGGCGAGGCCTCGCCCGAGCTCAGGAGCGCGCTGCACTTCGTCGACGACTTCATCGCCAGCACCAAGCCGGCGACCACCCCGGAAAGCCGGCAGGCCCTGCGGCAGATGCTGCCCGGGATCGAGCGCGCTCTGCGCCAGGGCCTCGCCAACGTGGCATTCCAGGAACAGGACATCGAGCGCCTGCTGGGCCAGCTGCACACCTATTACCGGCAGCAGCTCGGCGAGGCGCTGGGCGCTGCCGAGGTGGTCACCGTCGAGGAGGATGCCGCGATGCTGGCAATCCCCGACAACATCCAGCCGGTCATCGACCATGACACCACGCCGCAACACCCCGTCGAGGAAGAGACTGTCGAAGCACCGCTGGACAGCCCGGAGTGGCACCAGGTGCAGGCACTGCAACCGGGTACCTGGCTGGAGTTCTGCCTGCCCGACGAAGCGATGACCCGCGCCAAGCTGTCGTGGATCAGCCCGATGAGCGGACGCTACCTGTTCGTCAACCGGCGCGGCCTGAAGGTGGCCGACTACTCGCCGCAGGAACTGACCGTGCTGCTCACCGACGGCCGGGCCCGCCTGCTCGCCGCCAACGCACTGTTCGACCGCGCGATGAGCGCCATCGTCGACAAGCTGAGCCATCCCGACGCTGCGCCAGCCACGGGTACGGCGGCCGAATGAGCGAGGCTTCGCCTTTCGCGGTGCCGGACGCCGCGCAGATCGCCATCGACATCGAACGCGCCTTCGCCGAGGACCTCGGCCCGGGCGATGCCACCGCGGGGCTGCTGCCGATCGACGCCAGGGCCCATGCCGAGCTGACCTGTCGCGATGCAGCGGTGATCGCCGGCACGCCGTGGTTCGACGCCTGCTTCCGCCGGCTCGATCCCGCCGTGCGGATCGACTGGCAGGCCCGCGACGGCGACCGGGTCACCCCCGGTTCGGTGATCTGCCGGTTGTCCGGACATGCCCGTTCGCTGGTCACCGCGGAGCGCTCGGCGCTGAACTTCCTGCAGCTGCTGTCCGCCACCGCCACGGCGACTGCCGAGTACGTCGCCGCCGTCGCCGGCACCGCGGTGCGTGTGCTGGATACCCGCAAGACCATTCCCGGCTTGCGCCTGGCGCAGAAGTACGCAGTGCGCTGCGGCGGCGGCCACAACCAGCGCATGGGCCTGTACGACGCGATCCTGATCAAGGAAAACCACATCATCGCCGCCGGCAGCATCGCCGCTGCCGTGCAGGCGGCGCGTCGGCTGCACCCGGACCTGCTGCTCGAAGTCGAGGTCGAGAACCTGGACGAACTGGAGCAGGCGCTGCAAGCCGGTGTGGACCGGATCATGCTCGACAATTTCGAGCTGGCGCAGATGCGCCAGGCGGTGCAGCACACCGCCGGCCGCGTGCCGCTGGAGGTGTCCGGCAACGTCGACCTGCGCACGATCGGCGACTATGCGCACACCGGCGTCGACTTCATCTCGGTCGGCGCATTGACCAAGCACGTGCGCGCCGTCGACCTGTCGCTGCGCCTGCAACTGGACTGAGCGCCAGCTTGCACCCGGTCGCCTGCGCCCACACACTGCAGGGATGAGCGACCTTTCCAATCTGTTGCTGCTGCTGGCGCTGGGTGCCATCGTGGGGCTGTGGCTGAAGCTCAGCGTGGCGCGCGAGCGCGCCGTGCAGGAAGCACGCCAGCAATGCCAGCAGCACGGCCTGCAACTGCTCGACGAAACCGTCGGCCTGCGCGGCGTGCGCCTGCGCCGCGTCAACGGCCTGCGCATGATCGAACGCTGCTACGGCTTCGAGGTCAGCATCGACGGCCACGACCGCGAGCCGGGCCGGCTGTGGATGATCGGCAACGCGCTGACGAGCCTGAGCCTGCCCACCATCGAGTTGCTGCCGCACGAGGAAGCCGCTGCACGAGCCCTGCCCGCGCCAACCGGCAACGTCGTGCCCTTGCGTCCTCGCCCGCGCACGGACGACCGGCTGAACTGAAACCCGGGGGACGCGCGCCACACTCTCGCAGTGCGCGCCAGCTACCTACTTGACCACCCGCAGGTGCGGCGCGCTGCGCTTCGGCTTGTCGCCGCCATCGTCCCCCGACACCGGCGTGGTGTCGTCGGGCCCGGGAGCGGACGGCGGCGTATCACCCCCCTCCTCTTCGGCCGGAAACATCATGCCCTGGCCGTTTTCCTGCGCATACAGCGCCAGTACCGCCTGCACCGGAATCTGGATGGTCTGGCTGACCCCGGAAAAGCGCGCCTGGAAGCTGATCCATTCGTTGCCCAGGTCGAGGTTCGCCACTGCACGCATGGCCAGGTTGAGCACCACCTGGCCGTTCTTGACCACCTGCGGCGGCACCCGCACGCCGGCGAAACCGGCATCGACCAGGATGTACGGGGTCAGGTGGTTGTCGCTGATCCAGTCGTAGATCGCCCGCAACAGGTACGGCCGATTGGAACTCATTGGTACAATTTCATTCTTGCTCATGGGCTTGCCGCATCGCCTTTTCCTGATCGGTCATGCTGCGCGCAAAACCCTGACTGTGGAACAACCGCTCGCCGTAATCGATGATCGGCTTGCCTTCGCGCCCCAGCTCCACGCCCAGCCACGGCAGCCGCCAGATCACCGGCGCCACCAGGCAGTCAGCCAGGCTCATTTCGGGGTTGAGGAAGAATTTGGCCGCCTTGAACAGCGGCACCGAAGACAACAAGTGCTCGCGCAGGCGTTTGCGCGCCGCGTCCGCCGGCCGGCCGCCGGCGCGGATGGTGTCCACTTCGGTCAGCCAGTCCTTCTCGATGCGCACTCCGGCCACCCGCAGGCGCGCCCGTGACTGCGGATCGATCGGCATCAGCGGCGGATGCGGATAACGCTCGTCGAGGTATTCGCAAACCACCGAGGTGTCGAACAGGGTCAGGTCGCGATCCACCAGCGTCGGCGTGCTGGCATAGGGATTGAGGTCGATCAGGTCCTCCGGCGGCCTGGCCGGATCCACCAGGACACGTTCGTAGCTGACGCCCTTGGCGGCCAGCACCAGTCGTGCACGATGGCATTGCACGTCATCGGCGGTGGTGTAGAGCGTCAATACGGTTCGCGAGCGAGCGCTTGGGACCATGCGCCATTCCCCCTCGGTGAGACGACTGCGGCGGCTCGTGGCCGCCGCAGTCGGATAATGCCATCCAGGCTGCTCAGTGGACGTCCTTCCAGTATTCCTTCTTCAGCATGGCGGCCAGCAAGGTGAAGAACGCCAGGAACAGCAGCACCCAGATGCCGTAATGATGGCGCTGCAGGGCAGCCGGCTCGGATGCGTATTCCAGGAAGGTCGTCAGGTCGCGGGTCGCCTGCTGGAACTGCGCCGGGGTCAGCTTGCCCGGTTGCGTCAGCACCAGCTTCTCCACCGCCGGATCCTCGCCGGCCTTCGCCGGCTTCATCTCCGCGGTCTGCAGGCCCTGCAGTTCCCACAGCGGGAACGGCATCGACGCGTTCGGGAACACCGTGTTGTTCCAGCCCACCGGACGGCTCGGGTCCAGGTAGAACGAGTTGAGGTAGGCGTAGACCCAGTCGGCACCCTTGGCGCGCACTTCCAGCGACAGGTCCGGCGGAGCCTTGCCGAACCACTTGGCGGCGTCGGCCTCCGGCATGTGCGAAACCACGGTCTCACCGAACTTGGCGCCGGTGAAGTTGAGGTTCTGCATCACGTCCTGCTCGGACAGGCCCAGGTCCGTGGCAATCCGCTCGTAACGCATGTACTTGAGCGAATGGCAGCCGACGCAGTAGTTGAAGAACAGCTTGGCGCCGCGCTGCAGCGAAGCCTGGTCCTGCACGTTGGTGCCGGCATGCGGCAACCCGCCGCCTTCCGCCGCCTGCGCCGGCACGCTGCCGACGATCAGGCCGAACGCCAGCGCTACCGGGAAGATGTATCGCTTCATTAGCCGCTGCCGCTTAGTCATGCGTCGTCACCCGTTCCGGAACCGGCTTGGTCTTTTCCCAGCCGAAGTATGTGTAGGCCCAAAGGAATGCGAAGAACCCGAAGTAGATCGCCGTCATCACGCGGCCGAACAGGTTCTCCCAGAACGTCACGTCGATGTTGCCAAACCAGACCGGCATCACCTCGGCGGTGATGCCCGCGCCCACCGCACCGAGCATGAAGAACGACAGCACGAACAGGCCCAGTCCTACCTTGAAACCGGTGCCGCGATAACGGATCGACTTGACCTTGCCACGATCCAGCCACGGCATCGCGAACAGCACGCCGATCGAGCCGAACATCGCGATCACGCCCCACACGGCCGAGCCGAGGAACGACGGGATCATGCGCACGATCGCGTAGAACGGGGTGAAGTACCATACCGGCTTGATGTGCGACGGCGTGGCCAGATTGTTCGCCGGGATGAAGTTGTCATGCTCCAGGAACCAGCCGCCGAAGGTCGGCGCGAAGAAGATGATGAAGGCCGCGATCAGCAGGAAGAAGCCCACACCGACCAGATCCTTCACCGTGTAGTACGGGTGGAACGGGATGCCGTCGGCCGGCTTCAGCGCATCCCAGCGGTTGCCCTTGGGACCCTTCTTGATCTCCACGCCGTCCGGGTTGTTCGAGCCCACCTCGTGCAGCGCAGCGATGTGCAGCACCACCAGCAGCAGCAGCACGAGCGGCAGCGCGATCACGTGCAGCGCGAAGAAGCGGTTCAGCGTGGCGTCGGCGGGCAGGAAGTCGCCCATGATCCACTCCACCAGCGTGCTGCCGATGTAGGGAATGGTGCCGAACAGCGAGATGATCACCTTGGCGCCCCAGAACGACATGTTGCCCCACGGCAGCACGTAGCCCATGAAGGCCTCGGCCATCAGCGCCAGGAAGATCAGCATGCCGAGCAGCCACACCAGCTCGCGCGGCTTCTTGTACGAGCCGTACATGATGCCGCGGAACATGTGCAGGAACACCACCACGAAGAACAGCGAGGCGCCGGTGGAGTGCATGTAGCGGATCAGCCAGCCCCACTCCACGTCACGCATGATGTATTCGACCGAGGCGAAGGCTCCCGCCGCGCTCGGGTTGTAGTTCATGGTGAGGAAGATGCCGGTGACGATCTGGTTGACCAGCACCAGCAGCGCCAGCGAACCGAAGTAGTACCAGAGGTTGAAGTTCTTCGGCGCGTAGTACTCGGTCATGTGCGCGCGGTACATCGGCATCATGCCGGGCGCACGTTCGTTGACCCAGTCGCCGATGCTCGTGAATACGTTGGCCATTAGCCAGCCTCCTTCGGATCCACGCCAATCTGGATGGTGCTGTCGTCGATGAAGTGGTACGGCGGCACCGGCAGGTTCTTCGGCGCCGGAACGCCCTGGAACACGCGACCGGCCAGGTCGTAGCGCGACTTGTGGCAGGGGCAGTAGAAGCCACCCTTCCAGTCCGGGTCGAACGGCTCGGGCTTGATCTCCGGCACGAAGTCGGGCACGCAGCCAAGGTGCGTGCAGATGCCCACGATCACCAGCCATTCCGGCTTGATCGAGCGGGCCTCGTTCTGTGCGTATTTCGGCTGCTGGCTGGCGGAGGCACCATCGGACTTGGGGTCCACCAGGCGCGAGTCGACCATCGGCAACGTATCAAGCTGTGCCTTGGTGCGGTTGAGCACGAACACCGGCAGGCTGCGCCACGACACGGTGAGCATCTGCCCCGCCTCGATCTTGGCCAGCGACTGGGTGACCGGAGCGCCAGCGGCCTTGGCGCGCGCGCTGGGTTCCCACGACTTGATGAAGGGCACAGCCGCCGACACGATTCCGATGCCACCAACCACCGCGGTGGTTGCTGTCAGAAAACGGCGGCGGCCATGATCGACGACTTCGTTCGCCATCAGGCTCTCCGGTACTTGCAATGTCATGCCAGGTGGGGTTTGGGACCCCGCAAAAATCGCGTTAGTGTAGCGTCAGGCCCCGCCCCGTACAATAAACCGCATCGCGGCGAAGTCCAGCCGCCGCAACACTCGCCACGATCGCCGGGACCTTTCCTTTCGACATGAAACATGCCGCCGGCACGCTCCTCTTCATTGCACGCTTCGCCATCCTCGGCCTGGCCGTGGCCTTCGTGGTCGGCCTGTTCTGGCCCGGCAGCGGCGAACATCTGCGCGAACGCTTCGGCCTGGGCGCGCCGGCGCCGTCCGCCGCCCCGGCCAACCCGTCCCATCCAGGCAGTGGGCCAGTCTCGTACGCCGACGCCGTGGCCGCCGCGGCGCCGTCGGTGGTCAACATCTACGCCAACAAGATCGTCACCGAGCAGGCCGTGCGAATGTACGACAACCCGGTGCTGCAGCAATTGTTCGGCGGCCAGCCCACCACCTTCCAGCACCGCGAGCAGACCCTTGGCTCCGGCGTCATCGTCAGCGCGCAGGGCCAGGGCTACGTGCTGACCAACAACCACGTGATCGCACACGCCGCCGACATCCAGGTGCTGCTGTACGACGGCCGCATCGCCAAGGCCAGCCTGGTCGGCGCGGACGAGGAATCCGACCTGGCGGTGCTGAAGATCGACGCCAGCAACCTGCCGGTGATCCGCATCGCCGGGCAGCCGCTGCGGCCCGGCGACGTGGTGCTGGCGATCGGCAACCCACTCGGCCTCAACCAGACCGTGACGATGGGCATCGTCAGCGCGATCGGCCGCCAGTTGAACAGTTCCAGCGCGGAGGATTTCATCCAGACCGACGCAGCCATCAACCTGGGCAATTCCGGCGGCGCACTGGTCAACGCGGAGGGCGAACTGGTCGGCATCAACACCTTGCTGATCGGCAAGGCCGCCGGTGCCGAGGGCATCGGCTTCGCGATCCCGGTGACCACGGCCAAGAAGGTGCTGGACCAGATCATCGCCACCGGCCACGTGGTGCGCGGCTGGCTCGGCGCCGACTACGCGTTCGTGCCGGTGGCCGCCAACAGCGGCCTGCCCGCGGCGGCGCGCGGCGCCCAGGTGACGGCGGTCTATCCCGGCAGCCCGGCCGCGCTGGCCGGCATCCGCCCGCGCGACATCCTGCTGCGCATCGGCACCGACGACATCCTTGACCCGGCCGACCTGCGCCGGCGCGAGGCGGCGATCAAGCCCGGCAGCACGGTGACGGTTTCCGGCCTGCGCAACGGCACCCCGTTCCACCTCGAAGTCACGCTCGTTCAGCGCCCGGCCATGAGCGCCGGCAGCATGCCGGACAGCTGACGGCTCAGCCCGGTCCGCGCGACGCCAGCGGCGGATGGATCGCCGCACCGTAGCGCTTGCGCAAGGTATCCACCCGCTCCACGTAGACCTGGGTCTCGGCATACGGCGGCACGCCCTTGTAACGTTGCACCGCACCGGGGCCGGCGTTGTAGGCGGCGGCGGCCAGCCGTTCATTGCCGTCGAAGTCGCGCAGCAGCAGGCCCAGGTAGCGCGCCCCGCCACGGATGTTCTGGTCCGAATTGAACGCGTCCAGTACACCCATGTCGCTGGCCGTGCCCGGCATCAGCTGCATCAGCCCCTGCGCGCCCTTGAGTGACAGCGCCCGTGGATTGAACGCGCTTTCGGCGTGGATGATCGCGCGCAGGAACGCCTCGTCGACGCCGTACTCCACACTGGCGGCGCGAATCGCGTCCGCATACGCAGTGAGGTTGAGCGACACGCTGCCCCAGCGGATCGTCGAATGCAGGTTGCATGCGGCGCAAGTGGCGATATAGGTGAACAGCATGGTCACCGCGCGTCCCTTGCCGCCGGCCGGCGCCAGGTTGGTGTACTCCACGCTGCCGTCCGCGCGCACGATGCGGTACACCGCGCCACGCAGGATCCGGTCTGCCGGGTTGTCCGCCGCCGGTGCGGCTGCGGCAACTGCCGGCGATTCGCGATAGTTCCACTGGCCCAGCTTGCCGGAGGCCGCCGAAGGCAGCTTCGCGCTGGTCACGGCCGAGCCCTGCACCGCCGCCAGCGAGGTCTGCTCCGCCTGGACCTCGCCGATGCGCCGCGCGCTGGTCTCGACCGTGCCGCGCACGCCGGTCAGCGAGATCGCTTCGGTACCGTCCGCCACCAGGCGGCGCGCTGTGGTTGCAGCCGAGCCGTCCACCCTGCCCAGCGACGCCCGGGGCGGCGCCCGACGCCGCGGCGAGGGTGCGGCATAGCTGCTGATCGCCTTGCAGCTGTGATAGCCGGCCTTGCTGCTGCTGAATACCGCCTCGCCGCTGGCGCCAGTGCACTGGTACAGCACGCCGGCCCGTGCCGCCGGCCACCACAGCAGGGCGCAGCCGAACGCGACCCCACAAAGGATCGAGCGTAGTGGGAAGCCCCCGGCAGGCCGATCGGCGCTTCCCCCTTGGCTTGCGACGCCGAACATGGGGCGCAGTGTGCCGCCATGCGCCGTCAACGCCAAGTGCGCACTTCTCATTCCATGGCCTTGGCAGAGCGGGCGCTGCCCGCCGGTTCGTGCGACACGGCCAGTCGAGGGTGGCGGGCGGCGCCCGCCCGGCAAAGCCTGCAAGTGCTTGATCTGGCAGGAGCACCCGCACGAGGGTAAACTGCGCGGTTCGGCGAATCACCCGTTCTGCCTCACGAAACCACGGTACCCACGCGCATGAGCGGCAAGCTTTTCATCAAGACCCACGGCTGCCAGATGAACGAGTACGACTCGGCCAAGATGGCCGACGTGCTGAAGGCCTCGCACGGCCTGGAGCTGACCCAGGACGAGTCCGAGGCGGACGTGATTCTGATCAACACCTGCTCGATCCGCGAGAAGGCGCAGGAGAAGGTGTTCAGCCAGCTCGGCCGCTGGAAGCAGCACAAGCAGGACGGCAAGCCGGTGCTGATCGGTGTCGGCGGCTGCGTGGCCTCGCAGGAAGGCGCGGCGATCGTCAAGCGCGCGCCCTACGTCGACCTGGTATTCGGCCCGCAAACCCTGCACCGCCTGCCCGAGCTGATCGAGGCCCAGCGCGCCACCGGCAAGCCGCAGGTGGACATCAGCTTCCCCGAGATCGAGAAGTTCGACTGCCTGCCGGAGCCACGCGCGGAAGGCCCGACCGCCTTCGTCTCGATCATGGAAGGCTGCTCGAAATACTGCAGCTACTGCGTGGTGCCGTACACCCGCGGCACCGAGATCAGCCGCCCGTTCGATGACGTGCTGGTGGAGGTGGCCAAGCTCGCCGCGCAGGGCGTGCGCGAGGTCAACCTGCTGGGCCAGAACGTCAACGCCTACCGCGGCCCCACCTTCGATGGCGGCGTCGCCGACCTCGCCGTGTTGATCCACGCCATCGCGCAGATCGACGGCATCGGCCGCATCCGCTTCACCACCTCGCATCCGCTGGAATTTTCTGATTCGCTGATCGAGGCCTACGCCAGCGTGCCGCAGCTGGCCAACTACCTGCACCTGCCGGTGCAGGCCGGTTCCGACCGCATCCTTTCCGCGATGAAGCGCGGCTACACCTCGCTGGAGTTCAAGCAGAAGATCCGCAAGCTGCGCGCGGTGCGGCCGGACATCTGCGTGTCGACCGACATCATCGTGGGCTTCCCCGGCGAGACCGACCAAGACTTCGAGAAAACCATGAAGCTGGTCGACGATGTCGGCTTCGACCAGAGCTTCACCTTCATCTTCTCCTCGCGCCCCGGCACGCCGGCGGCGAACCTCGCCGACGACACGCCGATGGCGGTGAAGCACGAGCGCCTCGCGCGCCTGCAGGCCGCCATCAACGCGAACGCGAAAAAGATCAACGAAGCGATGGTCGGCTCCGTGCAGCGCGTGCTGGTGGAAAAGCCCAGCACGCGCAACCCGAACGAACTCAGCGGCCGTACCGAGAACATGCGCTACGTGAACTTCGCCGGCGACGCCCGCCTGATCGGCCAGTTCGTCGACGTGGTGATCACCGACGCAATGGCCAATTCCTTGCGCGGGCGGACGAAGCTGGCTGACGAAGTCGCTGCCTGATGGTGGCAACTTCCTCCCCGGTTGCAGGGGGAGGATAAACGCGCGCCCCGCTGTGCTCCCTGCGTGCAGGGAAAGTTGGGGCGGGGTCGCCCTTCGCTCAATCCAGCCGCTTGCGGAAGCGCAAGATCGCCAGCGCCATCATCGCCAGCGTGAACACCACCAGCGCCAGCACGTCGAGCCACATTTCCCACAAGCCCGCGCCGCGCAGCATCACGCCACGGATCAGGCGCAGGAAATGGGTCAGCGGCAACACCTCGGCGAGCCATTGCACCAGCTTCGGCATGCCGGCGAACGGGAACATGAAGCCCGACAGCAGGATCGACGGCAGGAACACGAAGAAGGTCATCTGCATCGCCTGGAATTGTGACTGCGCGCGCGTGGAAATCAGCAGACCCAATGCAAGGTTGGCGAGGATCAGCAGGCCCGAGGCCAGATACACGTCGAGCACGCTGCCGAGGATCGGCACCGCGAACAGCCACCTGCCGAGCACCAGGATCACGCTGGTCTGCACCAGGCCGATCGCCACGTACGGCAGCACCTTGCCGATCATCAGCTCCGAGCTGGTCAGCGGCGTGGCGATCAGCAGCTCCATGTTGCCGCGCTCGCGTTCGCGCACGATAGCGATGGCGGTGAACAGCACCATCGTCATGGTCATGATCACCCCGATCAGGCCGGGCACGATGTTGACCGCCGAGCGCCGCTGCGGGTTGTAGAAGGCGACCACGCTGATCCGCCCGCTGGCCGGCGTGCTGGTCAGCGGTGCGCGGGTGTCGGGTGCGGCGCTGTCGATCGGTACCTGCATCAATTGCGCGGCGGCGGCCTGCACCGACGTGTCGCTGCCGTCGACCAGGATCTGCGCCACCGCACGGCCGTCGATGCGGCGGCGCTCGAAATCCGGCGGCACCACGATGCCGATGCCGACCTGCCCGCGGCGGATCATCGCCATCAGCTCCTGCGGCGTGTCCGCCCGCGCCACCGGCGCCACCACGCCGGTGGCCAGCATGTCCATCACCAGCGCGCGCGAACCGGCGGTGTTGGCCTGGTCGACGATGCCGGCGTCGAGCCCACGCAGGTTGGTGTTGATCGCGTAGCCGAACAGCACCAGCTGGATCACCGGGATGCCCACCACCATCGCCAGCGTGATGCGGTCGCGGCGCAGCTGGCGCAGCTCCTTGACCACGATCGCCCACAGCCGCCGCCCGTTCATGCGGCGTGCTCCGCGTCGCGGCGCGTGGCAGCAACGAACACGTCTTCGAGATTCGGCGGCGCCGCCGTCAGCGCGGCCTTGTGCCCCGTCGTCGCCAGCGCCTTGTCCATCTCCGGCGTGGCGCCGTCGGCGCCGGTCAGCACGCGCAGGATGTTGCCGACCTGGGCCACCCCGAGCACGCCCGCCACGCCGGCGAGCGCGCGCTGGGCACCGCGCGGGTCGTCCGTTTCGACGGTGAAGGTGCGCCCTTCCAGTTGCGCGGTCAGTTCGCGCGGCGTGCCGTCGGCGACCAGCGTGCCGCGGTCGAGGATGGCCAGCCGGTGGCAGCGCTCGGCCTCGTCCATCAGGTGGGTGGAGACCAGCAGCGTGGTGCCGGCATCGGCCAGCTCGAAGAGCTTTTCCCAGAAGTCGCGGCGCGATTCCGGGTCGACCGCGCTGGTCGGTTCGTCGAGGAACAGCAGCTGCGGCTCGTGCAGCACCGCACAGGCCAGCGCCAGGCGCTGCTTCTGGCCGCCGCTCATGGTGCCGGCCAGTTGCCGCTGGCGATCGCCGAAGTGGTATTGCTCGATCAGCTCGTCGACGCGGCATTTCGTCTTCGCCTTCGGCACGCCCTGGATCGCGGCGAGGAACTCCAGGTTCTCGCGCACGCCGAGGTCCTCGAACAGCGAGAACTTCTGCGTCATGTAGCCGATGCGCGAGCGCAGTTCGTCGGCCTGCGCCGGAATCTTCAGGCCGAGCACCTCGATCTCGCCCTCGCTCGGCGTCAGCAGCCCGCACAGCATGCGGATGGTGGTGGACTTGCCCGAGCCGTTCGGGCCGAGGAAGCCGTAGACGCGCCGCGATGGCACGTCGAGATCGACGTGATCGACCGCCACCAGTTTGCCGAAGCGCCGGGTCAGGCCACGCGCGCGGATCGCCACGCCGTCGGCGTCGGCCTTCATTTCGCCGGCCCGCGAAACTCGACGCGCACCGGCAGGCCGGCGGGCAGTTCCGCCGCGTCCGCGCCCAGCGCGACTTCGGCCAGATAGCTCAGCCGCGCCGCGTCGTCGCCGATCAGTGCGTAGTACGGGGTGAAGTCCGGCTCGCTGCGGATCATGCGCAGCTTGCCGGCATAGGGTTTTTCGCGGCCGGCCACGAACACGTCGATGGCGTCGCCGACATGCATGCCGGCGCGCTGCTGCACCGGCACGTAGATGCGCGCATACGGCGCGTCGCCGGCCAGCAGGATCGCCAGTGGCGCGCCGACCGGCGCCTGGTCACCCAGCCGGTACGGCAGACTGTCGATGCGGCCGGCGCGCGGCGCCACAAGCGACAGCTTGCCCAGCAGCACCTGCTGCGCATCGACTTGCGCCTGCGCCGCCGCAACGGCGGCCTGCGCCTGCGCGAGCTGCTCCGGGCGGGTGCCGTGCAGCAGTTCGTCCAGCGCCGCCTGTGCCGCCGCCACCTGGCCATCCGCATTGCCCGCCGCGGCGCGGGCGCGATCGAGATCGGCCGCGGCCACGTAACCGTTGCCCTTCAGCGGCGCCAGCCGCGCGTAATAAGCCCGCGCCTCGCGCGCCTGCGCCTGGGCCGCCGCCAGGTTCGCGCGGGCCTTGGCGATGTCCTCGCGGCGCGGCCCGGTTTCCAGCTCGGCCAACAGCTCGCGTTGCTGTTGTAGTTGGGCTTCGACCGCCGCGAGCTGGGCGCGGGTATGCGCGGGGTCCAGTTGCAGCAGCGGCTGACCGACCTTGACCTGCTCGCCCTCGCGCACGTCGACCGTCACGATGCGCTCGGCAGCTGGCGCCGGCAACGTGATGCGATCGAACTCGAGCGTGCCCAGCGCCTGCGGCACCTGCTTGCTGCAACCGGCGGGAGCGGCGAGCACCAGCGCCGCCAGCGACTGGCAGATCACGGTCGTGAATTTCATGCGGGTTCTCCACGTTTCGTCGTGCCAACGCCCTGCCCCAGCAAGGCCAGCGTGTGTTCGAGCATGATCCCGGGCCCCAGTGCCTCGGCCTCGAACGCGCGTCGCCAGATCGGCGCGCCGGCGGCAGGGAACAGGGTCAGGCCGACCAGCGAAACGACCAGCAGGCGAGGGTCCAGCGCCGCGTTCAGCCGTCCATTTGCCTGCGCCGCGGCGAAGCGTTGCGCCAGCAACTGCGGCACACCCGGCACGGCCCGGTCGAACAGCACCTCGCGCAGCGCGCCGCCCTCGCACAGCACTTCACGCACCCACAGCGGCGGCAGCCAGGGATGGCCGGCCACGATCTCGCTGATGCCGCGCACGAAGGCTTCGGTCAGTGCGACCGGGTCACTGTCGGCATGCTCCAGCTGCGCGCGCAGCGGCGCCAGCGCCGGCAGCAAGCGCTCGTCGATCACGGCATGCAGCAGCCGCGCCTTGTCGCCGAAGTAGTAATGCAGCATCGCCGGGGTGACGCCCGCTTCGGTGGCGATCGCCCGCAACGGGGTGGCGGCGATGCCCGTGCACGCGAACTGCGCGAGCGCCGCATCCAGCAGACGCCGGCGCAGGTCCTGTTCGTCGCCGCGGGGGCGTCCGGCCCGGCGCGCCGGTTTTGCGCGTTTGCCTGAGGTAGTCATGCATTGAAATTAATTCATCATTTAATTATTTGCAAGCCGATCGCTGGCAGCGGCCCCCGGCATGGCCCTTCCAGCGCCGCCGCGCTACTCTCGCGCCCCTATGAGCGAACTCAACCAGCGCGACTTCACCCTCGATCCCGACGACAATGCCCGCCTCGCCAACCTGTGCGGGCCATTCGACGAGCACCTGCGCCAGGTTGAGCTGCGCCTGGGCGTGGAGATCAACCACCGCGGCAGCATCTTCCAGGTGATCGGCGAGAACGATCCCGCCAGGGCCGCCGAGAAAGTGCTGCGTGCGCTGTACGCCAACACCGCCGACGAGGCACTGACCGGCGCCAAGATCAACCTGCAGCTGGCCGAATCGGGCGTCGACGCGATCGCCGAGGCGGATGCCGGGGAAGCCCAGGAAGTCGTCATCAAGGTCAAGCGCGGCGTGATCAAGGGCCGCGGCCCGAACCAGGCGCGCTACTTGCACGCGATCGCCAGCCACGACATCAACTTCGGCGTGGGCCCGGCCGGCACCGGCAAGACTTATCTCGCCGTGGCCAGCGCGGTCGAGGCGCTGGAGGCGAACCGGGTACAGCGGCTGATCCTGGTGCGCCCCGCGGTCGAAGCCGGCGAGAAGCTGGGCTTCCTGCCCGGCGACCTGTCGCAGAAGGTCGACCCCTACCTGCGCCCGCTGTACGACGCGCTGTACGAGATGCTCGGCTTCGAGAAGGTGGCCAAGCTGATCGAGCGCAACGTGATCGAGATCGCGCCGCTGGCCTACATGCGCGGACGCACGCTCAACGATTCCTACGTGATCCTCGACGAGGCGCAGAACACCACGGTCGAGCAGATGAAGATGTTCCTCACCCGGATTGGTTTCGGCACGGTGGCGGTGATCACCGGCGACGTCACCCAGGTCGACCTGCCACGCAGCACCCGTTCGGGCCTGCGCCAGGCGGTCGAGGTCCTGCGCGGCGTGGGCGGCATCAGCTTCACCTTCTTCACCTCGCGCGACGTGGTGCGCCACCCGCTGGTGGCGAAGATCGTGCGGGCGTACGAGGCGTTCGAGCAGAAGGCCGAGGACGGCGAATGAGCGCGCCGGTGACGCTCGCCGTCGGCTACGCCGTGTCGCGCGCCGGCCTGCCCGCCCCGGCCAGCTTCCGCCGCTGGGTTGAAGCCGCCCTGCATGGCGCGAAACGGCGCAAGAGCACCGAACTGGCCATACGCATCGTCGACGCCGACGAGGGCCGCGCGCTCAATCGCAACTACCGCGGCAAGGACTACGCCACCAACGTGCTGTCGTTCCCGGTCGAACTGCCACCCGGAGTGGCATTGCCGCTGATCGGCGACCTGGCGATCTGCGCGCCGGTGGTCCTGCGCGAAGCGGCCGAACAGGGCAAGTCCGCGCGCGACCACTGGGCCCACCTCACCATCCACGGCGTGCTGCACCTGCTTGGCCACGACCATGTCGAGGACGCTGAGGCCGAGCAGATGGAGGCATTGGAAACGCGCATCCTGGCCGGGCTCGGCATCGCCGATCCTTACGCCTGACATGCTTTGCCCCCTCCCCTGCGCGCAGGGAGAGGAGCAAAGCCACCACGCTTGTGCCCTGAACCGTCACGTTTTTTCCGCTAGAATCGGTCTTCCGCCCGGTTTCGGGCAGAATCCCAACGAGTAATGAGCGACGACCCCGGCAGTACCAGCGGCCCGGCCCACCGAACCTGGTGGGATCGACTGGGCCACATGTTTTCCGGCGAACCGCGCAACCGCGATGAATTGATCGAGGAACTGCGCTCCGCCCAGACCAACGGACTGCTGTCCGTCGACACCCTCACCATGGTCGAGGGTGCGATCAAGGTCACCGAACTGAGCGTGGACGACGTGATGGTGCCGCGCGCGCAGATCGTGATGCTGCCGGCTGACTCGCCACTGCCCGACATCCTCGCCGCCGTGGTCGAATCCGGCCACTCGCGCTTCCCCGTGCATGGCGAAGACAAGGACGAGATCCTCGGCATCCTGCTGGCCAAGGACCTGTTGAAGTACTTCGGTGCCGTCGAACACTTCGACATCCGCGCGATCATGCGCCCGGCCGTGCTGATCCCCGAGTCGATGCGGTTGAACGTGCTGCTGGAAGAGTTCCGCCTGACCCGCAACCACATGGCGCTGGTGGTCAACGAATACGGCGGCGTCGCCGGCCTGGTGACCATCGAGGACGTGCTGGAGCAGATCGTCGGCGAGATCGACGACGAGCACGACGACGAGGAAGCACCCGAGCTGATGCACGAGCAGCCCGGCGGCGACTGGCTGGTCAGCGCGCTGACCCCGATCGAGGACTTCAACGAGCAGACCGGCGCCGACTTTCCCGACGAGGAATACGACACCGTCGGCGGCATGGTCACGGCCGAGTTCGGCCACCTGCCCGAAGTCGGCGAGGAAGTCGCCATCGGCGACTACCTGTTCCACGTCACCGAAGCCGACGACCGCCGCGTGCAGGCATTCCGCGTGATACGGCAATAGACCCTGCCGCACTCGCAGCGCAGGGTGGGCTATACCCGCCCTTACGCCAGCGAGGGCTTCGCTGGCGTACTCATGCGCGCATGTCCTCCAGCTCGATGCCCTTGGTCTCGCGCACGCTAGCCAGCACGAACAGCAGCGACAGCAGCGCGAAGCCGGCGTACAGGCCGTAGGCGAAGGTCAGGCCCAGCTCGGCCAGCGCCGGGAACGTGCTGGTGATCGCGAAGTTCGCCAGCCACTGCGCCGCCGCGGCCACCGCCAGCGCGGTGGCGCGGATCCGGTTGGGGAACATCTCGCCCAGCAGCACCCATACCACCGGGCCCCAGCTCACCCCGAAGAACACCACGTAGGCGTTCGCCGCGACCAGCGCCACCATGCCGGTGGCACCGGGCAGGCTCAGCGTGGCGCCGCTGCCGGTGGCCTGCGAGAAGCACCACGCCATCAGCCCCAGGGTGATCGCCATGCCGGCCGAGCCAACCACCAGCAAGGGCTTGCGGCCGACCTTGTCGACCAGCGCGATCGCCACCAGGGTCACCAGCACGTTGACGATCGAGGTAACCACGGTGATGGTGAACGAATCAGCCTCGCTGAAACCGACCGAATGCCACAAGGTGGACGAGTAGTAGAAGATCACGTTGATGCCCACGAACTGCTGGAACACCGACAGCAGGATGCCGATCCACACCACCGGCAGCAGCCCGGCGGTCTTGCCGCACAGGTCGCGCAGGCGCGGCTTGTGCTCCGAGCGCAGGCTGTCCTCGATGTCATGCAGCTTGCTTTCCAGTGCAGCCTCGCTGTGCATGTTCAGCACGCTGCGCAGCACCGCCCGCGCCTCGTCGATACGGCCCTTGGCGACCAGGTGCCGCGGTGATTCCGGCACGCCCAGCACCAGGGTGCCGTAGACCAGCGCCGGCAGCGTCGCCACCAGGAACATCCAGCGCCACGCGGCCAGCCCGAACCACAACGGTGCCGCTGCGCCGCCGGATACCCCGGCCAGCCACGCATCACTCAGCAGCGCGGCGAAGATGCCCAGCACGATCGCCAGCTGCTGCATCGAACCGAGCCGGCCGCGGATATGCGCGGGCGACACCTCGGCAATGTAGGTCGGTGCGATCACCGAGGCCACACCCACACCGATGCCGCCGACCAGCCGCCACAGGATCAGGTCCCACACGGCACTGGCCAGGCCCGAGCCGAGCGCTGCAGCGACCAGCAATACCGCGGCGACCTGCATGGTGCGCACGCGGCCGAAGCGGTTCGCCAGCATGCCGGCATACCAGGCACCCAGCGCCGATCCGAGCAAGGCGCAGGACACCGCGAAACCGGTCTGCGCCGCGTCCAGGGTAAAGCCGCCGCGGATCGCGTCGACCGCACCGTTGATCACCGCCGTGTCGAAACCGAACAGGAAGCCGCCCAGCGCCGCCGCCGCCGAGATCAGCACCACCCGCGCGGTGGCGCGTTGGCCCAGCCCGTCACCCGTCATGTCCATCGTGCTCATCGCGTCTCCCCAACGTCATGGCATCAAGATGCGCCCGAGTCTGCACTGCGGATCCCGGCCGTGTCCGGTTGAATACGTATGCAGTCGCCTGCGGGCAAGCCGATGGCGCCGAGCCTATGCCGGCGCGTTGATCACCGCCAGGAAATCGCGGCCGTAGCGCTTGAGCTTGGCTTCGCCGACGCCGCTGATGGTGGCCAGCTCGTCCTCGTTGGCCGGCATCGCGCGCAGCATCGCCAGCAAGGTGGCGTCGTGGAACACCACGTACGGCGGCACGCCCTGCTGCTTCGCCAGTTGCGTGCGCAGCGCGCGCAACGCATCCCAGGTGGATTGCTCGTAGGCCTCGATGCCGAGGCTGCCGCCGCCGGTGACCAGCTTGCTGTCGCGGCGGCGCCGGCTGGCACGTTCGGGGCGGGCGTCCTCGCGCAGCTTCACCTGGCGGCCGCCGTTGAGCACGCTGCGGCTGGCGGCGGTGAGACGCAGGGTGCCGTAGCCTTCGGCGTCGGCTTCGAGCAGGCCGGCAGCGAGCAACTGGCGGAACACCGAGCGCCATTGCTTCTCGTCCATCTCCGCGCCGATGCCGAAGGTGCTGAGCCGGTGATGGTCGAGGCCGAGCACGCGCTCGGTCTCCTCGCCGCGCAGCACATCGATCACGTGGCCGGAACCGAAGCGCTGCCCGGTGCGATACACCGCCGACAGCGCCTTCTGCGCCGGCATCGTGGCATCCCAGGTCTTCGGCGGCGCGAGGCAGTTGTCGCAATGGCCGCAGGAGCCGGGATGAGTCTCGCCGAACGCGCCGAGCAACAGCTGGCGACGGCAACCGGTGGCCTCGGCATAGGCCAGCAGCGACTCCAGCTTCTGTCGTTCCACGCGTTTGCGCTCGTCGGCCGATTCGGACTGCGCGATCATCTGGCTCATGGTGACCACGTCGGACAGGCCGTAGATCATCCACGCCTCGGCCGGCAGCCCGTCGCGGCCGGCGCGGCCGGTTTCCTGGTAATAGCCCTCGATGCTGCGCGGCAGGTCCAGGTGCGCCACGAAGCGCACGTCGGGCTTGTCGATGCCCATGCCGAACGCCACCGTGGCGACCATCACCACGCCGTCCTCGCGCAGGAAACGCTGCTGGTTCTTCGCGCGGGTCGTCGCATCCAGCCCGGCGTGGTACGGCAGCGCCTCGACACCGAGTTCGGCCAGCCACTCGGCGGTGTCGTCCACCTTGCGCCGGCTGAGGCAGTACACGATGCCGGATTCACCCTGGTGGCCCTGCAGGAATTCGGTGAGCTGGCGCTTGGCGTTCTGGCGCAGGCCGACCCGGTAGCCGATGTTGGGGCGATCGAAACTGGACACGAACTGCCGCGCGTTCTGCAGCGAAAGCCGCTCGACGATCTCCTCGCGCGTGCGCGGGTCGGCGGTGGCGGTGAGCGCGATGCGCGGCACGTCCGGGAAACGCTGGTGCAGGATCGCCAGCTCGCGGTACTCGGGGCGGAAGTCGTGGCCCCACTGCGACACGCAGTGCGCCTCGTCGATCGCGAACAGCGCCACCTCGGTGCGTTCGAGCTGGCCGAGGAAACGCTGGGTCAGCAGGCGTTCCGGCGCCACGTAGAGCAGGTTCAGCTCACCGGCCTGCAGCTGGCGTTCGACCTCGCGCTGCGCTTCCGCGCCGAGGCTGGAGTTGAGATAGGCCGCCGCCACGCCCGCTTCGCGCAGCGCATCGACCTGGTCCTGCATCAGCGCGATCAGCGGCGACACCACGATGCCGGTGCCCTGCCGGATGAGCGCGGGGATCTGGTAGCACAGCGACTTGCCGCCGCCGGTGGGCATCAGCACCAGCGCGTCGCCGCCCTCGGCGAGATGCTCGACGACGGCCTGTTGCTGGCCGCGGAAACTGGGATAGCCGAAAACGCTTTGCAGCAGGTCGAGGGCGGAAGCTTTCATCGGCTGCATGGTAACAAACCGGCCTGGTCCGGCCGCCGGAGATGGCTGCGACGACGCGTCGGCAGCACCGCCGCTCAGGCGTCCGGCATGCCCCACAGCGCGTGGTCGAGATCGCCATCCAGGCCGAACCGCGACAACGGCACGCGGCCGTTCTTCACCTCGACGCCTTCGCCACGCAGGCGTCGGGACTGCTCGCGGAAACCGCGGCTGCCAACCGGCATCGCGATGTGTCCGCTGGAGCGCAGCACGCGGTACCAAGGCAACTCCATGCCGTCGGGCACCTCGCCGAGCAACCGGCCGACCAGCCGCGCCCGTCCCGGCAACCCCGCACGCGCGGCGATCGCGCCGTAGCTGGCGACGCGGCCGCGCGGAATCGCGGCGATGGCGGCATAGATGCGGGCAGCGGCCTCATTCATGGTTCACGCAACGCTAGCAGGTACACGTGGCAGAGTAGCTTCCGACCCTCGCCGACGGAAGCCGCCGCATGCGCCATTTCGAAGCCGTGCGTTCCCACATCGGCAGCCTGCACGAGCTGCGCCAGAACGATCCCTACCTGATCAGCTTCGACCTGAAACTGGCGCCGGATCGCTATCAGGGGATCTACCTGGCCGAGCTGGAGGACGAGGCGG
This sequence comes from Rhodanobacter thiooxydans, assembly GCF_030291135.1. NCBI lineage: Bacteria > Pseudomonadati > Pseudomonadota > Gammaproteobacteria > Lysobacterales > Rhodanobacteraceae > Rhodanobacter > Rhodanobacter thiooxydans. The sequence continues at coordinate 904,537 of NZ_CP127409.1, read as the reverse complement.
GACTGCGCTACCTGCGCGTTTCCACCCCGATCGGCCCGCTCGCCGGCACCAATCCCGTCCGTTGCCTGCGCTTCAACTGGCAGCAGCGCACCGGCTTCCTCGCGGTGGCCGACCTGGATGGCTCGCCGTACCTGCACCTGTGCGAAAACCGCCCCTACGAATTCCTCGATCGCGCCGAGCTGCAGCGCGTGGTGCGCGAACTGGGCGTGCTCGGCGACCAGCTGGAGCAGCTCATCGCCACCGGCCACGATTCGCTGTAGCCGCGTCCCGCCCCGTCAGAACAGCAGACGGAACGCCACCACCAAGCCATAAGCCAGCAGCGCGGTGACCGGCAGGGTCAGGATCCAAGCCCACACCATGCGCTCGACCACCGACCAGCGGATCGCGTTGAAGCGCTTGGCCGCGCCCACACCCATGATCGAGGCGGACACGTTGTGGGTGGTCGACACGGGAATGCCGAACACCGATGCCACCAGGATCACGGCGGCGGAGCTGGTTTCAGCGGCGAAGCCATTGATCGGATGCAGCTTGACCATCTTGTGGCCGAGCGTCTTGATGATGCGCCAGCCGCCACCGGCGGTACCGGCAGCCATGGTCAGCGCGGAAACCACCTTCACCCACACCGGAATCTCGAAACCGCCGGCGGGATTGCCTTCGACGCGCAGGAAACCCAGCCATACCGGCAGGTGGTCGAACTGGTGCGCCGCAGTGGCGCCAGCCAGCGCCAGCGCGATGATGCCCATGCTCTTCTGCGCGTCGTTCATGCCGTGCGCCACGCCCATCGCGCTGGCCGAGACGATCTGCGCCTTGCCGAAGAACGCGTTGACGAACGGGGTGCGCCCGAACCGCCGCGACCAACCCCGCCGGTTGGCGAACCATGCCAGCAGCGCGTACAGCGCCCCCATCAGCGCGAAGCCGATGATGAAGCCGGCCAGCGGCGACAGCACCATCGGGATGATCACTTTCGGGATCACGCCGTGGCCCTTCAGCCAGCTGCCCTCGACCCAGATCACCGAGGCGAAGTTGTTGTCCGCGGCGGCCAGCGCCGCGCCCACCAGCGAACCGACCAGTGCGTGGCTGGAGCTGGACGGCAGGCCCAGCCACCAGGTGATCAGGTTCCACACGATCGCCGCCAGCAGTGCGCAGATCAGCAGCTGCGAGCTCATCTCGATCACCCCGGCGTTGATCAGCCCGGAAGCGATGGTGGCCGCCACCGCGGTGCCCATGAACGCACCGGCCAGGTTGGTGCCCGCCGCCAGCAGCACCGCCTGGCCCGGGGTGAGCACCTTGGTTGCCACCACCGTGGCGATCGAGTTGGCGGTGTCGTGGAAACCGTTGATGTAGGTGAAGACCAGCGCGATCACCACCACCGCGATGACGATGCTCATGCGCGGCCCCCGGCCAGGGACGGGCGGACGCTCGGTGCCGGCGCCGCCGGGCAGTGCGGAATGCGCAGGGTCACGGGCGTGGCCTCAGGAGTTCTTCAGCACGATCGAATAGACGATGTTGCCGACGTCGCGGCACTTGTCGATGGCCTTTTCGATCAGCTCGAACAGGTCTTTCGCCAGCATCGCCCGCATCGCATCGCCGCCCTCCATGTACAGCGTGCGGTACGGCGCCAGCAGCATGCGGTCGCCTTCCGATTCCAGCGCCTGCAAGCGGTCCTGCAGCTTCTTCACCGGGTCGATGCGCAGGCCGCGGCGCAGCTCGCCGATCATTTCGGCGACCACCTCGCTGGAACGCTGCAGCACCAGCGTGCGCTGGGCGAATTCCACCCCGGCCAGGCGATCGGCCACGATCTCGTAACGCTCGGCGAACTTCTCGATGGTCTTGGGAATCTTGTACAGCGCCGAATTCAGCGCCTCGATGTCCTCGCGGTCGAGCGCGGTGACGAAGGTGTTCACCAGCCCCTCGCTGATCTGCGCGGCCAGCGCCTTCTCGCGCGCGCGCGTGGCGGTGAATGCCGCCATCACCGGGCCGCGGTCGGGCTGGGTCAGCAGTTCGTGCAGGGCCCTGGCGCTTTCGCTGACGGTGGCGGCGCTCTGTTCGAGCAGGCCGTAGAACTTGTCGCCTTTGCCGAAAATCGTCTGCAGTGAAAACATGCGGGCCATGCCTGAGGGGATCGGGATGACCGGAATGTTACAGGACTGTCGTGCTGCCCTGCATCAATGCCCGGCCCTGCCGGGGTGATGCGAAAGCCCCGCAGCCCTTACACTGTGCCCATGCGCCCTCCCCCATCATCGCCGCGATGCTGACCGAAATCGCGCTCGTGCTCGTGCTGGCCCTGTGCAACGGCTTCTTCGCGCTGTCGGAGATGGCGCTGGTGGCCTCGCGCAAGAGCCGCCTCAAGCAGATGGCGCGGAACAGCCGCAAGGCCGCCACGGCCCTGCGGCACGCCGAGGCGCCGGAGCACTTCCTGTCCACCGTGCAGGTCGGCATCACCTTGGTGATGCTGATCACCGGCGCAGTGGCCGGCGATGCGCTGGGCGCCCATATTGCCAATGCCCTGCAAGGCGGGCACCTGGCGTGGCTGCTGCCGTATGCGCGGATCATCGGCATCGTGCTCGGTTTCGCGCTGATCTCGTTCATCCAGATCGTGGTCGGCGAACTGGTGCCCAAGCGGCTGGCGCTGGCGGCGCCGGAAAAGGTGTCGTCGTACGTGGCGATCCCGATGCTGCTGCTGTCGCGGCTGACCGCGCCGTTCGTGTGGCTGCTGAACGCGTCGAGCAACCAGCTGCTGCGCCTGCTGCGGGTGGATGGGCAAGGCAGCGGCGTGGTCACCGAGGAGGAAATCCGCCTGCTGGTCGCCGAGAGCGCCGAACAGGGCGTGCTCGACCCGGACGAACACAACATGGTCAACCGCGTACTGCGCCTGGGCGACCGCACGGTGGACAGCGTGATGACCCCACGCATGCGCATCGCCTGGCTGGACATCGCGGCAACCCGCGAGGAGAACTTCGAGGTGCTGCGCGAGACCCCGTATTCGTGCTACCCGGTGTATCGCGGCAACGAGAGCGACGTGGTCGGCGTGGTCGAGGTCAAGCGCCTGCTGCGCAGCTTCGCCGAAGGCACGCCGGAGCTGTTCGGCCACTTGGCCAAGCCGCTGTTCGTGCCGGCCACCGCGCGCGCGCTGGACCTGCTGGAAGAATTCCGCGACGCCGAGACGCCGCTGGCGCTGGTGGTCGACGAGTACGGCGACATCGAAGGCGTGGTCACCGTCAACGACCTGCTGGCAGCGGTGGTCGGCGCCAGCCAGATCGGCCACGCCGGCAGCAACGAGGACAGCCCGATCATGCAGCGCGCCGACGGCAGCTGGCTGATCGACGGCAGCCTGTCCACCGACGACCTGCGCGAACTGCTGCAGATCGGCGAACTGCCCGGCGAGGAGGAGCACGACTACCGCACCGCCGCCGGCATGGTGATGACCGCCCTGGGCCACATCCCGCAAACCGGCGAAGTGTTCGCCTGGCACGGCATCCGCTTCGAGGTGGTCGACCTGGACGGCGCGCGCATCGACAAGCTGCTGGTCACGCCGGCGCCGTCGCTGGAACTTTCTGACGACGAGCAGTAGAAGTCATAACTCCTCCCCCTGCCTGGCAGCTTCGTAGGGCGGCAGTGCCCGCCGTTGCTGGAACCCTGGGCGGCGGGCAGCAGCCCGCCCTACCGAAATCGGCTATTTGCCGTTGGCCAGCCCTGCCATGCGCTGCGCATCGGCGAGGATGCCGTGCAGCACGCGCAGCTCGCGCTCGTCCGGCTGCGCGCGCTGGAACAGCTTGCGCAGGCGCAGCATGATCGTGGTCGGCTCGCGGCCCTTGTGGAAGTCGATGTCGTCCAGCGTCTGCGCCAGGTGGCGATAGAACTGCTCCATCTGCGCCGCGTCGGCGGGTGGCTCGTCGTGTTCCGGCGGCGGCGCCGGCGGCGCGTCGCCGAGCATCGCCACGCGCAGCTCGTAGGCCATCACCTGTACCGCCTGCGACAGGTTGAGCGAGCTGAAATCGTCCGCGCTGGGAATGCGCACCATCGCGTGGCAGCGCGCCAACTCTTCGTTCTCCAGCCCGGTGCGCTCGTTGCCGAACACCAGCGCCACCTGCTCGCCGCGGGCGGCGGCGGCCAGCACCTGCTGCGCCGCCTCGCGCGGGGACAGCTCCGGCAGGTTCACGCCGCGCCGGCGCGCCGACAGGCCCAGCGCCAGGCTGCTGCCGGCCAGGCCGTCGACCAGCTCGGCATGGATGCCCGCGTCGGCCAGCACGGTGTCCGCGCCGGCGGCCAGCGCATTCGCCTCCGGGTCGGGAAAGCGGTGCGGCGCGACCAGCTCCAGCCGGGTGAAACCCATCGTGCGGATCGCCCGCGCCGCGCTGCCGATATTGCCCGGATGCGAGGTGCGCACCAGCACGTAGCGGATGCGGGCGGCGAGGTCGTGGAGATCGGTCATATGCTTGAAGTGAGGTCGAACAGGACAACAGGGGTAATCCGCCCCCAGGAACATGGCAGCTCAAGCCAACTCGTAAAAATCCCGCTCACGGCCCCCCCAGCTCTTTGTCTTCGTATGTCTCGCCACTAGACAACCTGGGATATTGCAACAGCCAATTGGCGATCCGGCGCGAACGGTATATCAGGACCAACGCGACGGTTATCTGGAGCAGATAGAGACCGCAGTTGATCCGGATCGACGTACTCATCATCTCCAGCGTTGACTGATCTGTCGTCGTGGAAGAAAGAAAGATGGATCTGAGCCACAGCGAGAGCAGTGGCAGCGTAGCGTCCTTCAGCCACCAGAGGCCCATCAGCACGCAGCCGACAACGACCAGATCGGAAGGCCTTATTCGAATTTCCACATCTTTTGAAAACCCGGACAACAACGCGCCGGCTATGTGATTGCTGAAAAACCACAGGACCAGTGCCATCAGTTCGAAGGCGATAACCACCATGAACTCAACAACGGCTGGCGAAAATGAGCCGTGGTCAACTCTATTGTTCGCAGAGGCAAGAACTAGTCCGTACCCGACAAAAGCGTTCAGACAAAGCCACATTGCAAGCAGACGCAAACCGATGCCGATCAACTGACGAACTGTCATGCAGGTTCCCTTGAATGGCTCCCTGCGGGAGCCCGACGCGTCAAGTATGAAACATCGTCCCCCCATATACACCCCAAAAAAACAGCGCGTGCCATACCAGTAACCAGCCATCGCCTGCTCCGAATGGCCGTGTCTGCTAGAATCGCCGGCCGCAGCCCCGCTCTCTTCCAAAGTCGATACCCATGGCCCGACCACACGTCACGATCGCGGCGCGCGCCGCGCGTTCTGCAGGCAATGTGATCCTGCGCTACATGAACCGCATCGACGGCCTCAACATCGTCGAGAAGCAGCAGATGGATTTCGTCTCCGAAGTCGACAAGCTGGCCGAGGCGGAAATCATCAAGGAACTGCGCCGCGCCTACCCCGACCACGCCATCCTCGCCGAGGAAAGCGGCGCGACCGGCAAGGGCCCGCTGACCTGGGTGATCGACCCGCTGGACGGCACCCACAATTACCTGCGCGGCATCCCGCACTTCAGCGTGTCCATCGCGCTGCTGGAAAAGGGCGTGCCGATCCACGCCGTGGTGTTCGACCCGCTGCGCGACGAGCTGTACACCGCCAGCAAGGGCGACGGCGCCTACCTCAACGACCGCCGCATGCGCGTCAGCAAGCGCGAGAACCTGGGCGGCGCGATGATCGCCACCGGCTTCCCGTTCCGCCAGCGCGAGCACCTCGCCGCGCAGCTCGACATGACCCGCGCCATCCTCGGCCAGGCCGAGGACATCCGCCGCTCCGGCTCCGCCGCGCTGGACCTGGCCTATGTCGCCGCTGGCCGCTACGACGGCTACTTCGAGATCGGCCTGAAGCCATGGGACATGGCCGCCGGCGTGCTGCTGGTGCACGAAGCGGGCGGCCGCTACTGCGACTTCGCCGGCCGCGACGGCATCCCGGCCAGCGGCAACATCGTCGCGGGCAACCTCAACGTGGCCAAGGCGATGGTCGACGCAATCGGGCAGCAGGCAACGCCGGGGTTGCTCAAGGCTTGAGTGGTTCGCCCGCTTGAAACGACGAAGGCGCCCATGGGTGCCTTCGTCGTTTCAGGGTGCCGCTTCACGCAGGAACCCACGCAGGAACGGGATGGTGATCCGTCGTTGCGCCGCCAGCGAGGCCACGTCCAGCTTGTCGAGCAGGTCGAGCAGCGCGCCGAGATCACGCGCGTAGCGGGTGAACAGCCAGTCCAGCACGCTGTCGTCCAGCTCGATGCCGCGCGACGCGGCCTGCGCCTTCAGCACGGCGCGGCGCTCGTCGTCGTCGAGCGGCTTCAGTGCGAAATGGGCGCAGGCACCGAGGCGCGAGCGCAGGTCGGGCAGTCCGATGCCGAGCTGGGTGGGCGTGGCATCCGCCGCGAACAGCAGGGCGCTGCCTTCGGCGCGGGCGCGGTTGTAGAGGTCGAACAGCGCGTGTTCGGCGTCGCGGTTGCCAGCGATGGCGCCCAGATCGTCCAGCGCCAGCAGTTCGCTGCCGGCGACACCGCGCAAGGCTGCGGCGTGGTCGGCGATCGTCGCCAACGGCAGATACTGCACACGCCGTTCGGCCGCGCTGGCCGCCTGGCATGCGGCCATCAGCAGATGGCTGCGGCCGCTGCCGCTGGCGCCATGCAGGTAAACCCACGGCACACCGGGCTGCAGTGCCAGCGCCTGCACCGCAGCCAGCGCCGGCGCATTCGCGCCAGCGTGGAAATGTTCGAAACGCTGCCGGCGCGGCCAGCGCAGCGCGAGCGGCAACTGCGGAATCATGCTGCGGAAGAATCACCCGGCGGTGGCGTGCCGACGACCGCGGCCTCGACCGCGCCATCGTGATGCACGGCGACGCCCATCTCGGCGATCACCGGATCCTCCGGCCCCGCCTCGTTGTACAGCTCGCTCATGCGGTAACGCTCGACCAGGTAGCGCAGCAGCACCATGATCACCGAGGCCGCCGGCAGCGCCAGCAGCACGCCGAGGAAGCCGAACAGGTAGCCGCCGGCCAGTACCGCGAACATCACCGCCACCGGGTGCAGGCCGATCTTGTCGCCGACCAGCTTGGGTACCAGCACATAGCCTTCCAGCAACTGGCCGACCGCGAACACGCCGCATACCAGCAGCACGTGCGCCCAGTCGCCGTATTGCACCAGCACGGCCACGATCGCCGCGACGAAGCCGACGATGAAGCCCAGGTACGGCACGAAGCTGAGCAGGCCGGCGACCATGCCGATCAGCGGGCCCACGGTCAGCCCGACCACGCCTAGGCCCGCGCCGTAGAACACGCCCAGCGCCAGCATCACCAGCAGCTGGCCACGCACGAACGCGCCCAGGATCTTGTCCGCTTCGCTGGCCAGGTAGGCAATGGTGGGCTGGATCGAGCGCGGCAGCATGCCATCGACCTTCGCCACCATCCGGTCCCAGTCGCGCAGCAGGTAGAACGCCACCACCGGGATCAGCACCAGGTTGGCCAGCCACGCCACGACGCCCAGCCCGGAGCGCGACACCTTGCCCAGCACCGCCGTGGCGACGCCGCCGATCGAGCCGATGTGTGCCTTGATCGCAGCCAGCAGGCGGTCGCTGTCGAAGGTGTGCGGGTCCAGGTGCAGGCGCGCCTGCAGCCACGGCCACAAGGTGTTCTGCGCCCAGTCGCCGTAGCGCGGCAGGTTGCTGACCAGATTCTCGACCTGGCGCGCGATCAGGGGAATCAGCAACAGCAGCACACCGACCACCACGACCATGATCACCACGAAGACGATGGTGGCCGCCCACATCCGGTTCAGCCCCAGCCGTTCCAGCCGGTCAGCCAGCGGATCGCCCAGGTAGGCCAGCATCGCCGCCACCGCGAACGGCATCAGCACCGGCGCCAGCAGCCAGAGCAGATAGACGATGACCGCGGTGATGGCGAACAGCTGCCAGCGGCGCGAGATGTCCTTGTCCTGATTCATCCAGTCACCTCAGCCAGCGCAGGTTCGCATCCGCGCCCGGGTGCGGCTCGCCCTGCAGCAGCAGGTGGCCGCCGGCGGCAAGGTTCGCGGCCAGCGCGCTGATCGGCACGGAAGCCTTGATGTACAGCAGCACGCCGTCGTTCTGCGCACCCAGGGTCTGCACCTGCTTGACCGAAGGATCGTCCTGCAGGGTCGCCACCAGGCTCGCGTAATCCATCGCCGAAGCCAGCCCGCTGACCCACAGCTTGCCCTCGCTGGGGCCCGCGCCGATCACGTTGAGCTGCTTGCCGAGGCGCTCGACCAGGCCGTTGCCGGCATCGCCAAGCAGTGCATCGGCGCTCGCGCCCTGGCTGCTCCAGCGCTGCGCCTGGCCGCCGGAGATCAGCGTCCAGTCCGCGCCGCCGTCGCGCAACTTGCCGAGCAGCACCAGGCCGGTGTGGTATTGCCGGTTGACCGCCGCCAGCGCGGCCGGGTCGGCAGCAGCCACCCTGGCCGGATCGGGTGGATTGCCGTCGGGGTAGACCACGCCGGTGCCGCGCGCGCCGGCGGTCGCGGCCAGGCTGGCCAGCGCCGACTGGTCGAGCAGGTGGCCGTCGCCTCCCTGCACCAGCAGCAGCACCGGCGGCTTGATGCCGGCGCTCTGCACGCCCAGCTTCGCCACCAGCCGGCGCACCGAGCCCGGCTCGAACTCCACGTTCAACACCAGCCCGGTCGCGGCACGCTGGTACTGGAACTTCTGCACCATCGAGGCCGCGTTGCCCAGCGCGTCGGCATAACCGGCGTTGCTGCGCAGGTCCTGCCCGCCGGCGACGCGCGTCAGCACCTGGCCGAGTGCGGTGGCGAACGCCTGGTCGCGCTGGGCGTCGCTGGTGTCGGCCACCGGCACGACCACCGAATACGGCGAGCCGGCAACCTGCGCGTGCGACGCAGGCAACGCGGCAAAGACCAGCAGCAGGGCAACGATCAATAGACGGAACAGGCGCATGGGTGTGGGTATCTTCTGGGGGAAGCTCGCTGGAAGTCTGCCCAATCGCGCCCCCAGCGTCCATCGCAGCCGTCACCCTATCCGCCATGCCCGACCGGCAACAGCGCCACAAGCTGGTAAACTTGCGCGTTTCACCCACGCCGGTTTCTGCCATGTCTGACGCCCTCACCTACCGCGCCGCCGGCGTCGACATCGACGCCGGCAATGCGCTGGTCGAACGCATCAAGCCGCTGGTCAAGCGCACGCTCCGCCCCGAAGTGATGGGCGGGCTGGGCGGCTTCGGTGGCCTGTTCGACCTCTCCGGCCGCTACAAGGAGCCGGTACTGGTGTCCGGCACCGACGGCGTGGGCACCAAGCTGAAGCTGGCGCAGATCCTGAACCGCCACGACACGATCGGCATCGACCTGGTCGGCATGTGCGTCAACGACGTGCTGGTGCAGGGCGCCGAGCCGCTGTTCTTCCTCGACTACTTTGCCACCGGCAAGCTGGACGTGGACACCGCCGCGGCCGTGGTCGGCGGCATCGCCACCGGCTGCGAACTGGCCGGCTGCGCGCTGATCGGCGGCGAGACCGCCGAGATGCCGGACATGTACCCGCCGGGCGAATACGACCTGGCCGGCTTCACCGTGGGCGCGGTGGAGAAATCGCGGATGCTGACCGGCGCGGCGATCGTGGCCGGCGACGTGGTGCTCGGCGTGGCCTCCAGCGGCCCGCACTCGAACGGCTACTCGCTGGTGCGCAAGATCCTCGATCGCGCCGGCAACCCGTTCGACCTCGACCTCGGCGGCGTGAAGCTGGTCGACGCGCTGATGGCACCGACCACGATCTACGTGAAGCCGATGCTGGATCTGCTCCGCGCGCAGCCGGAGCAGATCCACGGCATGGCCCACATCACCGGCGGCGGCCTCAAGGAAAACATCATCCGTGTGGTACCGGACGGCCTCGGCATCGCGCTGGATGCGTCCGCCATCGTGCTGCCGCCGGTATTCGACTGGCTGATGCGCGAAGGCAACGTGGCGCGCGAGGAAATGTGGCGCACGTTCAACTGCGGCGTCGGCTTCACCGTGATCCTGCCGCGCGACGCGGTGGCCGGCGCCTCCGCGCTGCTGGCGAAGCATGGTCTGGCCAGCTCGGTGATCGGCGAGATCGTGCCTGCGCAGGGCGACGAACGCGTGCATATCGGCTGAACCGCTCCGTGACAGCCGCACCTGCCAAAGTCGCCGTGCTCGCCTCCGGGCGCGGCAGCAACCTCGCCGCGCTGCTCGATGCACGCGAGCGCGACGATTTGCCGGTCGAGTTCGTGCTGGTCGGCAGCGACAAGGCCGGCGCCGGCGCGCTGCGCCTGGCCGAGGCGGCGAACATCCCCACCCTGGCGCTGGATCCGCGCAGCTATCCGGACCGCCGCGCGTTCGACCTCGACCTGTTCCGGCGCATCGCCGCCAGCGGCGCCGACTGGCTGGTGCTGGCCGGCTTCATGCGCATCCTCGACGGCGAGGCGCTCAGGCCGTGGGTGGGTCGCATCATCAACATCCACCCCTCGCTGCTGCCGAAATACCGCGGCCTGCACACGCATCGCCGCGCACTGGAAGCGGGCGACCGCGAGCATGGCGCCAGCGTGCATTTCGTCACCGCCGAACTGGATGGCGGCCCGGTGATCGCGCAGGCGTACCTGCCGATCGAGGCCGGTGACGACGAGCAGTCGCTGGCGCAACGGCTGCTGCCGCTGGAACACCGGCTGCTGCCCGCCGTGCTTGGCCTGCTGGCCAGCGGGCGCCTGCGGTGGGACGGTTCGCCACGCTTCGACGACCGGCCGCTGGCGGCACCATTGCGGCTGGGCGAGCACGGCCTGCAGCCTTAAAGCCGGTTCAGCCCGGCCTCGGCAGACTCGGGGCATGACTATCCGATCCCTGCTCGCTCCCCTGCTCGGCCTCGGCCTGCTGCTCGGCGCCCGGACCGCTCCCGCCACCACGCCCGGCGCACTTACCGCCACCTACAACGTGTCGCAGGGCGGCCAGCCGATGGGTGTCGCCACGGTGACCCTGCGCGCGGCCGGCAACGGCGAGTGGATCTACGGCAAGGACACCAAGGGCACCGGCGGACTGGCCGCCCTGCTCGGCGCCAGCGTCACGGAAAGCTCGCGCTTCCGCTGGAAGGGCGATGTGCCCGAGGCGATCAGCTACGACTACCGTATGCAGACGGCGGTCAAGCAGAAACAGCGCCACCTGGTGGTCGACTGGCCGAAAAACCGGGTGACCGTGGATGAGGGCAAGGGTCCGCAGAGCTACCCGGCCAGCCCCGGCATGGTCGAGCGCAACACGCTGGCGCTGGCGCTGGGTCTGGCCCTGCGCGACGGCAAGCAGCAGGTCGCGCTGCCGGTCGCGGTGCGCCAGGAAGTACAGTTGCAGCACTTCAAGGTGACCGGCAGGGAAACCGTCAAGGTACCGGCCGGCAGCTTCGACGCCGAACGGATCGACCGCACCGACGCCGACCGCGGCTTCAGCGCGTGGTACGCGCCCGACCGCTACCCGTTGCCGGTGAAACTGTCGCAGCACGACGGTGGCGACCTGACGATGGAGCTGGTGAGCTATCGCAACGACTGAAGTGGCCTTGGCCAGCCTCGGCGCAGCAACGGCAGCTTGATGCCTCCCCTTGCAGGCGGGGGGGGGGGGGGGTAGCGCCGGACTCGCCGGAAGATCAAGAGCGAACCCCACCCCGGCCCTCCCCTGCTGCGCAGGGGAGGGAGCAAAGCGGAGCTCAGTTCGGCAGGCGGCGGATCTTCGCGCCGAGCACACCGAGTTTTTCCTCGATGTTCTCGTAACCGCGGTCGATGTGGTAGACGCGATCGACGGTGGTGTCGCCCTTGGCCACCAGGCCGGCCAGCACCAGGCAGGCCGAGGCACGCAGGTCGGTGGCCATGATCGGCGCGCCGCTCATCTGCGCCACGCCCTGCACCACCGCGGTATTGCCTTCGAGGCGAATGTCCGCGCCGAGCCGCTGCAGTTCGTGCGCATGCATGAAACGGTTCTCGAACACCGTCTCGGTGACCACGCCGGTGCCTTCGGCGACGCAGTTCAGCGCGGTGAACTGCGCCTGCATGTCGGTCGGGAACGCCGGGTACGGCGCGGTGCTGATGTTGACCGCCTTCGGCCGGCGCCCGCCCATGTCCAGCTCGATCCAGTCGTCGCCGGTGGAAATCTGCGCGCCGGCCTCCTCCAGCTTGGCCAGCACTGCGTCCAGCGTGTTGGCACGGGCATGCCGTGCACGCACCTTGCCGCCGGTCATCGCCGCGCCGACCAGATAGGTGCCGGTCTCGATGCGGTCGGGCAGCACGTCATGCTCGGCACCGTGCAGGCGCTCGACACCGTGGATCACCATGGTCGAGGTGCCGACGCCCTCGATCTGCGCGCCCATCGCGATCAGGCAGTGCGCCAGGTCGACCACTTCCGGTTCCTGCGCCGCGTTCTCGATCACCGTGGTGCCCTGGGCCAGGGTGGCCGCCATCATGATGTTCTCGGTACCGGTGACGGTGACCATGTCCATCACGATGCGCGCGCCCTTCAGCCGGCCCGCCTTCGCCTTGATGTAGCCGTTCTCGACCGTGATCTCGGCGCCCAGCGCCTGCAGGCCGCGGATGTGCTGGTCGACCGGGCGCGAGCCGATCGCGCAGCCGCCCGGCAGCGACACCTCGGCCTGGCCGAAGCGGGCCACCAGCGGGCCGAGCACCAGGATCGAGGCGCGCATGGTGCGCACCAGGTCGTACGGTGCCACGCAGGTACTGGTGGTGCGCGGGTCGACGTGCATCTTCATGCGGTCGTCCAGCACCAGCTGCACGCCCATCTGGCCGAGCAGCTCGATGAAGGTGGTGACGTCGTGCAGGTGCGGCACGTTGCCGATGCTGACCGGCCCGTCGGCCAGCAGGCAGCCGGCGAGGATCGGCAGCACGGCGTTCTTGGCGCCGGAAATGGCGACCTCGCCATGGAGCGGCGTGCCGCCGCTGATCAGAATTTTGGCCATAAGTCAGGAAATCGAAAATCGGGAATTGGGAATCGGAAGAGCAGTGGCAGGTGAGGGATGGAACGGCTTTTGACCATTCCCTAGGCCCTGTTCCCGGCCTCCTCCGGAGTCAGTGTCTTCAGCGCCAGCGCATGGATCGCGCCGCCCATCAGCTCACCCAGCGTGGCGTACACCAACCGGTGCCGCGCCAGCGGCAGCTTGCCGGCGAACTGGCTGGCGACCACGGTAGCCTCGAAATGCACGCCGTCGGCGCCGCTCACCTCCACCTGGGCGCCGGGCAGGCCATTTTCGATCATCGCCTGGATGCGGGCTGGGTCCATCGGGAGGGGTTCCATGCAGGAGTCTGGGCAGCTGGCGACGGCTTCCGCGGCGAGCGGAACCCATTGCGCAGGCTTATGACGTTAAAATGCGAACATGCCATGGTAATGGAAATCCGCTGGCGCAGAAATGACAGCGGCTCCAGACCGGCCCGGACAGGCCGCGCGCCATGGCCACCCGGGCACCCTCCGCCCCTTCATCGAGCCCCCATGAACGCACGCATTGCCCCCTCCGCCCCGATCGACCTGAACCCGGACGTGATCACCCGCAGCGCACGCACGGTGATTGCCACCGAAGCGGCTGCCGCGCTGGCGCTGGAGCCGCGGATCGGGCCGGAGTTCGTCGAGGCCTGCCGGCTGATCCTGGGTTGTCGGGGCCGCGTGGTGGTCAGCGGCATGGGCAAGTCCGGCCATATCGGGCGCAAGATCGCCGCCACGCTGGCCTCCACCGGCACGCCGGCGTTCTTCGTGCACCCGGGCGAGGCCAGCCACGGCGACCTCGGCATGATCCTGCCGCAGGACGTGGTGTTGGCGATCTCCTACTCCGGCGAGACCGACGAGCTGCTGTTCATCCTGCCGGTGATCAAGCGCCAGGGCATCCCGCTGATCGCCATCACCGGTCGCACCACTTCCTCGCTGGCGACCCAGGCCGACGTGCACCTGGACGGCAGCATCTCCAGCGAGGCCTGCCCGCTCGGCCTGGCGCCGACCACCAGCACCACGGTGGCGCTGGTGCTGGGCGACGCGCTGGCGATCGCGTTGCTGGAGGCGCGTGGCTTCACTTCCGACGACTTCGCCCGCTCGCACCCGGCCGGCGCGCTGGGCCGGCGCCTGCTGCTGCACATCAGCGACGTGATGCATGTCGGCGACGAGGTGCCGCGGGTCTCGCCCGACGCCAGCCTCACCACTGCCCTGGTCGAGATGACCCGCAAGCACCTGGGCATGACCGCCGTGGTCGACGCCGAACAACGCCTGCTGGGGGTTTTCACCGACGGCGACCTGCGCCGCGCGCTGGACGACGACGGCGTGGACCTGCGCGGCGCCACCGTGGCCGAACTGATGACGCGCGGCCCGAAGACGATCGGCGCCGACAAGCTGGCGGCGGAAGCGGCGCAGCTGATGGAGAAGTACCAGATCCACGCGCTGCTGGTCGTCGACGGCGAGCAGCGCGTGGTCGGCGCACTGAACATTCATGATCTGCTCCGTGCGCGTGTGGTCTGATTCGTCTCGACGAATCAGACCAATCAAACACGCCGCTCTTGATCCTGCTCTCCCAGAATCCCGCCCGTGCCCACTGACTACCTCGCCAACCTCCCCGCCGATCTCCTGAACCGCGCCGCGAAGATCCGCCTGGCGGTGTTCGACGTGGACGGCACGCTGACCGACGGGCGCCTGTGGTACGGCGAGGACGGCCGCGAGACCAAGGTGTTCCACGTGCATGACGGGCTCGGCCTGAAGCGGCTGCAGGCGAACGGCGTGCAGGTGGCGATCATCACCGCGCGGATCAGCCACCCGGTCGCGCTGCGTGCCGAGGAACTGGACATCGCCCACGTCTACCAGGGCCAGGGCGACAAGCGCGCCTGCCTGCGGGAATTGCTCGATGCACTGCAGCTGACGCCCGAACAGACCGCCTTCGTCGGCGACGACCTGCCCGACCTGCCGCCGATGCGCATCGCCGGGCTGGCGGTGGCGGTAGCGAACGCCCACCCCTGGGTCGCCGAGGCGGCACACTGGCAGACCACCCGCAGCGGCGGCATGGGCGCCGCGCGCGAGGTGTGCGACCTGATCCTGCACGCCCAGGGCAAGAGCGCGGCCGAGCGGGAGCGCTGGCAGTGAAGCTTCGCCGCTGGCTGCGCGACCGGCGCCTGCCCGCCGCGACCCTCGCCATCGCGCTCGCCGCGGGCGTGGCCCAGCTGCTGCTGTGGTGGTTCGGGCCGGCGCCGAAGACCAGCGATTTCGTCGGCCCGCCGCGCTCCAGCTACACCCTCACCAACGCGCGGATGACCGAATTCAACGCCGCGGGCCAACCCAGCTTCCACCTGCAGTCGCCGCACCTGGAGCGCCGCGAGGGCGACGATTCGCTCTACCTCAACTCGCCCACCTTCCAGTTGCCGGCCCACCAGGCCGGCATACCGGACTGGAAGGGCCAGTCGCTGTATGGCTGGGTCAACAAGGATGGCAGCCTGCTCAAGCTGCAGGGCCCGGTGGAGATGCACCGGGAAGCGTTCGGCGATGCGCCGGCAGCCAACATTCAGACCGCCGATGTCACCGCCTGGCCGAAGCAGAACCGCCTGGAAACCGCGGCGCCGGCGCAGATGGTGCAAGGCGGCACTAGAATCAGCGGTATCGGTATGCGTGCCGACCTCAACGACAAACACCTGGAGCTGCTCGATGACGTTCATGCCACCTTCCCGCCGCGCCAGCGCTAGGTTCGCGCTGGCCGTCGCAGCCCTCGGCCTGTTCGCGGCCCAGCCGGCACTGGCCAGGAAAAGCGATCGCCAACAGGAAATGCAGGTCGCCGCGAAGAACTTCGACGGCTTCCAGAAGCCGAACAGCGTCAGCACGCTGACCGGCAACGTGGTGATCACCCAGGGCACGCTGAAGGCCACCGGTGCGCAGGCCAAGGTGTACTTCGACGCCAACACCCAGATCAGCCGGGTCGTCATCACCGGCAGTCCGGCCCATCTCGAGCAGCTGGACGACAGCGGCAACCTGATGCTGGGCGACGCCGCCACGCTCGACTACGACAACCTCAAGGGCATCGCGGTGCTCAGCGGCAATGCCTCGGTCACCCAGAAGGGCCGCGGCGACGCGCGCGGCGACCGGCTCACCTACAACACCGAGACCAGCCAGATGACCGGCGAGAGCGCCGGCGACGGCCTGGTCCACATGACCTTCAAGCCCAAGCCGCAGCCGGCCGCGGGCAGCCCGGCCCCGCAGGGACAGCCATAACCGATGCTCTCCGCCGAAGGTCTGCAGAAGAGTTTCAAGTCGCGCCAGGTCGTCAAGGATTTCGGCTTCTCGATCCGTGAAGGCGAAGTGGTCGGCCTGCTCGGCCCCAACGGTGCCGGCAAGACCACCTGCTTCTACATGGTGGTCGGCCTGATCGAGGCCGACGGCGGCACGATCAAGCTGGACAAGCTGGACATCACCGGCCTGCCGATGCATGCGCGCGCAAAGCTGGGCATCGGCTACCTGCCGCAGGAGGCGTCGGTGTTCCGCCGGCTCAGCGTGTCCGACAACATCCTGGCCGTGCTGGAACTGCGCGACGGGCTGACCGCGTCGCAGCGCGACGCCGAGCTGGAAAACCTGCTGGACGAGCTGAAGATCGCGCACATCGCCGCCCAGAAGGGCATCAGCCTGTCCGGCGGCGAGCGGCGCCGGGTAGAGATCGCCCGCGCACTGGCCGCCAACCCCCGCTACATGCTGCTGGACGAACCGTTCGCCGGGGTCGACCCGATCTCGGTCGGCGAGATCCAGCGCATCGTGCGCCACCTGAAGGAACGCGGCATCGGCGTGCTGATCACCGACCACAATGTGCGCGAAACCCTGGGCATCTGCGACCGCGCGTACATCCTGAACGAGGGCGAGGTGCTGTCGCGCGGCACCCCGGCACACATCCTCGCCGACGAAAAGGTGCGCGAGGTCTACCTGGGCCGCGAATTTCGGCTCTGAAATACCTGTCACGGTTCGCTATTGCCGCGGCCCGCGGCTATGGCCGCACCTGCGGGCACGCGTTACGATGGCCGCGACTTCCTTCGATCCGGCTGGCATGAAACCCGCGCTGCAGTTTCGCCTCCACCAGCAGCTGACCCTGACGCCGCAACTGCAGCAGGCGATCCGCCTGTTGCAGCTATCGCAGCTGGAGCTGGAAGCCGAACTGCGGCAGATCGCCGAGAGCAACCCGCTGCTGGAATTCGCCGAGGAGATCGAGGACGACGAGGCGACCGAGGGCGTCGAGGCCGAGGGCGAATACCCCAGCGCCGAGGCGGTCGCTGGCAGCAGCAACGATGACGGCGAGGCCGCTGACTGGTCGGACGGCGGCGGCGCAGCCGAAACGCCGATCGACTTCTCCAGCAGCAGCGTCGGCAACAGCGGCAGCGGATCGCGCGGCGACGAGGATTTCGAGCCGCAGAACGCCGCGCCGGAAACTCTGCAGCAACACCTGCTGTGGCAGCTCAACCTGGCCTCGTTCAACCCGCGCCAGCACCTGATCGCCACCGTGCTGATCGACGCGCTGAATCCCGCCGGCTACCTGGCCGAAGGGCTGGAGGCCATCCTCGCCGCGCTGCCTGCCAACTTCGACGCCAGCATCGCGGAAATCGAGGAAGTGCGTCGCCGGCTGCAGGGCTTCGACCCCGCTGGCGTGGGCAGCCTGGACCTGCGCGACTGCCTGCGCGTGCAACTGGAACAATTCCCCACGGACACCCCGCAGCGCGAGCTGGCGCTGCGCATCGTCGACGACGAACTCGACCTGCTCGCGCGCAACGACATCGTGCGGCTGGCGCGGCGGCTGCGCGCCGACGCGGACGACGTGAGCGCGGCCGCGGTGCTGATCCGCAGCCTCGACCCGCGCCCCGGCGCGGCACTGGACGCCACCCCGGTCGAATACGTGGCACCGGACGTCTATGCGCTGCGCGACGGCAGTCGCTGGCGGGTCAGCCTGAACCCGGACGCCCAGCCGCGGCTGGGCCTCAACCAGCACTATTGCGGCCTGATCGCCCAGGCCCGCGGCGAGGACGCCAGCTGGATGCGCGGCCAGCTGCAGGAGGCGCGCTGGCTGATCAAGAGCCTGGAATCGCGCGCCGAGACCCTGCTCAAGGTCGCCGAGGCGATCGTGCGGCGGCAGAGCGCGTTCCTCGACTACGGCCCCGAGGCGATGCACCCGCTGGTACTGCGCGAGGTGGCCGAGGAAGTGGGCATGCACGAATCCACCATTTCGCGTGTCACCACCCGCAAATACCTGCACACCCCGCGCGGCACGTTCGAGCTGAAGTACTTCTTTTCCAGCGGGGTATCCACCGAGGACGGCGGCAGCGCCTCGGCCACCGCGATCCAGGCCATGCTGCGCAAGCTGATCGAGGCCGAGGACGTGCGCAAGCCGTTGTCCGACCTGGCGATCGCCGAGGAACTGCAGCGCAAGGGCATCCAGGTCGCCCGTCGCACCGTGGCCAAATACCGCGAGGGATTGCGCATCCCCACCTCCAGCGAGCGCCAGCGCGCGGGCTGATTGTCGCAGGGGCTATCCAGGGGAACTTGGTTAACGAAAAATCGCTCCCATACCTGCTACAGGATGATTGACGATGCGCCGTGGCCACCCCGACCCGGCACGTCCACCCCGCCGCGAAACGCGGCACGGCACTACCAGAGGAGGCGCACCATGCAATTCCAACTCAGCGGCCAGCAGATCGAAGTCACCCCGGCCCTGCGCGACCACGCCACCGCCAAGCTCGACCGCCTCACCCGCCTCGACGACAAATTGAAGAGCCTCGCCATCGTGCTGTCGGTCGACAAGCTGCAGCAGCGCGCCGACGGCACCCTGAACGTGGTCGGCGCCACCCTGCATGCCGAGGCCACCGAGGCCGACATGTATGCCTCGATCGACGTGCTGTTCGACAAGCTGGTCGCCCAGTTGCGCAAGTACCGCGAAAAGGTCGCCGACAAGCACCAGCGCGAGGCGCGCGACGAGCGCCAGTACGGCTGAACCGGCCGACTCCACCACGACCCGACACGGCCCGCCACGCGCGGGCCGTTCCTTTTCCTGAACACGCCTGCCCGCCCAAGCTGGCACAATGGCGATGCCGTCGCAAAAGCCCGCCGGGCTCCGGCATGCGGCGCAAAGGACCCAAGGCTTGGACCGGATCAGCGCACGACAACTCTACGACGGCGTCCACGAACGCATGGCCCTGCGCTGGGTGTCCGGCATGCGCGGGGAGTCACGCGCGCTCGAGCCGGGCGTGGCGCAGGCGCGGCGGCCGTCGCTGATCGGCTACCTCAACG
Source organism: Rhodanobacter thiooxydans (assembly GCF_030291135.1). Classification (NCBI taxonomy): domain Bacteria; kingdom Pseudomonadati; phylum Pseudomonadota; class Gammaproteobacteria; order Lysobacterales; family Rhodanobacteraceae; genus Rhodanobacter; species Rhodanobacter thiooxydans. The sequence goes on along the minus strand of NZ_CP127409.1, from coordinate 885,238 downwards.
TCATCTACCCGAACAAGATCCAGATCATCGGCTCGGAAGAGCTGAACTACCTCGACGGACTGGACTCGCGCCAGCGTTGGGAAGTGATGCACAAGATCGCCGCCTACCAGCCGGTGGCGCTGATCGTGACCAAGGACCAGACCGTGCCGGCCGACCTGCGCGAGGTCGCCGAGGAAACCAGCACGCCGCTGTGGATCAGCCCCAAGCGCGGCCACGAGCTGCTGACTTACCTGCAGTACCACCTGGCGCGCATGCTGGCGGCGAAGATCACCCTGCACGGCGTGTTCCTGGAGGTGTTCTCGATCGGCGTGCTGATCACCGGCGAGGCCGGCTCCGGCAAGAGCGAGCTGGCGCTGGAACTGATCAGCCGCGGCCACCGGCTGGTCGCCGACGATGCCACCGAATTCACCCTGATCGCGCCGGACGTGATCGACGGCACCTGTCCCGAGCTGCTGCAGGACCTGCTGGAAGTGCGCGGACTGGGCGTGCTCAACGTGCGCGAGATGTTCGGCCACATGTCGGTCAAGCCGTCCAAGTACCTGCGCCTGGTGGTGCACCTCAAGCCGCTGCGCGACGGCGAGGTCAATCTCGGCGACAGCGGCGACACGCTGACCCGGCTCACCGGTGACATCGGCCACCGCGAGGTGTTCGACGTGCAGGTGCCGATGATCACCATCCCGGTGGCCTCCGGCCGCAACCTGTCGGTGTTGGTCGAGGCCGCCGTGCGCAGCCACGCTCTGAAGAGCAAGGGCATCGACCCGGCGCAGACCTTCATCGACCGCCAGGCGCATCAGCTGCGCCGACTGCCTCCATGGTGAAAGCATGAGCGACGACACCTACCCACCCAGCACGCTGGTCGACCCGCACGAGATCCACCTGATCGTGCTGACCGGCATGTCCGGCGGCGGCAAGACGGTGGCGCTGCGCGCGCTGGAGGACCTGGAGTTCTACTGCGTCGACAACCTGCCGTCGGTGCTGCTGCCGCAACTGGTCAACGCCGCCACCAGCGGCGACCGCCGCGGCCGGCCGCGGCGCATCGCGGTGGGCGTGGACGTGCGCAACCGCGGCACCGACTTCGCGCACATGCCGACCGTGCTGTCGGAGCTGGCCGGCGCCGGCGTGCAGGTGCACCTGATCTTCCTGGACTGCCGCGACGACGTGCTGATCAAGCGCTATTCGGAAACCCGCCGCCGCCATCCGCTGGCCACCCGCGGCGTGTCGCTGGCCGACGCGATCGTCGAGGAGCGCCGACTGCTGCGCCCGCTGATGGCGATCGCCGAGAAGGTGATCGACTCCAGCGAACTCAACGTGCACCAGCTGCGCCGGCTGGTCGCCACCGGCTACGCGCAGGCCACCGAGGGGCTGACCCTGATGTTCCAGTCGTTCGCGTTCAAGCGTGGGCTGCCACTGGACGCGGACTTCGTGTTCGATGCGCGCTGCCTGCCGAACCCGCATTGGCACCCGCGCCTGCGCCCGCTGTCGGGCAAGGACGCAGCGGTGCGCGAATTCCTCGATGCAGAACCGCTGGTCGGCGAATACTTCACCGACACCGCGCGCTGGCTGGACGCCTGGCTGCCGCGCTTCGAGCAGGACGACCGCAGCTACGTGACCATCTCGATCGGCTGCACCGGCGGCCGCCACCGCTCGGTCTACCTGGTCGAGAAGCTCGCCGCCCACTATCGCGGCCATCGCGAAGGCGTGCTCACCTTCCACCGCGAGCTCGAGTGATGGCCATGTCGTCCACGACCACGATCCACACGGGCCGCCGGGCATGAGCGTCGGCGTGCTGCTGATGACCCACGAGGCGGTCGGCCACGCGCTGATCTCCGCCGCGCACCACGTGATGCCGCGGCTGCCGTTGCAGGTGGCGGCGGTGGAAATCCCGCCCGAGTCGGATCCGGACGTGATGCGCCAGCTCACCGCGCGCCACGCGCGCGAACTCGACACCGGTGCCGGCGTCCTGGTGCTGGCCGACCTGTACGGCGCCACGCCGTGCAACATCGGCCTGTCACTTGGCGCGCTCGGCGTGCATCTTCGCTGCGTCTCCGGCCTCAACCTGCCGATGCTGCTGCGCGTACTCAACTATGCGGAAAAACCACTGGACGAGCTGGCCGAGATCGCGGCCAGCGGTGGCCGCGGGGGGATCTTCATCGACCATGCTTGAAAAGGAGATCGTCATCACCAACCGGCTGGGCCTGCACGCCCGCGCCTCGGCCAAGCTGGTACAACTGGTGCAGGGCTTCAAATCCACCGTGCACCTGGTCAGCAAGGGCCGCGAAGTGAATGCACAAAGCATCATGGGCGTGATGATGCTGGCCGCCGGCCTCGGCAGCCCGCTGACCGTCCGCGCCGACGGCCCCGATGAGGAAGCCGCGCTGGCCGCGGTGGTCGAGCTGTTCGAGCGCAAGTTCGACGAGGGAGCTTGAGATGCAGGGAATCGAAAATCGGGCATCGGGAGTCGGGAGAAGCGGAGCGCGCGCAAGCGCCGTGCTGTGCACCTTGCCCATTCCCCATTCCCTATTTCCGATTCCCGTGCCTGGCCCCCGCGGGAGCCAGGCGTGAGGCACCTGCTCGCCGGCACCATCGCCGCGCACGGCATGGCGCTTGGCCGTGCGCGGCTGGTGCAGCCCAGCCGCTACGCGGTCGATACCCGGCCGCTGGCCGAGGAAGAGATCGAAGGCGAACTGGCGAAGCTGCACCAGGCACTGGACACCGCGCGGCAGGAACTGCGCGAGTTGCGCGGCAAGCTGCACGGCGCGCTGGCGCGCGAGGTCAACGAGTTCATCGACGCGCACAGCCTGCTGCTGGACGACGCCGAGCTGCTGCGCGGGCTGGACGACCTGGTGCGGATCGGCCACTACCGTCCCGGCGCCGCGCTGAAGAAACAGCGCGACCGGCTGTCCGCCGTGTTCGAGGCGATGGACGACCCTTACCTGCGCAGCCGCAAGGAAGACGTCGAGCAGGTGATCAACCGGGTGATCTCCGCGCTGCAGCGGCAGACCAGTCCGGAGGAGCGCAAGCTGGCCGCGCGCGTGGGCGAAATTTTGATCGCCGACTCCATCGCACCGGCCGACATGGCGCAGCTGGCCGGCAACGGCCTGCTCGGCGTGGTCGCCAGTTCCGGCAGCGCGTACTCGCACAGCGCGATCCTCGCGCGCAGCCTCGGCCTGCCGATGCTGGTGGGCACCCGCGACGCGCTGTCGAACATCCACGACGACGACCTGATCCTGCTCGACGCCGAGCACGGCGAGGCGATCGTGCATCCGGCCGCGCAGGACCTGTCGCGCTACCGCGCCTGGCAGCGCGAGGCGGCGATCGAGGGGCGCCGGCTGGCCAAGCTGGCGAACGCACCCACGCGCACCCGCGACGGCGTCGAGATCGCCCTGCTGGCGAACGCCGAAACGCCGGCCGACGTGGCGATGGCGCGCGCCCGCGGCGCCGACGGCGTGGGCCTGTACCGCACCGAGTTCCTGTTCCTCAAGCACAAGGGGCTGCCGTCGGAAGACGAACAGTTCATCGCCTACCGCGACCTGGTGATGGGCATGGGCGGCCTGCCGGTGACCATCCGCACGCTGGACCTGGGCGCCGACAAGGCCGACGCCGCCGGGCTCGCCCTGCGCGGCGAGGACAACCCCGCGCTCGGCGTGCGCGGCGTGCGCCTGTCGCTGCGCTACCCGGCGGTGTTCACCACGCAGATCCGCGCGATCCTGCGCGCCGCCTGCTACGGGCCGGTGCGCGTGCTGGTGCCGATGGTGACCCAGCCCGACGAACTGATCGCGGTGCGCACGCTGTTCAAGCTGGCGCGGCAGGACCTGAAGCGCGAGAACATCGACCTGCCCGAGAAACTGCCGCTGGGCGCGATGATCGAGGTGCCGGCAGCGGCGATCAACGTGCGCGCCCTGCTGGAACACGCCGACTTCCTGGCCATCGGCACCAACGACCTTGCCCAGTATGTGCTGGCCGCCGACCGCGGCAACGACGCGCTGGAGAACATCTACAACCCGCTGCAGCCGGCGCTGCTGCGGCTGATCTCGCACGTGCTCGGCGCCGGCCGCCGCGCGAAGAAACCGGTCAGCCTGTGCGGCGAGATCGCCGGCGACGTGAACTTCACCGCGCTGCTGCTTCTGCTCGGCCTCCACGAGTTCAGCATGCACCCGGCGCAGATCCTGCAGGTGCGCGACCGTCTCGCCACGCTCGACCAGGCCAACCTGCGCCGCCACCTCCCCCAACTGCTGCGTGCGCATACCCACGAGCAGGCCGAGGCGATGTTGAACGAAATCGTGGGCGCAAGCGCCCCGGACTGAGCGCCCACTTCCGGCGGCTCATCCCTGTTCGACATGCCCGGGGCATGGTCAGCGATTCGGGCGATCGAGCTCGATCCCCTCGATGAATGCATCCAGCAGCGCGCCGCGGTACTTCTGCCGGTGCAGCAGCAGCGACAGCTTGCGGCGCAGGTCCAGGAACGGCGTCTTCAATGCCTTCAGCCGCCCGGTCGCCAGTGCATCGGTAACCGCCACCGCGGGCAGGCAGGCAATGCCCAGGCCGGCCACCACGGCCTGCTTGATCGCCTCGATCTGGTCCAGTTCCAGCACGGTTTCGCCGGGCGGCAGTTGCGCCAGCACGCGCTCGCTGGTGGCGCGGGTGGCCGAGCCGGGTTCGCGCAGCACCCAGCGCGCGCCGGCGAAATCCGCCGGCTTCAGGCCGCGCTTGCGCGCCAGCGGATGCTCGGGCGGCGCGCACACCACCAGCCGGTCGTCGCGCCACGGCCGTACTTCCAGCAGCGGGTGCGCCACCGGGCCTTCGACGCAGCCGATGTCCAGGCTGTGTTCGAGCATCGCCGCGGCGATCGTCTCGGTGTTCGCCACGCGCAGGCGGATCGCCACCTGCGGATGCGCGCGCACGAACCCACCGAGCAGCTCGCCGACCAGGTAGTTGCCCACCGTATTGCTGGCGCCGATGCGCAGTTCGCCACCCAGCGCCGCACCCTCCTCGCGCCCGCGGCGGCCGAACTCGGCGTGCCGCTCCAGCAGTTCCTGCGCCAGCGGCAGCAGTTCGCGCCCGCGCGCGTTCAGGCGCAGGCGACCGCGTTCGCGGTCGAACAGCGGCGCATCCAGCTGCCGCTCCATCTCCGCCAGCGCCATGCTGGCCGCCGGCTGGGTCAGGTGCAGGCATTCGGCAGCGGCACGCACGCTGCCGTGCAGCGCGATCTGCACGAACACGTCCAGCTGGCGCGGGCTGATGTTGATCACCAGCCGATCCTATCAGCTCGCCTGATACATCCGATCATATTTTCAAAATTTTCCTGATTGATGAGCAAGCGGACAATGACGCCATCACTGGAGCCCAGGCATGAACGCATCATCCATCCCCGCCACCCTCCCCAACCTGCTGCGGCAACGCGCGCCCGGCCTGCTGCTGGCGGTGGCGATCGGCCTGCTGGCGCTGCTGCTGGGGCGCTGGCTGCCGCTGATCGGCGGCCCGGTGATCGGCATCGTGCTGGGCATCCTGGTGCGCAACCTGCTGTCGCCGGGCGAGCGCTACACCCCCGGCATCGCGTTCACCGGCAAGAAGGTGCTGCAGTGGTCGATCATCGCGCTGGGCTTCGGGCTCAGCCTGGACCAGGTGGCGAAGACCGGCCTCGAATCGCTGTCGGTGACCCTGGTGACGATGAGCGTGGCCTTCCTCGCCGCCTGGCTGCTCGGCCGCTGGCTCGGCGTGCACGACAAGCTGAAGATTCTGATCGGCGTCGGCACCGCGATCTGCGGCGGCTCGGCGATCGCCGCGGTCACCCCGATCATCCGTCCGGACGACCACGACACCGCCTTCGCGATCTCCACCATCTTCCTTTTCAACGTGATCGCCGTGCTGCTGTTCCCGCTGCTCGGCCACCTGATGCACATGAGCGACCTCGGCTTCGGCCTGTGGGCCGGCACCGCGATCAACGACACCTCCTCGGTGGTCGCCGCGGGCTACAGCTACAGCCACGCCGCCGGCGACTACGCCACCATCGTCAAGCTGACCCGCGCCACGCTGATCATCCCGGTGTGCCTGGTGCTGGCCTTCGCGGTCGCCGCGCGTGAGAAGCGCAAGCACGCCGAAGCCGGCAGCGTCGGCCAGTTCAGCCTCGCCAGCATCTTCCCGTGGTTCATCCTGTGGTTCCTGGTCGCCTCGGCGGTGCGCACCGCCGGCCTGGTCCCGCTGGCCGTCCAGCCGTCCATTCACCTGCTCGCCGAATTCCTGATCATTGTGGCGCTCACCGCGATCGGCCTGTCCGCGAACCTGCGCAAGATGGTTTCCAGCGGCGCGCGACCGATCCTGCTGGGGTTGGGCGTGTGGATTGCGGTGGCGGTGAGCAGCTTGCTGGTGCAGCTGGTGATCGGGCGGCTGTAAGTGCTGGAATCGGGGGAAGCAGCGCCAGCAAGAGCACCCCATCCGCCTTCGGCACCTTCCCCTGCAGGCAGGGGAAGGCATCATCCTGGTCCCTGCGCTACGGCTTCAGGCCTTGCCCTGCTCCACCAGCGTCAACGCCACCTTGTCGCGCAGGTACACCGGCAGCGCCAGTTCCGGCGCCTGCGCGTGGCCGGTCTTGAACTCGCGCAGCGCCAGCTCGGCAACGTGTGCAGCCTGCGGATAGCGCAGGCCATCGGCGGAATGCAGGGTGCCGGTGAGGCGTTGCGACAACACGGCGGCGTAGGTGGCCCAGCCGCTGCCGACGACCTGCCATGCGCCAGCCTCGGGCAGCACCAGCGTCTCGGCGGTGCAGATGCGCTCGTCGTCCAGCGCGAGCAGGCCGCCATCGTCGTCGCGGCGGTAGCAGGCGGCGTAGATTTCGCCCATGCGCGCGTCGATCACGGCGAGAATCGCGGTGCCATCTTCCTCCGGCGCTTCCAGCGCCAGTGCAGCCAGCGAGGAGACGGTGATCACCGGCAGGTCCAGCGCCAGCGCCATGCCCTGCGCCAGCGATACGCCCAGGCGCACGCCGGTGAACGCACCGGGGCCGCGGCCTACCGCGATCGCGTCCAGCGCGTGGCGACCGATGCCGGCTTCGGCCAGCAGCTCGTCGGCCATCGGCAGCACCAGTTCGGTGTGCCGGCGCGGGGCGATCTCGCTGCGCGCGATCAGTTCGTCGCCGTGGATCAGGGCGACGGAGCAGGCTTCGGTGGCGGTTTCGATCGCGAGCAGATTCATGGTTTGTCCATGATAGCGGCTGAGGGCTCGGTCGACGTGGGTACGTAGGCATACCAGTCGATGCGGCGGGTCAGGTACATCATCAGGCCGACCATCGCCAGCAGCACCAGCGCGCCGATCAGCAGTGCGTACTGCTCGGCCGCGATCAGCCCGTACAACACCGCGTAGATCAGCCCCAGCACACCGCCCAGCAACAGGCCGGCGCGCCGCGCGCGCAGCACCGCCATCGCGTAGCCGCCCACCAGCACGACTACCGCGACCGCCGCCAGCGCATACGCCGGGCCGAAGCCGATCTGCTCGGACAACGCCAGCAGCACCACGTAGAACGTGGCCAGCGCCGCGCCGACCAGCAGGTATTGCACCGGGTGCACGCGCAGCCGCTTGAGCACCTCGAACAGGAAGAACGCGACGAAAGTCATCGCGATGAACAGCAGCCCGTATTTCCCCGCACGCACGTTGCGCTGGTACACGTCGACCGGCTGGTACAACTGCACGCCGAAGGTGGAAGCCTCCAGCGCCGGGATCATCGCGGCATCGCTGTCGACCCAGTGCTGGCCATAGCTGCGGTTGAGATCGAGCAGGTGCCAGCGCGCGTTGAAGCCGCGGGTGTCGATGGCGTGTTCCAGCGGCAGCGCCGCACCGACAAAGCTGGGGTCGCGCCACGGCGCGCGCATGGTCACCTCGGTGCTGCGCGCCAGCGGCAACAGCTGCAGCGCCTCGGTACCGGCCAGCTTCAGGCCGATCTGCACGTCGATCGGTTGCCCGCCCAGCGCATCCAGGTCGATCGGCACCACCACGGTCGGCCACAGGCCGAGCCGCTCGGCCGATGATTCGAAGCGCGCCGGCTGGCCGTTGACGCGCAGCCCGGTGACCTCCTGCAGGCCGCGCAAGTCGCCGACCGGCAGCCGCAGCTCGGCCTTGCCGCCCTGCCACCGGGCACTGCTGCCCTGGCGATATTGGGCCAGGTCCTGCGCACGGAACTGCGCATCGAGCTTCACCGTGGCGACGAATACCGGCGCGGTATAGATCCCGTAGCCACGCATCTGCACATCCATCGCCACATCGAGCCGCAGCGCATCTGCCAGCACGCTCTCGCTGCCGGCCTGCCACGGCACTGTCGTCATGCCTTCCGCTGGCATCGGGCGCACGGTCGGCACCACCAGCACCGGGCCGCCCAGCACCTGCCGGCCACCCCACCCCTGCGCGATCTGCACAACCGCCGTCTCGCGCAACTGCTGGCGCTCACTGACCAGTCCGTTCACCTGCAGCAACGGTATTGTCATCAGCAACGCCAGCACGCCGATGCCCAGCACCTTCGCCATCACCGTCTGTGTCCACTTGCCCATATCCCCAACACTCCCTTGATCCGGAGTGCCGATCACAACAGCGCCAGCGGCGCGGCAGCGGGCAGACGGGGGCGAAACGCGGGCAGTCGGGCGACCATGGTCTGTCCGCCTGCCGTGCATGCGGCCGACCACGCGGGATGGCGGGCGTTCCTGCCACGCCCGCATCAGGGCGGTTTCAGCGCGGGTCGTGCCGGGCCAGCCAGGCGAGGAAATCGGCGCGCATCGCCGTACCCAGTTCGTGCCCGGTCGGATAGAGCTTCGTCTCGTGCGCGACGCCGAGGCGAGTGAGCCAGTCATCCGCCCGCCGCGCCCAGCTCGGCGGGAGCTTGTCGTCGTACATGCCATGCGCGATGTAGCCGCGCAGCGTGGACAGACGCTGCGCGTCGGCCAGCTGCGGTTCGAGTTCCGGCAGGATGCGGCCGGCCAGCACGGCGAACGCGGCGACGCGTTCGGGCGCGGTCAACGCCACGCTGGCGCTGAGGATGCCTCCCTGGCTGAAGCCGGCAACGACGGTATGCGCCGCGTCGATGCCGTACGCCTGCTGCAGTTGCCCGATGAAGTCGATCAGCATGCGGCGGCTGGCGTCGGCTTCGCTCGCCACGATCTGCGGACCGTTGCCGCTGAAGGCGACGCGGAACCAGCCGAACGCCTGCGGCCCCAGCGCGATCGGGCCACGCGGCAGCACCACCAGCGTGTCGCTGCCCGCTTCGGCACCGAGCGCGGCGAGGTTGCCCTCGTTGCCGCCCACGCCGTGCAGCAGCACCAGCAGCGACGTCGGCTTTTCCGGCGGCGGCTGCAGCGTACGGAACGCCAGCGCGAAGGCCGGATCGACGAACAACGATGACAAGGTTTTCATGCGACCTGCTCCTGCATGGTGTGATCCAGTGAAACATGGGCCGCGTCCGGCAGGCCGAACGCGAAGGAATCCATCGACAGCACGCCGTAGGTCATGCCGCCTTCGACCACGCTGGCGACGTCGGTATGGGAGCTTGCGCCCATGGCCACCAGCAGCGGCAGGTAATGTTCCTCGGTCGGATGCGCGCGCTGCGCATGCGGCGCGCGACGGCGGTAGTCGACCAGTGCTTCAATATCGCGCGCGGCCACCGCATCACGAACCCAGTCGACGAATTCCTGCGCGTACTCCGGGTTGCGGATGGCTTGGCGGAATTCATACAGGTTGTGGGTGAGGCTGCCGGAGCCGACCACCAGCACGCCACGCTCGCGCAGTGGCGCCAGCGCCTGGCCCAGTCGCAACGCACCGGCGGCATCGATGCTCTGCGGCAGCGACACCTGGAACACCGGCACATCGGCGTCCGGGAACAGGTAGCGCAACGGCACCCACGCGCCGTGGTCGAGGCCGCGGCGTTCGTCGAGCGTTACTTCGAAGCCCGCCTGCGCGAGCAGCTGCGCAACGTCCTGTGCCAGCTCCGGCGCACCCGGCGCGGGGTATTGCAGTTGATACAGCGGCGGCGGGAAGCCGCCGAAGTCGTGGATCGTCTCCGGCGCGGCGCTGCTGCCGACGCGCACGGCCCGCGTCTGCCAGTGCGGCGATACCACCAGCACCGCGGCGATGCCGCGCAGCGACTGGCCGATGGCGCGCAGGTTCGGGCCGAGCACGCCCGGTTCCAGCGCGAACATCGGCGAGCCGTGGGAGATGAAAATCGAGGGAACGGTCATGGCGATTCCTGAAAAGGGCAGCGGGCGCTGCTGCGCCCGTTGCGTTGAACGGCATGTTGGAAGTCAGGCGGTGCGACGCTTGTTCCACAGATGGTCGAGGCTGAGCGTGCCGGCGCCGTTGGCGGCGAGCATCAGGAAGCCACCGGCCATCGCCACGTTCTTCCAGAAGTTGATCGCCTGCGCCGCGTCGCCGAGGTGGGCGTGGAACAGCGCGGCGGTGGCGAGCGAGAACACCGCCAGCGCCAGCGCGATCCAGCGGGTGAACGCCCCGGTCAGAATGGCCAGGCCGCCGCCGAGTTCCAGCGCGATCACCAGCGGCAGCAGGCTGCCCGGCACACCGGCGGATGCCATGTATTGCTGGGTGCCGGCGTAAGCGGCGATCTTGCCCCAGCCGGAAATGATGAAGATGAGCGAGAGGCCGACGCGGCCGAACAATGTCAGTGAAGCGTTCATGCGGATTCCTTGGAAGTGATGAGTGGTTGCACGCGGGATGCGTCAGGCCTTGTGGATCCAGGTCGGCGCAATCGACGTGCCGAGGCCGGCGCCGTAGCCGAGATAGATGTTCAGCGCGGCCAGCGGTTCGAGATAGCGCGCGTTCTTCAGCGGACCGGCGTCGACCGCCGTGAAGCCGAGGCTTTCGATCAGCGCCTTCGCGGTCTGCTTCGCCCGTTCGCTGTCGCCGGCGAAGAACGCCGGTGCGATCTGGCCATCGGCAAACTGCGGGCCGTCGGCCAGCACCTGGGCGAACAGCGTATTGAACGCCTTGACCACCTCGGCTTCGGGCAAGGCCTTGGCGATCTCCTCGGCGGCCGAGGTGTCGTAACCAAGCGTCAGGCCCATGTAGTCGGCGGTCAGCGGATTGGTGATGTCGATGACCACCTTGCCCGCCAGCGAACCCAGCGAGCGCAGCGCCGGCACTGCGTCGGCGTAACCGGTGGCGACGATGACGACATCCGAACCGGCCAGCGCCTCGGCGGGAGCCGCGGCCACTGCGCCGGGGTTGGCGGCAGCCAGCGCCTGCGCCTTGGCCAGGTCGCGTGCGGTGATGCGCACGACGTGGCCGGCGCGGGTGAGTTGCGTGGCGAGCGCCGAGCCCATGTTGCCGGTGCCAATCAGGGTGATGTTCATCAGTAGTCTCCGTCCGTTGCCCGGGGTATCCGGGGCATGAGGAGTACTCTATTGACCAATTAAATGCAGATAAACTCCTTTTGAGTTGACTAACTGTCTCTTATTTCGGAACAAAAGGAGGGATCCATGGACAAATTCCAGGAAATGGCCAGCTTCGTCGCCGTGGTCGAGGCCGGCAGCTTCGTCGGCGCCGCCGACGCGAGCGGCCTGTCCAAGGCGGCGGTGTCGCGCCACGTCGCCGAGCTCGAACAGCGCCTGGGTACGCGCCTGCTGCACCGGACCACGCGGCGGCTGTCGCTGACCGACGACGGCCAGCTGTTCTTCGCCCGCGCGAAGGAGATGCTGGCCGCGGTCGACGAGGCGGAATCGGAAATCAGCTCGCGCAGCGGCGAACCCGGCGGACGGCTGCGCATCAATGCGCCGCTCACTTTCGGCGTGCTGCACCTGGCCCCGTTGTGGGGACGCTTCGCACAGCTGTACCCGAAAGTGTCGCTGGACATCGAACTGAGCGACCGCGTCGTCGACCTGGTCGAAGAGGGTTACGACCTGGCCGTGCGCATCACCAACCTGCCCAACTCGCAACTGGTCAGCCGGCAGCTGGCGACGACGCGCATGGTGGCGTGCGCGTCACCGGCTTATCTGGCGCAGCACGGCACGCCCGTGCACCCGGGCGAACTGGCGCAGCACGAGGTCATTTCCTACAGCTACTTCGCCGCCGGGGACGAGTGGACCTTCATCGCCCCCGACGACAGCCTGGTCGTCGTGCGCACCCATGCCCGCATCCACGCCAACAACGGCGACACCTGCCGCGCGGCGGCGCTGGAGCACCAGGGGATCATCCTGCAACCGGACTTCCTGGTCGCCGACGACCTGCGCCGCGGCGACCTGGTCGAACTGCTGCCCACGTACCGCGCGATGACGCTCGGCATCCACGCGGTGTATCCGTCGCGCAAGCATCTGCCGATCAAGACGCGACGGCTGGTGGATTTTCTGGTGGAGGCGTTGGCGGTGCCGGGGTGGCATGTGCCGCACTGAGTGATGGCGACTGCAAGGCAGGTTGAGGCTGGATGCCACCGGGCGAGTGTCTGTCGGTGGCCGACCGGCTCGATGTAGCCGACCATCCGCATCGGCGGTTTTTCACTCCGAGCGAATCGCCACCACGGGCGGCACCCTGGCCGCATATCGCGCCGGCCCCCATACGGCTACCTGACCGAGCAGCCACAACAGCAGTGCACCAAGCAGTGGCAGGTAAAGCGGCATGCGTGGCAATTCATAGACATTCATCAAACCGAGATTCGCCAGGAACGCAAGCAACGCTCCGAGCACGACGCCGCCGCTGACGATCAGGAAATTCTCGGCATGGAAGTAGCGCAGGATGTCACCCGCCGTCGCGCCGAGCGAACGGCGGATACCGATCTGCCTGCGTCGCTGGCTGACCCAGAAACTGCTCAGCCCGACAATGCCGCCCGCTGTGGCCAACAGCAGCAATCCGCAGACGATGCTCATCAGCATCGCCACGCTGTGGTCGTCCGCATACGCACGCTCACGTACCTCAGCCATGGTCACGACGCCTCCTTTCGGGGCGATGATGCGGATGCCGCCGCGCGCCTGGAGTGCCTTCAGCGAAGCCGCGATCACCGGCTTCATGTCCGTGGATTCAGTGCGCACCATGTAGATGACGCCCGCGGGATCGACAAAGTGCATCGGGACCAGCACCGTAAATCCATCCATGGTTCTCGAATTCTTGAGCGGTCCCTGCAGGCTGGCAACGATACCGATGATGGCGGCAGGCCCATCCGGCAGGTAGACCGTCTTGCCCAGGGCGGAACCATCGGAAAACAGCTTGTCGGCAAGGCTGCGGGTGACGATGATGCCTGGCGGGTCCATCTTGTCGTTGGGGCCGATCGCGGCGATTTCATCGGGACGGAAATTGCGCCCGGCCACCAGCGATATTCCCAGCGTGTCGATGGTGTGCTCGTCCGAAGCAAAGAACGTGACCAACTGCGCGTCGGTCGTCTGCTCCGGGTCGAGCTTGAGATGCGTGACGATATTGACGTTGTATCCCGCCAGCGGAAACCCCTGGCTGGAAAACGCGTCACGCACGCCTGCCACGTGACGCAAGGCATCCAGGTCGGCACGAATATTCGCATCGAGCTGGGTCGCATTCTGGCCCATCGTCCAGCCGTTGCGGATAACGAAGAGGTGGGCTTCGTCCGTGCTGGTGGGGCGGGACAGGTGGACGATGCGCGATGCCACGATAAACATGGCGTTGGACACCACCGCCAGCGTAAGCGCCACCTGCAGGACGATAAGCAGGGTGGCAACCTTGTGTCGACCCAATGCGGCAACGATGGGACCTAGCTGCATGAATGTCCTCGCTGGTGCCATGACGGAAACCTCAATTGATCTTGATTTGCCAGGCGGGCTGGGTTTGCGCCGCGCGCCAGATCGGGTACAGCGCCGAAATCACCGTGGCAGCCATGGCGAGCAGCACGGTCAGCGCTACCAGCGAGGTATCCGCATGTACGAGGCGAGCAATGTTCGGCTCGAAAAGGCCTCCGGCGCCCCATACGCCCAGCAGGGTCAGTGCCGCGCCGAGCAGGCCGCCGAACAGTCCCACCGTCACCGCCTCGGTCAGGAACTGCCGGTAGATGGCGGCCCGCGAAGCGCCGAGGGCACGACGCACGCCAATTTCCGGCGCCCTCCGCATGAACCTGGCCAACATCAGCCCGACCACGTTGACCAGCACGATCAGCAGGAAGCTGCCGGAAACCAGTATCGACAGGCTCGATACCCTGGGCGTGCCCAACTGGTCCGCCAGCCAGTCCGTCAGGTTGTGCAGGCGGACGTTGGGCGCCCATGCGAAGCGCCCGAGGCGTTGCTGCTCGGCAGCGTAGTTGTGCAGGAACTCACGGTAGTGAGCGACCTCGGCAGGGGTATCGAGCTGCACCCAGGCGTCGATCCGGTCGCATTCGCTGCGCAGGTAGGCATCCCAGTGTGCAGTGTCCGATCGCCATGATGCCGTCGGACAGAACACGAACTTGCTGTCCTTCTTCATCTCGGTGGCGCGAGTGAACGGGATGTAGATATCCCCTGCGTCATCGAAGTTGTAGACGGTTCCGTGACTGCCGATGTCAAAGAACCGCGGCCGCGGGTTCCAATCCTGCAGCACACCGGTGATCCGGAAGAGTTGGCCATCCAGCCGCATCTCTTGCCCCACACTGTTCTGTCCGCCAAACAGCGTTTCGTTCAGGCCCTGGCTGATCACGGCAACGGTGGCGTCCCGCGCATCGTCATCCGCCGTCCAGCCGCTGCCATAGCGAAAAGGCACATCGAACATCGGGAAGAAATCGGCGGTCACCGCGTCGCCGTCCAGCGACATGGCCTGCGTGGAGCGATCAGCCGGGTTCATCTGCCAGGTCGAGGCAAAGAGGATCGTCTGGCGCTTCGCTTCATGTGCCTTCCACAACGCCATCGCATCGATGTAGCTGAGTCCCACACGCGGATCGCCTCCCCAGTTGTAGGACGGGCCCACATTGTCGATCTGAGGCACGAAAAGCCGGGAAGATTTGGCGGGAATGGGGTCGCTCGTGGTCGCCCGGAACACGGCGTAGGACACCATGCAGGCCGACACGCCAAAAGCCAGCAGCACGACCACCAGTGCCGTCAAAGCCTTGCTTCGCGCACTGCTTCGCACCGCCAACGCAATGTAATACCCCCACATAACGCTCCCCTGTGACGCCACCCGGCTGTTGGCGGATGCCCGACTTGTCGATCTGCAGAATACTGGATGGACAAGATCGTTACGTCGTTATTGGCGACCTCAATCGCTCGATCCAACCCCACCGTGACGCGCTGCCGATGAACCTTCGTCAACTCCGGAGCCGAAGCAGACATCGAACGGCTAGTCAGGTGCAGCCTCGCGGCTCCCCACAGCGCCCCCTGATGGAACACGATCACTCACTCAAGACAGGAGACTGTGTGAACTTTTCCAGGATGGCGTCAAAACTCCCCCAGGAGCCCGTTCTTCGCTACTTGAGGTAGCTGCGCAGCACCGCCAGCACCGGCAACAATTCGTCCTGCTGCTTGGCGTTTCCGCTACCGGCCACATGGGAACGCAGGTGTCCCTCCATCACCTGCAAGATCAGCCCGTTCACTGCGCCGCGCACGGCGGCCAGCTGCTGCAGTACCGCACCGCACTCCCCGTCGCCTGCGATGGCGCGTTCGAGCGAAGCCACCTGGCCGCCGATGCGGCGGACCCGGGCGACCAGTTTCTTGCGGTCTTCCTGGATGTGGGACATGGCGATCGTCCTTCGCTCGTATACTATGGGGGAGTATATCGCCAGAGAACGAACCATGCCCGCCCCCGACGTCTCCGCATTCACGCACAGCCACCAGTTCAACCACGTCGACGCGAAGGCGGAGCGCAACACCCGGCACGTGGTGTTCATCACGGCGGCGATGATGGTGGTGGAGATCACCGGCGGTTACTGGCTGAACTCGATGGCCCTGCTGGCCGACGGCTGGCACATGAGTTCGCACGCGCTGGCGATGGGGCTGTCCGTGATGGCCTACGTGCTGGCCCGGCGCTATGCGAAGGATGGTCGCTTCGCCTTCGGCACGTGGAAGATCGAGATACTCGGCGGCTACAGCAGCGCCCTGCTGCTGGCCGTGGTTGCCGCACTGATGATGGTGCAATCGCTGGAACGGCTGTTCGTGCCCGCCGCGATCCATTACGACGATGCGATCCTGATCGCGGTGCTCGGCCTGGGCGTCAACCTGCTGTGCGCGTGGCTGCTGAAGGGAGAACACCATCACGGGCACGCGCATGGACACGACCATGGGCATGACCACCACGCGCATGACGGCCACCATCATCACCACGACGTGAACCTGCGCGCAGCCTACCTGCACGTCATCGCGGACGCGGCCACCTCGGTGCTTGCCATCGTCGCGCTGGTCGGCGGCAAGCTTTACGGCGCCGCCTGGCTCGATCCGGTGATGGGCATCGTGGGTTCGATCCTGGTGGCGCGCTGGGCCATCGGCCTGTTGCGCGAGTCCGGCAAGATCCTGCTGGACGCCGAGATGGACCAGCCGGTGGTCGAGGAAATCCGCGACGTGGTGAAAGAGCATTTTTCGGCGGCAGCCGTCAGCGACCTGCATGTCTGGCGCGTCGGCCGCGACAGCTACGCCTGCATCCTCGGGCTGGTGGCCACGACCGCCATCAGCGCCGAGGAAGTCCGCCGGCAACTGGCCATCCACGAAGAGCTGGTGCACGTGACGGTCGAGATCGCGGTGGCTTGAGCCCCGCCAGAACGGGGCCCGGAGGCGGGAGCAAGCCACCACGAGGTCGTCGACGCGGAAGTTGACCATGTACGATTGCGGGCCAGGGCCGAAGCAGTCGGTGTCGGCCGCAAACGGTGACCACAGCGTGTGGCCGGGGCGCTGCAGGGCCAGCGCTCCCGCCCCAGCCGCAACCCATGGCGGCCCCCGTTCCCAACTTGCCGACTCCGCCCACTCGCGCGAGGTCGTCTTCATCCAGTGGGTCAGTGTCCGCCATTGACCTCGCGGGTCAGAACCTGGAATGCCTGCATGATCTGCTCCGGGGCAAATCCGCAATGGCCTTCGCCGACCGACGGCAGCACGGTCGGCGCGCGGCCGTGCGCGGACTGCACCATGGCCGGATACACCGACTGGTAGCGCACGGGGATGAGAAAGTCATCGTGGTTGTACTGCAGCACCAGTGGCTTGTGGATCTTGCCGCTGAGCGAGGTGGCCGTTGCCAGGTAGCGCATGGCCTGCGGGTCGCCGGCGTAGCGGTGCACGCCGCGATTGAATGCCGCATCGTCACCGAAGCCGGCATACACCGTCGTGCGATTATCGACCGGCATGCCCTTGGCGCGTTGCTGCATCTGGTGCAGCACCAGGTAATGCACGCCGATGGCACCGGCCAGGCGTGCGCGCGATACATGCAGGTGCGCGGCCAGGAGCTGCGCGGCGTGTTCGTTGGTCTTCAGCACAGCATCCACCGCGTGCATCACCTCCACCTGGCCCAGCGCGGGTGCGGCAGGATCGGCGAGGCCACCCGGCGGCAATCCGGTCGCGTGGGGAAAGAAGTAGTCGAACGCGACGACGGAGGTCAGCACGTCGTCGAACACGCGCGTGCCGGGCACGTTGGCACCACACAGCGACAGCCCGCCGTCGTAGTGCTGGCCGTGATGCTCCAGGCTGGTCAGCACGACATAGCCGCCCATCGAGAAACCCACGACGTAGGTATGCCGGGGCTGGCCGTGCCTCTGTACGAACCATGCACGCAGGCGTTCGTTGTCGCGCAGCGCGTCATCCACCGCCCAGCCCTGCGTGGCATAGCTGCTCTGCGCCAGCGCGTAGCCGGCCGCGAGAAACGGTGACGCCTCGTCGCCCAGCGGCTTTGGCGTGGGGCGTGGCGTGCCGATCGGCTCGAAGCCGTGCAACTGCATGACCAGTTCGCCATTCCAGTGCGCGGGGATGTCCACCCGGTACGGCGCACCGTCCAGCACGCCGGTGTCCACCGTGGCGGTGGAGGTCGCCTTGCTCTCGGGGTCGGCATCGTGCGCGGACGCCATCCCCGGACCCAGGGCGAGGACCGTCAGGAACAGCCATGCAACGTGAGGCTTGCAGATCATCGACAGCAACTCCTTCGCTTGGACAGGAAACGTGGGGCGACCGAAGACTGGCTTCGCGTTCGCGGACAGGTACGGGTTGCCAGTTCAGGATACGGCCACCAGCGTCCCCTGGTGAAACAGGATCACCCAATCATCCGCCCGACGCCGCCAGATCGTGCTGCGGCGGCTCACGCGTTCGCCCTGTTCCAGGGTGCAGGTGAGCAGGCAGGTATCGGTGCCGAGCTCGCGGCCATGGAAGTCGCGGGTTATCCAGTCGTGTTCGGCGGGATCGGGAATGCGGTGTTCGAGGACGTCGAGAACGTGGGCGCCGCTGTAGCGCTCATGGCATGGCTCCGCTGCGACAGAAAACGAATGGTTATCGGGGCGATTGCCACGGCTCGACGCGCGTGTCCTCGGGGTCCGTGATCCAGCCGAAGCGGCCGAACTCGCTTTGCTCGATGCGCTCGTCCACCGCGACGCCGGCATCGTGCAGTTGCGCCAGCAGCGCGTCGAGGTCGTCAACGCGGAAGTTGATCCTGCATGCTTGCGGACCGGGCCCGAAGCAGTCGGTGTCGGCCGCGAACGGCGACCACAGCGTTTCGACTTCGCTGCGCCACGCTCAGGGCGAACGGTTAGTGGTGAAGGGTGCGGCCTATGGGTCAACGCTGAAGAACACCTGCACATCGACCAGTTCGCGGGTGCGCGGCATCGGCGGCAGGCTGGCGAGGAACAGTTTGCCGTAACCCTTGCTGGTGAGGCGCGGGTCGCACAGCACCAGCACACCGCGGTCGTGCACGCTGCGGATCAGGCGGCCGGCGCCCTGCTTCAGCGCGATCACCGCGCTGGGCACCTGCCAGCCCATGAACGGGTTGATGCCGGATTGTTCCAACGCCGCGAGGCGCGCCATCAGCACCGGATCGTCGGGCGCGGCGAACGGCAGCTTGTCGATCACCACCACGCTGAGCGCCTCGCCGACCACGTCAACGCCTTCCCAGAAACTGGCTGCGCCAAGCAGCACGCCGTGGCCGCTGGCGCGGAACTCTTCCAGCAGTCTTGGACGCGGTGCCGTGCCCTGCACGAACAGCGGCCACGGCACCTTGTCCTGCAGCAGCTCGGCGGCGCGGCGCAGGGCGCGATGCGAGGTGAACAGCAGGAAGGCGCGGCCGCTGGAGGCCTGCAGCACCGGCAGCACGGCGTCAATCACCTGCTCGGTGTAGTCGCGCGCGTTCGGTTCGGGGAGGCCCGACGGCAGGTAGCACAGCGCCTGGCGGGCGTAATCGAACGGGCTTTCCAGGCTCAGCGTCTGCGGCTCATCCAGGCCGAGCTGGCGCGCGAAGTGGTCGAAGTTGCCGGCCACCGACAGCGTGGCCGAGGTGTGGATCCAGGCCGCCTGGGTGCGCTCTCGCAAGCCACGCATCGGTGCGGCCAGATCCAGCGGTGTGGCGTACAGCGCGAAGCCGCGCGGGAAGGTTTCGTACCAGCGCACGTCCTGGTCGCCGTGCGTTTCGACGATGCGCTGCAGCCGTTCGGCGAACAGCCCGGCGCGCTCATGCAGGTTGGCGAAGCCACGCGAGCGCTCAGCCTGCGAGGCGAGCAGTTCGGCCAGCGTGGCCAGCAGTTCGCCCAGGTCGTGTAGCGCCGCGCGCACCTCGGCGCGATCTTCCAGCAGCGCGAAGGCACCGCGCAAGGGCAGCGACTCCAGCGCCAGGCGCAGCTTGCGCAGCGCGTCCTGCAGCGCTTCGATCGGCTCCAGCAGCAGGCCGATCGCGCCGGTGATGCCGCTGCATTCGGCCAAGGCGTCCTGCGCCAGGTCGGTCAGCTGGCGCGCGCTGAGGCTCTGCGAAAAGAACTGGCCGGCCAGCTCGGGGATCTGGTGCGCCTCGTCAAGGATGAAGGCGGCAGCGCCGGGCAGGATTTCGCCGAAGCCTTCCTGCTTCAAGGCGAGATCGGCGAACAGCAAGTGATGATTGACCACCACCACGTCGGCCTCCATCGCTTCGCGGCGCGCCTTGAATACGTGGCAGTCCTCGTAGAACGGACACTCCACGCCGAGGCAGTTCTCCGCGGTGGAGGTGACCCGCGGCCACAGCGGCGATTCCTCCGGCACCTCGGCCAGTTCCATGCGGTCGCCGCGGCGGGTGCGCGCGGACCACGCGCGGATCGTGGCCAGCTGCGCCGCCTGCGCCGGGGCGAGACCGCCGCCGTCGCGCACGGTCTGCTCGAACCGGTACAGGCACAGGTAGTTCGCGCGGCCTTTCAGCAGCGCCGTTTTCAGCCGCGCGCCGAGCACTGAACGCACCTTCGGCAGGTCGCGGAAATACAGCTGGTCCTGCAGCGCCTTGGTGCCGGTGGAGATGATCACCCGCTCACCCGACAGCAGCGCCGGCACCAGGTAGGCGTAGGTCTTGCCGGTGCCGGTGCCGGCCTCGGCGACCAGCGTGTCGCGTCCGGCGATGGCCTGCTGCACGGCCCGCGCCATCACCTGCTGGGCGAGCCGCGGCGCGAAATTCGGCAGCTCGCGGGCGAACGGGCCGTCGGCACCGAGCAAGGCGCCGATGTCGTCGGACTCGGCGTCATCGAGGTTGTTCATCCGCCAAGTATGGCGGAGCGGCAGCGCGCGACAAAGCAGCAGCGGGAACCCCGACCGACGCCGGCGCATCCACTTGGCAGCCATGTGTCCGCCTACCGAAGGAGCACCGACGTGAGACTGTTCGCACCCGAGCTGGCACCCGATCTCGACCTGGTCGACATCCACGGCCAGCCGATCATGACCAGCAGCCGCGGCCGCCTCACCCTGCTGTCGTTCTTCCGCGACGCCGCCTGCCCGTTCTGCAATTTCCGCATCTACGAGCTGACCGGCCGGCACGCGGAACTGGCCGAGCGCGGACTGGACATCGTCGCCGTGTTCAGCGCCTCGCGGGCGGACGTGCTGCGCTTCGCCGGACACCGGCCGCGCCCGTTCCAGCTTGCCGCCGACCCCACGTCGGGCGCGCACGAGCTCTACGGCATCGAGCGCTCGCTGTGGCGCAAGCTGAAGGCGATCGCCACGCGCGTGCCGACCCTGCTCAAGGGCATGCGCCTGGTCGGCCTGGCCGGCCTCAACACCAGCAACCTGATGCCGGCCGACTTCCTGATCGACGAGCACGGCCACATCGTGGAGGCGTACTACGGCCGCGATGCCGGCGACCGCATCCCGCTGGAGCGGGTCGAACAGTTCCTCGCCCGCCCCCGAGCCAGACGCGCGGCGTAGCGTCCATCGCGGCTACTAGCAGCAGCGCCGGCAATGGTTCACCATGCCGGCACCGCCACGGGGGAAACGCATCATGACGACCGAATTGTGCATGCTGGTGTGGAGCGTCGTGCTGGGACTGGTGCAGGTTGCGCTTGCCGCAACTTGCACAGTCGGCCAGCGCGGACTGGGCTGGACCGCCAGCCCGCGCGACGAGATCAAACCGCCGCTCGGCGGCATCGGCGGCCGGCTGGACCGCGCCCGCGCGAATTTCCTGGAAACCTTTCCGCTGTTCGTCGCCGTGGTGCTGGCCGCACACCTGCTGCAGCGCCACGACCACATGACCGTGCTCGGCGCCCAGCTCTACTTCTGGGCCCGGCTGGCCTACGTGCCGGCGTACGCCGCCGGTATTCCCTACCTGCGCACGCTGATCTGGGCGGTGAGCATCGTCGGCATCGTGCTGGTGCTGACGGCGTTGTTCTGAACCGGCGCGTCGGTCCGGAGCCGACAAAACGGCGGGGACCGCCAACACCAGACGGTCCGCTCAGTAGCGCGGAATCCCCGCCTTGTGGCACTGCGCCAACCACTTGCGTGCGGTCGCGGCGCCAGCCGCATCGCGCGCCTGCAGGCGCATCTCCACCACGGTCTGCCAGTTGCGCGCGCACAGCGGGCCCAGCCGGGGGCCGAGCGACCACGACTTGTGGGCCAGTGTTTCGGCCTCGGAGAAATCCTTCAGGCGCACCGCCAGCTCGGCGCGCTCCTGCAGCAGGTCAGGCGAATCCGGGTTGAGCTTGAGCGCCTGGTCGAGCTTGGCCGCGGCGTCCGCGTACTTGCCGGTCTGCTCGTCACGCCTGGCCACATCCTGCAAGGCGGTGACGCCGGGATCGCGCAGCGGGTTCACGTCGATGATGGATTTCTCGCGATCGCCGGCGGCGCGAATCGCCGCCACCTGGTCATAGGTCGGCACGGGCGGCCGCGAGTCGACCGGCGCCGGCGTGGTGGCGAACATGCTGCAGCCGGCCAGCAGACTGGTGGCCAGCAGCAGCGACGGCAGGGAAGAACGTTTGCTCAGGTACGACATGCTCAGTGGTTTCCGCTTGGTACGACGGGCGCGAGGGAGGTCGTGCCCGTGGAAGGTGGATTGTTGGTGCCGCCGAACAGGCTTTGCCAGAAACAGCCTTCAGTATCGGCCGACAAGGTGCCGGCGATCACCGGCACTTGCTGCGCGCCTGCGCATTGCGGCTCGGTGCGCTTGCCGCTGGAGGGGTTGATCCAGGCCATCTCCAGTCCCTCGCCAGGCGCAGCCGACAACGGCCGGCTCGGCAGCTTGGCGAACAGGTCGCGCCAGGCGCGCAGGCCGCCACTAGCGCCGAACAGGGTGGTCGGCTTGTTGTCGTCGCGGCCCATCCAGAACACCGCCAGGTGCTCGCCGGTGAAGCCGGCGAACCAGCTGTCGCGCATGTCGTTGCTGGTGCCGGTCTTGCCGGCAGCGTGCAACGAGGCCAGCGCGGAGTTGCCCAGCGCGCTGGCGGTGCCGTACTCGGCCACCTGTTGCATCGCCCAGGTGATCAGGCGCACCGCTTCCTGGTATTCGCCCTTGCCAGCCTGCACCTGGTAACGCTTGATCGTGCGGCCGTTGCCGTCGAGCACGCCACGCACCGCCACCAGCGGCAGCGCATGCCCGTCGGCGGCGAGGTACTGGTACAGCTGGGTCAGCTGCAGCGGCGCCAGGTCGAGCGCGCCGATCAGCAGCGACGGGCTGGGGTTGATGTCACCGATGCCGAACGATTTCAGGAACGCCTGGATCCGCGGCAGGCCCACCTGCAGCCCGAGGTGGATGGTCGCCAGGTTCCACGAATGCGCCAGCGCGTCGACCATGATCAGCGGATCGTGGCTGCGGTGGTCGTCGTTCTGCGGCGTCCAGTAGCTGCCGTCGGGCTGGCGCAAGCTGACCGGACCGTCGTCCATCATGCTGGCCAGGTTCCAGCGCTCGGGCTGGGTCAGCGCCACCAGGTAGACAAACGGCTTGATCGTCGAGCCGATCGGCCGGCGCGCATCGAGCGCACGGTTGAAGCCCTGCTCGCCCGGTGTCTTGCTGCCGACCACGGCCAGCACGCTGCCGGTCTGTGCGTTGGTCACCACTGCCGCCGCCTGCACGCCGTCGCCGCGCTTGCCGAGGCCTTTCAGCGTGCTGCTGATCGCCTGCTCGGTGTACAGCTGCGCGGCCGGATCGAGCGTGGTGAAGATCGACAGGTTGCCCTCGCGCAGCGCCTCTTCGTCGAAGTCGGCGGTGATCTGCTTGCGCACCAGGTCCATGAAGGCGGGGAAGCGATTGTGCGGCAGCTGGCCGTTCTCGACGATGTCCAGTGGCGCCGCCTGCGCGGCATTGAGCTGCCCCGCGCTGATCAGGTTGGTTGCGAAGAATTCCTGCAGCACCAGGTTGCGCCGGGCCAGCGCGCGCTGCGGCGAGCGGCGCGGGTCGTAATAGCTCGGCCCCTTCACCATGCCCACCAGCAGTGCGATCTCCTGCGGCCGCAGGTCTTCCAGCCGGCGCCCGAAGTAAAACTCCGACGCCGCCGCGAAACCGTGCACCGCCTGGCCGCCCTGCTGGCCGAGGAACACGTCGTTGACGTAGGCCTCGAGGATGCGCCCCTTGCTGTAATGCGCCTCCAGCAGCAGCGACATCAGCGCCTCGTTGATCTTGCGCGTGAGGTTCTGGTCGCGGCTGAGGAACAGGTTGCGCACCAGCTGCTGGGTCAGCGTGGAGCCGCCCTGCACGGTATGCCCGGCACGCAGGTTGGCGAACGCGGCGCGCGCGATCGCGCTCAGGTCGATGCCGATGTGGTGGTTGAAGTCGCGATCCTCGACCGCCTGCAGGCCGCTGACCAGCAGCGGCGGCACGTCGGCCAGGTGCACGAAGCGGCGCTCTTCCTGGCTGGCGCCGTACAACGTGGCGATGCGCGCCGGGTCCAGGTGGGCCAGCTCGATCGGCTTGCCGCTGGCCGCGTCCTGCACCGACTGCACCACGCCCCGGCCCAGCGTGACGCGGATGCGCTTGGGCAGCTCGCCGCCGTCCGGGCCGGCATAGCCGCGCGAGGAAATCGTGTAGCGCGCGCCCTGCCTCACCCAGCTGCCGGCAATCTGGCCCTTGCCATCGTTGCTGTAGCCGGCGAAGGTCAGCTCCAGCTCCAGCGCCGCGCTCGTCATCGGCGTGTCGGCCGCCAGCGGCAGCGGCCGCGCGTAGACCCTGGTGGGCACGGCGAATACCAGGTCGTTGAAGCGGTCCTGCACCCGCTTGTTCAGCACCAGCGTGTACGGCAGCACGAAGCCGACCAGCAGGCCCATGCCGATCCAGAACGGGATGCGCAACCAGGGCCAGCAGCGGCGCGCAAGCTCGCGAATACGGGTCAAGAAGGCCAACGTGGGGAAATCCTGTTGTCGAGTGGTTCGATCATAGGGCCTGCTACCCGGCGGGCATATGAACGCAGCGGGCGGTTTCGTGACCGAACGCGGGCAATGTGGCGCGCGATCAGCGCGGCGGTTGCCACATCGCGGGGTCGGGGCGGAACGGGCGCGGGCGAATGCCGAGCAGGTGCTGCAGTTCGCCGTTGTCGGCAACCAGGTCGCTGTCCAGCCGGCTCAGCGGGCCGCGCAGCGGTGGCAGCATGCGCTGACCCAGCCGCAGCAGCCAGGCCGGCAGCGGCAACGGCACGGTGCTGCACGAGAGGCTGCGGCGCACCCGCGCGAACATCTCGCCGGAACGCAGCCGCTCGCCACCGCCGATCGGCAGGATCCGCCCGGCCGTCGCCGGGCATTCCAGCGCGGCCAGCACCGCCTGCGCGATGTCGTCCGCGTGCACCGGCTGGCGCAGGCCGCGACCGGACGGCAGCGGGAACAGCCGCAGCCGCATCGCGCGGCGGGCGATCGGGGTGAGGCTCTTGTCCAGGCCGGCACCGTAGACCAGGGTGGGCCGCAGCACGGTCCAGGCGCAACCGTGGCGCTCGCAGGCGGTGGCCAGCGCCGCTTCGCCGTCGCGCAGTTGGCGCGCCAGGGCGCGCTCGGCCGGCACGCCGGAATCGCGTTTGGTTTCAGCGCTCATCGAGCTGGTGGCGATCACCCGCGGCGCGTCGGCCAAGCTGGCCTGCGCCAGCCAGTCGGCCAGCCCCTGCAGCGGACCAAAGCTGATGATTGCCGACAGCGGCGGCAGCGCCGGCACGCGGTCGGGCAAGGTTCCCTGCAGCCATGCCACGCCGGCTTGCGCGGGCCGCGGTTGCCGGCTCAGGGCGAGCACCGCCTCACCGCTGGCGAGCAGGCGCGGCAACAGGAAGTGGCCGATCTGGCTGCTGCCGCCGAACACCAGTACCGTCATGCAGCGCTCACCCACCGCCCTGCAGGCGGGCACCCAGGTCGAGCACGCGCGGGTTGGCGGGGGCCAGCTTGCGCGCACGCTCCAGCGACTGGCTGGCGCCGATGCGGTCACCGCGGCCCAGTTGCTGCTCGGCCTGGTCCAGCCACGCGCCGGCCAGCCGGTTGCCCAGTGCGCCTTGCGCGGCATCGCCCGGCGCCAGCTCGGCCAGGTTCGCCAGCATGTCGCCGGCCTTGCCCAGGTTGCCGGCGGCAAGCGCCTGGTTGAATTGCTGCTCGACCTGGCCGGGCAAGGCCTGCAGGCCGTGCAGCGCCGCCTCGCTGTTGCCGTCGATCGCCAGCGCGCTGCGGTACAGGTCGTACGCACTGTCGCCGGGCGGCATCATGATGTCGCCGTTGTTGGTGGCTACCTGTGCACGCTGCACCAGTCGCGCCACCGCCGCGCTCTGCTGCGGCGACACCGCGGTCGGGGCGACCGGCATCGGTGCTTCGCCTGCCGCCGCGGGTGTCGCCGACACCTTGTCCAGCCGTGCGCGCGCCGCGGCCAGGTCGGCCGATTTCGGCGCCAGTTCCGCCGCCTGGTCGAGCAGCTTCCGCGCCTGCGTCGTGTCGCCATCGTCGAGCGCGGCATTCGCCTGCACGGTCAGCGCCTGCGCTACCTGGCCGAGGCCGACGTGTGCCTGAGCGTTGTCCGGATCGAGCTTCAGCGCGGCCTGGAAGTGGGCCAGCGCGGTGTCGTCGCCACTGCCGACGATGCGGCCGGCGCGCAGCGCTTCCTGACCGGCCTTGAGCGCCGCGTCCAGCGCGCCGTTGTCCTGCTTGCGCGTCTGCGCCTGCAGCGCGCGCAGCGCCGGCAACGCGCCGTTGTTCGGCTGCAGTGCGGCCAGTTGCTCGATACGCGCGTCGGCGGTCGCGCTGTCCTTTGCGTCCAGCGCCGCGCGGGCCTGCACCGCCAGCGCGTAGCCGACCTGGTCGAGCCCATGCGCGGCCACCGCATTGTCGGGGGTGGCGCGCAGCACGCGCTGGTACAGCGCACCGGCGCCCTCGGGGCCGTCCAGCTTGCCGGCGGCCAGCGCCTGCTGCGCCTGGTCGACCAGGTCCACAGTGTGCACCTGCGCGGCACGGGCAGCGGCGATCGCGCGGTCGAGGCGATCGATGTCGCTGCCGCCACCGAGCAGCTCGCGAGCCACCGTCGCCTGTTGCGCGGCCTGGGCCAGCTGGCCCGACTGCAGCGCGACATCGGCCTGCGCCAGCATGGCCTGGCCGACCCGGCGTAGGCCGTCGCGGGCGCGGTCGTTGTCCGGCTCCAGCGCCGCCGCGGTCTGGAACAGCTCGCGCGCGCTGGTGCCGTCCTGGCCGTCCAGACGGCCATCCTGCAAGGCCTGCTGTGCCTGCGTCAGTACCGTGTTGAAGTCGGTGCGCGGCAGCATCCCGCGCAGGCGGTTCTGGTTGAACCAGAGCGCGCCGACGGCCACCAGCGCCACCAGCAGCAACAGCAACGCGCCCCGGCCACGACGCTGCCTGTGCCGCCGTGGCGCGGTCGCCCTGCCGTAGGGTCGGCGCGGTTCGACTGGAACCTGCGGCAGGTCGTCCGCGACCGGCGCGGGCGGGGCATCCAGCCGATCGAGATCACCCAGGGTGGGCTCGGTGCGTATCGGTGGATGTTCGTCGTGCTGGTCGCGGCGTCCGCTCATGGTTCATGGCTGTGAAGGCTGTCGATGCAGCTTAACATCGGGCCGCCAGCCGCCGTTCCGTCCACACGCCGGCATTGCGTGGTCATTCAGCCGGTGCCGACCCGGCGCACGTCGAGCACGTTCGGCAGCGCCTGCAGCTTGCCGAGCAGGGTCGACAGCTGCTCGAAGTCGCGCACGCGCAGGGTGAAGCGCATCTCCACCTCGCCGGTGTGCACGAACAGCCGGCTGGACGAGGCGATGATGTGCGTGCCGGCGTTGCTGACCACGCCGGTGACGTCCTTCTGCAGGCCCCTGCGGTCGTAGCCACGCAGCTCGATGTCGACCTCATAGGCTTGCGCCGCGGCGCTGCCCCAGCTCACTTCGATCACCCGGTCCGGATCGCGCGCGGTGAGCCGCGCCAGGCTGCCGCAGTCGGCGCGATGCACCGAGACACCGCGGCCCTTGGTGATGAAACCGCGCACCGGATCGCCAGGCAGCGGCTGGCAGCAGCGCGCCAGTGTGGTCAGCAGGTTGCCGATGCCTTCGATGCGCAAGGCGCTGTGGTCGAGCGTGGCGTGGCGCGAAGCCACCGGCGCGCTCGACTGGGTGACCTCGGGCTCCGGCGGTTGCGCCGCCTCCTGCAGCACGCGGGCGATCTGCCCGGGAGTGATCTCGCCTAGCGCCAGCGCGATCAGCAGCTCGTCCTGGCTTTTCAGGTGGAAGTGCGCCGGCAGCTTGCCCACGTCCGCATTCGACAGCGCCAGCCGCTTCAGTTCGCGCTCGAACATGCCGCGACCGGCCGCGAGGTTGGCATCGTGGGCGATCCGGCGGAACCACGCGCGCAACTTGTCCTTCGCCCGCGAGGTATTGAGGTAGCCATGATGCGGCGACAGCCAGTCGCGGCTGGGATCGGCCACCTTGCCGGTGAGGATCTCCACCCGGTCGCCGCTTTGCGGCTGGAAGGTCAGCGGCACGATGCGGCCGTTGACCTTGGCGCCGCGGCAGCGATGGCCCACCTCGGTATGCACCAGGTAGGCGAAGTCCAGCACGGTGGCGCCGCGTGCCAGGTCGAACACCTCGCCCTTCGGGGTCAGCAGGTAGACGCGGTCTTCCAGCAGCTCGGTCTGCAGCTCGGCGGCCAGCGTGCTGTCGTCCTCGCCGCGCGGCTCCAGCAGCTTGCGCATCCAGGCGATCTTCGCCTCGAACTCGGCGTCGGCGCTGCCGCCTTCCTTGTAGCGCCAGTGCGCGGCCACGCCCAGTTCGTTGGCGCGGTGCATGTCGTGGGTGCGGATCTGTACTTCCAGCGTCTTGCCCTGCGGCCCGATCACCGCGGTATGCAGCGACTGGTAGCCGTTCGCCTTGGGCCGCGCGATGTAGTCGTCGAACTCGCCCGGCAGATGCGGCCACAGCGAGTGCACCACGCCCAGCGCGGCGTAGCAGTCGGTGATGTTGTCGACCAGCACGCGCACCGCGCGGATGTCGTACAGGTCGGAGAAGTCCAGCGCCTTGCGCTGCATCTTCTTCCAGATCGAGTAGATGTGCTTCGGCCGCCCGGCCAGCTCGGCCTGGATGCCGGCCACGGCCAGCGCGCGCTGCAGCTCGGCCAGCGAGTCGCGGATGAACGCCTCGCGATCGGCGCGGCGCTCGTCGAGCAGGTTGGCGATGCGGCGGTAGGTGTCCGGCTGCAGGTAGCGGAACGCCAGGTCCTCCAGCTCCCACTTCAGCTGCCAGATACCGAGCCGGTTCGCCAGCGGCGCATGGATGTCGCGGGTCAGCCGCGCCAGCGCCTGGCGCTCGCCCTCCGGCGCTGCCGCCACCGCGCGCATCCGCGCCAGCTGCCGCGCCAGCAGCACGAACACCACGCGCAGGTCGCGCACGATCGCCAGCAACAGCCGGCGCAGACCCTCGGCCGCGCCCTGCGGCGGCCGCTGCGCATGCAGCGCCCATACCTGCTCGGCCGCCTGCTGGCCGTCGACCAGCCGCTGCAGCTCGCCCGGCAACGTCGCACGCCGCTGCGCCCACAGCGCAGGATCGACCCGCGCCAGCTCGAACCACAGCGCCGCCGCCTGGGTCTGCGCATCGCAGCCGAGCATGCCGAGCAGGTCCAGCACGTCGGTGCACTCGGCCTGGTCTATCGCGCGCGTGGCGCAAGCCTCCAGCGCGTCGGCCAGCAGCGGCGGCAGCGCGCCGGCGCGTTCGCGCCAACGGGACAGGGCGGATGGTTCGATGATCGGGGCCATGGACAGTCAACTCGGGTCTTGCCCGGCCATGGTAGCCGCTGCGGGGTCGTGCCGGCCGCGCTGCGCGCGAATCGCCGCGTACCCCTTGGCGGCAGGCCGGCCTGCCGCGCAGAATCGACGCTTCCGTTCCGTTGCCCCGAGGATGCACCCATGCCGATCCGTCCCCGCCACCTGACCTTGCCGCTGCTGCTGGCACTGTCGCTGGGCTGCCTGTCCGTGCAGGCGCAGCAGGCCAACGGCCTGCAACAACGCATGAGCGATGCCGAATTCAAGGCTGCCGGACTGGACAAGCTGTCGGCGCAGGAGTTGCAGAATCTCGACGACTGGCTGAGCAAGCACGGCAAGACCACCACCAAGATGGTCGACACCAGCGGCCAGCCGGTGTTCTACGAGCCGAAGCAGAAGCGCAGCAAGTTCAACGCCCGCCTGGTCGGGCACTTCAGCGGCTGGCACGGCCACGACGAATTCACCCTGGACAATGGCCAGTCGTGGAAGCAGATCGGCTCGGACGCGCCCGACTGCATGAGCGCCGACAACCCGGCGGTCAAGGTCAAGCCGTCGCTGTTCGACAGCTGGCTGATGTACGTGGACGGCTGCAACGGCAGCGTGCACGTGCGGCGGACGCGCTGAGCGACCGGCTCAATCCAGCAGCGCCAGCGCCTTCGCCAGCCGCTTGGCCGAGACCGGTTCGGCGGTCTTCAGCTCCTGCGCGAACAGCGACACGCGCCACTCCTCGATCAGCCAGCGCAGCTCGGCCAGCGCGACGGGATCGGCGCCGGCGGCGCGCTGCTGCAGGTACGCGCGCCAGTACGGCAGCACCTGCAGCAGGCGCTGCTGGTCCTTCGCCGGGTCCTGGCGCAGCCGTTCGCCGCGCAGGCGCATCGCCTTGAGGTAGCGCGGATAGTGCGCCAGCCGTGATGGCGGCAGCTCGCGCAGGAAACCGGGCACCAGCAGCGCGTCGAACTGCTCGCGCAGGTCGTCGTAGCTGGCGCGGGCGAAGCCCAGCAGCGGCGGCTGCAGCCACGGCTTGAGGTCGGCCTGCGCCTCGATGATCGGCTCGGCCAGTTTCAGCCGCTCGACGCCGGCGCCGAACAGTTCGCGCGCGCACTGTGTGCGCAGCGCCTCGAACGTGCCGGCGCTGCGCACGTCCAGCTCGTGGCGCGCCAGCAGGTCGGCGAAACCGCCTTCGAGCAGGTCCTCGCGCAGACTGTCCACGCTGCCGAGCGGTGCGTACTTCAGCGCCAGCGCGTTGCCGATCGGCAATCGCCGGCGCGCCTGCTTCGCCTCGCTGGCCAGCGCGTTGCGCAGCAGGCGCACCACGCCGCCGGCATGCGCCGCGCGCGCCTCGTCGCTGCGCTCGAACACGCGCAGCGCCACCGTCTCGCCGAGGTCGACCAGCGCCGGGAACGCGGCGAGGCCGCCGTCCGAACGCACCTGTGCAGGGATCGCCTCGAAATCCCAGTGAGCCACGTCTTCGCGGGTCAGTTCGATGTCGGTCTTGCGCGAGAACGCCTCGCGCGCCTGGCCTTCCCACTGGCCGCGCAAGGCGGCCAGGTCGCGGCCGCCGGCCAGCGTCTTGCCACGCTCGTCGTGCAGGCGATAACGCATCAGGAAGTGTGGAGACAGTTCGACGCCGGCGAATTCGCCGGCAGTGATATCGACGCCGGTGGTGCGCTTCAGGAACGCAGCCAGCGCCTTCGCCAGCGGCTCGTCACGCGGCGACTCGGCTTCGACGAAGGCGCGCGCGAAATCCGGTGCGGGCACGAAGTTGCGGCGCAAGGCTTTCGGCAGGCCGCGGATCAACTCGGCCACCTTGTCGGCCAGCAGGCCGGGCACCAGCCATTCGCAGCGAGCGGGCGGCAGTGCGTTCAACATCGCCAGCGGCAGCTGCAGGGTGACACCGTCGGCCTCGTCGCCGGGGACGAAGCGGTATTCGAGTTTGTACCTCTGCGGCGGAATCTCCAGCACCGCGGGGAACGCCCTCGCATCCAGCCCCGCACCACCGGCCATCACCTCGTCCAGCGACCAGCGCAGCGCCGCCTGCTCGGCCGGACGGGCCTTGCGATACCACGCGTCCAGCGCACGACTGCTGGCGATGTCTTGCGGCAGCTTGCCCTCGAAGAACGCGACCAGTTCGTCCTCGTGGCGGATCAGCCCTTCGCGACGCTGCTTCGCCTCGATGCCCAACGCTTCCTCAAGCACGCGCTGGTTGGCGCGCACGAAATCCGCCGCTGCTCCTGCGCGTCCTGCGCCCGTAGCACTTGGCCTTCCATGGCCGGCGCTGTCGATGTCGCCACGCACCAGTGCCTCGCGCAGGAAGATCGCATGCGCCAGCGCCGGATCCTGCCGCTGGAAGGTGACTGGCCGCTTCTCCACCAGCACCAGGCCGAACAGGCTGACCTGTTCGTAAGCCACCACGCAGCCACGCTTCTTCGACCAGTGCGCATCGCGGCAATGCGTGCGCAACAGGTGCGCCGCCTGCTGCTCGATCCACAGCGGCTCGACCCGCGCGTTGGCCATGCCCCACACGCGCCCACCCACGTCGAGGATCTGCGCGGAGAAGATCCAGTTCGGCGGTGCCTTCGACAAGGCCGAACCGGGGAAGACCTGGAACTTGCGCTCGCGGGTGCTCTGGTAGATGCCCTTCTCATCCTTGCGACCGACCTGAGTGGGCAGGCCAGCGAGCAGGGAGCGATGGACGGATTCGTACAACCGCTCGGCGACGTCGACGCTCTCGCTCCCTCCCCTGCTCGCAGGGGAGGGCTGGGGTGGGGTTCGCTTTTGACTTTGTGCAACAAGATCAAGAGCGCCACCCCCTCCCAACCTCCCCCTGCGCGCAGGGGGAGGAGCAGAGCGTGCAGCTTGCGGCTGTCCATCCATCCCCCACCCCAACTCCCCCACCACCAGCAACAACTGCCGATGCAGCTCGCGCCACTCGCGCATCCGCATGAAGCTGAGGAAGTGCCGCGAGCACCAGTCGCGCAGCTTCGACTGGGTCAGTTCCTCGTGCGCGTCGTGGTAGGCGCGCCACAGGTTCAGCACGCTGGCGAAGTCGGATTTCGGATCGGCGAACACGGCATGCGCCGTATCGGCCTGTTGCCTTGCATCGCCCGGGCGTTCGCGCGGGTCCTGGATGCTGAGGAAGGCGACGATGGTGAGCAACTCGCGTAGCGCGTGCAGCTGCTCGCCCTCGACCAGCATGCGCGCCAGCTGCACGTCGATCGGCAGGCGAGCCAGGGTGCGGCCGATCGCGGTGAGCTTGCGTGCCTCGTCGATCGCGGAAATCTCGGTGAGCCGGCGGAAGCCGTCGGCAACCACGCGCGGGTCGGGCGCCTCCAGGAACGGGAACTCATCCACCTCCCCCAGCTTCAGCGCCAGCATGCGCAGGATCACGTTGGCCAGCGACGAACGCAGCAGTTCCGGATCGGTGAACGCGGCGCGGCCGGCGAAATCCGCCTCGTCGTACAGGCGATAGCAGATGCCCGGCCCGACGCGGCCGCAGCGACCCTTGCGCTGGTCCGCGGCGGCCTGCGAGATCGGTTCGACATGCAGCCGTTCGAGCTGGCTGCGCTGGCTGTAGCGCTTCACCCGCGCGGTGCCGGTGTCGATCACGTAGCGGATGCGCGGCACGGTCAGCGAGGTCTCGGCCACGTTGGTAGCCAGCACCACGCGGCGCTTCACGCCGGGCTTGAACACGCGGTCCTGATCGCCGGCGGACAGCCTCGCGTACAGCGGCATGATCTCGGTCTCGCGGTACTGCCGGCGCGACAGCAGCTGGTGCGCGTCGCGGATCTCGCGCTCGCCGGGCAGGAACACCAGCACGTCGCCGCGTGGGTCGTCGTGGCTGATCTCGTCGAGCACCGCGGCGATGTGTTCGGCGCTGCCCTGCTGCATGTCCTTGTTGCGCCCCTGTCGCGCGACTATTTCATCGAGCGAGCGCCAGCGCGTTTCGACCGGATACGCGCGCCCTTCCACTTCGACCACCGGCGCGCCGTCGAAGTGCTCGGCGAAGCGCGCGGTATCGATCGTGGCCGAGGTGACGATGATCTTCAGCTCCGGCCGCTTCGATGCCAGCCGTTTCAGGTAGCCGAGCAGGAAGTCGATGTTCAGGCTGCGCTCGTGCGCCTCGTCGATGATGAGGGTGTCGTAGGCGCTGAGCCACGGGTCACCCTGGGTCTCGGCCAGCAGGATGCCGTCGGTCATGAACTTGATCAGGCTGCGCTCGGACACCTGGTCGTTGAAGCGCACCTGGAAACCCACGATCTCGCCCAGCGGCGTGCCCAGTTCCTCCGCCACGCGGCGCGCCACCGAGCGCGCGGCCAGCCGGCGCGGCTGGGTGCAGCCAATCATGCCGGCCTCGCCGCGACCGGCGGCCAGGCACAGCTTGGGCAGCTGGGTGGTCTTGCCTGAGCCGGTCTCGCCGGCGATCACCACCACCTGGTGCTCGCGGATCAGCTTGACGATGTCCTCGCCGCGGGCGCTGATCGGCAGCGATTCATCGAGCCGGATGGCGGGCTTGGCCGCGGCGCGGGCGCGGCGCCTGGCTGCGGAACGTTCGATATCCGCACGCAGTGCCGCCAGCTTGTTCTCGTCGGGTCGGCGTGACAGGCTGCGCCAGCGCCCCAGCAGGCGGCCGAAGTCGCGGCTGGACACCGTCTCCAGTTGCCGGCGCAACTCGCGCAGGCCGGCATCGGCGGTGGCATCGGGCGTGGGCAGGTGGGCGTCGTTCATCGGACCGCAGATGATAGCTGCTGGCAACCCGCCACCCGATAGTCGCTGGCTATCGACTACATTCGAAGGATTCATTTCACCCGTCACCGCCGACACTCTATCGTTGCTCCATCAACTCACCGGAAGGAGCAGCACATGGCCATTTCCATCGGTATCGCCCGGAAAGATCGCGAACAGGTCGCCAGGCACCTGTCCAGGCTGCTGGCCGACACCTATTCGCTGTACCTGAAGACCCACAGCTTCCACTGGAACGTCACCGGCCCGCAGTTCAACAGCCTGCACACCATGTTCGAGGCCCAGTACAACGCACTGTGGCTGGCCGCCGACGAGGTCGCCGAGCGCATCCGCACGCTGGACGTGTTCGCCCCCGGCTCCTACAGCCAGTTCGCCAAGCTCAGCTCGATCAAGGAGGAATCCGGCGTGCCGGCGTGGAAGGAGATGGTGGGCCAGCTGGTCGAAGGCCACGAAGTCGCCGCCGCCACCGCCCGCGACACACTCAAGGCCGCCAATGCCGCCGGCGACGACGGCACCGCCGACATGGCCACCGGGCGCCTGAAGGAGCACGAGAAGACGGCGTGGATGCTGCGCTCGCTGCTGAAGTAGGCCGGCCGGCGCCTCGTCCGCATGCGTGGAAACCGGCGGCAGCTTCCCCTGGAAGCTGCCGTTCTCACATCGCTTGCCATCCGGCCCGCACCGCGCCTGACCTTGCGCTGACCGCGGCCAGCGATCTTTATTGAGCCCGGTGCCATGGATTGGTTAAGCTCCTCGAGCTGTACCGCCTGTTGCGCAGGCTTCCTCCGGGGATTTTTTTGAGCGCCACCGCAGCAAACCACAACACCCGGTATCCGCTGCTCACGGCGATCGTGCTCGCCCTGATCGTGGCCGCGATGAACATCGGGCTGTGGTGGTACGGCAACCTGCCGCGCGGCCCGGAGGACTGGCACGGCAAGGTCGGCGGCTACGCGCTGTCGGTGTTCCAGCGCTACCAGAGCCCGTTCAAGCAGGACTATCCCAGCGACGACGAGATCGCCGGCGACCTCAAGTTGCTGCACCGCTACACGGACCATGTCCGTACCTACACGATGCAGCAGAATCCGCAGCTGTACCGGCTGGCGCAGAAGGAAGGCCTGACGGTGCTGGCCGGCGCCGAGATCGACAAACGGCTGGACAACAACGAGCGCGAGATCGATTTGCTGATCGCCAAGGCGCGCGCCTATCCGGACACGATCACCCGCGTCATCGTGGGCAACGAGGTGTTGTTCCGCAACGACCTGCCGCCCGAGCAGATGATGGCCTACCTGGATCGCGTGCGCGCCGCCGTGCACCAGCCGGTGTCGATCGCCGAGCCGGACTACATCTGGCTGAAGTACCCCGAACTGGCGCAGCACGTGGACTTCATCACCATCCACCTGTTCCCGTTCTGGAACGGCATCGCGCGCAAGGACGCCGTGCCCGCCGCGCTGGGTGCCTACGACCAGATCCGCCAGCGCTACCCGGACAAGCCGGTGGTGGTCGGCGAGATCGGCTGGCCGTCGAACGGCGACCGTCACGAATACGCCGACCCGTCGGTGTCCAATGAGGCGATCTTCATCCGCGACTGGATGAACGCGGCCAAGCTCGAACGCATCGACTACTTCCTGCTCGAAGCCTTCGACCAGCCATGGAAGGAAGCGCTGGGCGAAGGCCGCACCGGCGCGTACTGGGGCATGTTCAATGCCGACCGCCAGCTGAAATTTCCGCTGACCGGCCCGGTCACCGAGGACACCGGCTGGCCATGGAAGGCGCTGGCGGCGAGCCTGCTGGCGCTGCTGCCGATGATCTTCTTCGCGCGCCGCTTCATCCGCTTCAAGCTGATGGGGCGGTTCTTCTTCGCCGCGCTGATCCAGCTGGCCTGCGGCCTGATCGTGTGGTCGGCCACGCTGCCGTTCAACTTCTACCTGAGCTGGGTGGACTGGACGATGCTGGTGCTGCTGTTCCCGGCGCAGATCGCCATCCTCGCCATCCTGCTGATCAACGGCTTCGAGTTCACCGAGGTGCTGTGGCGGCGCGAGTGGATCCGCGAGGCCGGCATGCTGCGGCCCGACCCGCCAGAAAAGCAGCCGTTCGTGTCGATCCACCTGGCCTGCTACAACGAGCCGCCGGAGATGGTGCAGGTCACGCTGGACTCGCTGGCGGAGCTCGACTACGCCAATTACGAAGTGCTGGTGATCGACAACAACACCAAGGACCCGGCGGTGTGGGGCCCGGTGAAGGAGTACTGCGAGAAGCTGGGCAAGCGCTTCCGCTTCTTCCATCTGGAACCGTGGCCCGGCTTCAAGGCCGGCGCGCTGAACTTCGGCCTGAAGGAAACCGCGCCCGAGGCCGACGTGGTGGCGGTGATCGACGCCGACTACGTGGTGCGGGCGGACTGGCTGGCCACCCTCACCGGTCATTTCCACGACCCGAAGGTGGCGGTGGTGCAATGCCCGCAGGCGCACCGCGACTTCGAGCACAACCGCTTCCGTCGCATGACCGCGTGGGAGTTCGACGGTTTCTTCCGCATCGGCATGCACCACCGCAACGAGCGCAACGCGATCATCCAGCACGGCACCATGACCATGGTCCGGCGCAGCGCGCTGGAAGGTACCGGCGGCTGGTCCGAGTGGACCATCTGCGAGGACGCCGAGCTCGGCCTGCGCCTGATGCACGCCGGCTACGAGCTCGTCTACGTCGACGAGCTGATGGGCAAGGGGCTGACCCCGGCCGACTTCAAGGCGTACAAGAGCCAGCGCTACCGCTGGGCGTTCGGCGCCATGCAGATCCTCAAGGGCCGCTGGAACTGGATGACGCAGCGAGGGCCGCTTTCCGCCGGCCAGCGCTTCCACTTCCTCACCGGCTGGTTCAGCTGGTTCGCCGACGCGCTGCACCTGGTCTTCACCCTGATGGCGCTGTTCTGGACCGCGGGCATGATCGCCTTCCCGCAGTACTTCAGCCTGCCAATGCAGCTGTTCCTGATCCCGGTGATCGGCTTCTTCTTCGCCAAGGCGATCTTCGGCATCGTGCTGTACCGCGCCCGCGTGCCGTGCAGCTGGTACGACACGCTGATGGCCTCGCTGGCCAGCATGGGCCTCAGCCACGCCATCGCCCGCGGCATCCTGCACGGGCTGACCCGCCAGAAGACCTCGTTCGTGGTCACCGCCAAGAGCCGGCGCATGGGCGGCAGCAGTTTCGCCGCGTTCGCCCCGGTGCGCGAGGAAGGGCTGATGGCGGTGGCGCTGATGCTGTGCATCGTCGGCATGGCGCTGGGCTACGGCACGCGCTACATCGAAGGCACCTTGTGGATGTTCATCCTTGCCGCGCAGTCGATCCCGTACGTCTCGGCGGTGATCGGTGCGTGGATCGCGCACAAGTCCGGCGACAAGACCGGCTGATGCGGCACGGCCGCACCAGCGAGGCGCGCACGTGATGCTGGTCCCGCTGCCTGCCGATCCAGCAGGCTTCATACGGAGCCAACACCGGGTTGGTTAAGCTCTGCCTCGAACCAGAAAACGATCCGAGGACGGAACCCCACGCATGCGCCGCCTTCCCCGACGCCTGAGCCTGCTGCTTCTGCTGCTGTCCGCAGCGCAAGCGCATGCCGGCGTGCAGCTGCTGGTGGATGGCATTGCCGAGCCACTGAAGTCGGCGGCGATCGCCGGCGTGGAGCTGTCGCAATACGCCACCCGCGATGTCAGCGCGGCCCAGCTGCGGCGCCTGTACGAACGCGCTCCCGGCCAGCTGCAGTCCGCGCTGCAGCCGTACGGCTACTACGACGCCAGCGTCACCGGCGACCTGCAGCAGGTCGGCAAGGACTGGCGGGTGACCCTGCACGTGCAGCCGGGCGAGCCGGTCAAGGTCACCTCGGTCGACGTGCAACTGGACAAGGAGGCGGCGCAGCTCGCCCCGCTGCGCCGCGCGAAACGCGCGATCGAACGACTCAAGGGCAAGCCTCTGAATCACGGCGCCTACGACGCGGCGCGCGACGTGCTCAGCGCGCAGCTCACCGCCAACGGCTTCCTCGACGCCCGCCTGCTCACCCATCGGGTCGAAGTCAGCCGCGCCGACCACAGCGCGGCGATCAAGCTGGCGTGGCAGGCAGGCCCGCGTTACCGCTACGGCCAGGTGCACTTCGACGGCTCGCAGTTCAAGGACGGCTTTCTCGACCGCTACGTGCCGTTCAAATCCGGCGACTATTTTTCGCAGAACCAGCTGCTGGAACTGCAGCAGGCGCTGAACGGCGCGGACTATTTCGCGGTGGTCAACGTGCAGCCGGACGTGGACCAGGCAAAGAACGGCGTGGTCGACATCACCGTGCAGCTGGCGCCGGCCAAGCGCACGATCTACACCGGCGGCCCGTTCATCGGCACCGACACCGGCTTCGGCGTGCGCGGCGGGATGGAGCGGCGCTGGGTCAACCGGCGCGGGCACAAGTGGAAGAACGAACTGGTGGTGGCGCAGAAGCTGAAGACGCTGTCCACGCTGTACTCGATCCCGCTGCCCGGCGACAACCAGCGCAACTACAACGTCGGCGCGAACTTCCGCGACGCCAACACCGCCACCTCGCAATCGCGCACGCTGGAACTGGTCGGCAACGAGACCCGCCAGTGGCACGGCTGGACCCGCACCCTGGGCGTGCACGTGCTGTCCGGCACCTTCACCGTGGGCAAGCGCGGCAACGAACCGGACAACACACCCGGCATCGAGCACGGCCACAGCACGCTGGTGTTCGGCGAAGCCGCGCTGACCCGCAAGCAGACCGACAATCCCGACTTCACGCGCCGCGGCTGGCTGCTCAGCGTGGCCGCGCGCAGTACCGCCGGCAGCCTGCTGTCCGACGCCAGCTTCAGCGAACTGACCGCCGACGCGAAATGGATCCGCGCATTCGGCACGCGCCAGCGCAACCGGCTGATCCTGCGCGGCAGCGCCGGCATCACCTGGACCGATGACTTCGCCGCACTGCCCCCGCAGCTGCGCTTCTTCGCCGGCGGTGACCGCTCGGTGCGCGGCTACGGCTACCAGGCGATCGGCCCGCGCAACAGCGCCGATCGCGTCATCGGCGGCCACCACCTGCTGGTCGCCAGCACCGAGGTTGAGCACTACTTCACCCGCAACTGGGGCATGGCCGCCTTCATCGACGCCGGCAACGCGTTCAGCGGCACCGACTACCGGCCGAAGATCGGCGCCGGCCTGGGCCTGCGCTGGCGCTCGCCGGTAGGCATGATCCGCCTCGACCTGGGCACGCCGATCCACGACGATCGCGCACACGGCATCCGCTTGCACCTGGTGATCGGGCCGGATCTGTGATGAAGACGGCATCGGCCAGCTCCCGTCTTCCTCCCTCCCCTGCAACGCAGGGGAGGGTCGGGGAGGGGGCGCTCTTCGTCAATACTGCATCCCCTCTTCCCGGCTTCTCCCTGGCAGAAACCAACGATGGAGCAGGCTGACGGCATGAAGTGGCTCAAGCGCACAGCGATCGCGTTCGCCACCTTGCTGCTGGTGCTGACGGCGGCACTGTGGTGGCTGCTCGGCACCGGTTCCGGCCTGCGCTTCGCGCTGGCGCGGACCCAGGCCGCCACCAACGGCGCGCTGCAGGTACAACAGGCGCAAGGCCGCCTGCTTGGTCCGCTGGACCTGGCTGGCATCCACTACGACAACGGCAAGGGCACCGTGGTGACCGTGGCCAAGGCGCATCTGGATCTGCGCTTCTGGCCCTTGCTGGTCAGGCGTCTGCATGTACTCACGCTGGATGTCGACGACGTCGAGATCGCCCTGCCCAAGTCTGCGCCGCACGACACCGCCAGCTCAGGCAGTTTCTCGTTGCAGCCACCGATCGAACTGATCCTCGACCGCGCGCATGTGGGCGCGGTGAAGCTGACGCGGGACGGCCAGCCGCTGTTCGTCTCCAGCCGGCTCGACCTGGCCGGCAGTTGGACCGATCGCGGCATTGAACTGCGCCAGCTGGTACTGCAGGCGCCCGACGGCCACGCCAGCCTCGATGGCAAGCTGGCGATCGGCACGCGTTACCAGGGCAACGGCAAGGCCGCCTTCGCCTGGAAGATCGGCAACACCAACTACGCCGGCGACCTCGATGCGCACAGCGATGGCAAGCGGGCGCAACTCGACCTCCGGCTCACGGCGCCGGCCGTGGCCCGACTGCGGGTGGACCTGATCCAGTCCGGCGACTACGCCTGGACCGGCCAGCTCGATGCGCCGCGCTTCGACCCGAAACCGTTACTCGGCAACAGCTCGCTGAAGGCCTTGGCCATCGCCGTGCAGGGGCGCGGCGACCGCTACGGCGGCACGCTCGACGGCCGGCTCGATCTCAACGACTACCGGTTGCTGCTGCAGCCGCTGCGCGCGCAGTTCAGCCACGACTACGACACGCTCGACCTGCAGCAGCTCAAGCTGGGCTCGCCGCAGATCAAGGGCAACGTGGAAGCCAGTGGCACTGTGCAGCTCGCCGCCAGCCCGCTCAGCGCGCAACTCGACATCCGCTGGAACGACCTGCTGCTACCGGCGGACCTGGCCGGCCAGGCGCTGGCCAGCCGCGGCGCGCTCAAGGCCAGCGGCAACGCCGACCGATACCACGCCGAGGGCGACGTCGAGATTGGCCCGCCAGGCAAACCCGCGAAGCTGGCATTGAACCTCGACGGCACGCCGCAACAGGTCACCCTGCACACGCTGCAACTGAAACAGGCGCAAGGCGACCTGCAGGCATACGGCACGCTGACCCTGCAGCCAGTGTTGGCATGGCGGGCCGCGGCCACCGCCGACCAGTTCGACCCCGGCCAGCTGTTCGCCGGCTGGAACGGCGCGCTGGATTTCGACATCGCCAGCAGCGGCAGCCTGCCGAAGAATGGCGCCGATGCCACGCTGGAGATCCGCCAGCTGACGGGCAAGCTGCGCGAGCGCGCGATCGGCGGCCACGGCAAACTGCACCTGTCGCCCGGCGAGGTGATCGACGGCCAGCTCGAGCTCGCCTCCGGCGGCAGCACGGTGAAGCTGGCAGCCCGTCCCGGCACCAGCAACGACGCCGACCTGCAGCTGGCGATCGCCTCGCTGGGCGACTGGCTTCCGGATGCTGGCGGACGTCTGGACGGCCATTTTAAC
This sequence comes from Rhodanobacter thiooxydans, assembly GCF_030291135.1. Lineage (NCBI taxonomy): Bacteria > Pseudomonadati > Pseudomonadota > Gammaproteobacteria > Lysobacterales > Rhodanobacteraceae > Rhodanobacter > Rhodanobacter thiooxydans. The sequence continues at coordinate 843,889 of NZ_CP127409.1, read as the reverse complement.
ATCCGTGGCAGGCAGCCCGGGCTCAGCCTCAACGGCCAGCTGCACGGCCAGTCGCTGGCCTGGCAGCAACAGAAAGTGGACGCGCTGCAGTTGATCGTCGGCATCCCCGACATCAGCCGTCCGGCCGGCAAGCTGGATCTGCAAACCCGCGGCGCGTACCTGCAGGGCCTGCAGTTCCAGCAGCTCCACCTGCTCGCCGAAGGCAGCCAGGGCGACCATCGGCTTGATGTCGAGGCCCGTGGCAGCCAGCTCTCCGGCTCGCTCGCCCTGCACGGTGCACTGAAGGGAGCGGCCTGGAACGGCACGCTCTCCACGCTCGATCTGGAACCGCAGGGCATGCCCGGCTGGCACCTGCGGCAACCCGCCCGGCTCAGTTACAACGCCGGGGCGATGAGCCTGTCCGAACTGTGCCTGAGCGCCGGCGACCCGCAGCTGTGCGTGACTGCACAACGGGACAAACGCGGCAACCTCGACGCCAGCTACCGGCTGCAGGCGCTGCCGCTGGCGCTGCTGCTGAACGCCAGCGGCAACGCCGACCTGCCGATACGGGCCGACGGCAGCATCGAAGGCAGCGGCAGGATCCATCGCAGCGCCGCCGGTGCGCTCAGCGGAAACGCGTCGATCAGCTCGACACAGGGCAGCATCAGCTACATCGACCGTGCCGACGAGCCCCTGCTGCGCTACGACCAGTTGCGCCTGACCGCCGACCTCGCACCCGCCAGCCAGCGCATCGAGGTGCATGGCGGTCTCGACGACGGCGGTCGCATCGACGGTCAGGTCACGCTCACCGGCGCGCGGCAGGCACTGGGCGGCCAGCTCGACCTGCGCCTGAACAAGCTCGCCTTCATCGAGCTGTTCAGCAGCGAGGTAGCCAACGTCAAGGGCGGCATCGACGGCAACTTCCGTTTCGCCGGCACGCTCAAGCAGCCGGCGATCAGCGGCCAGGCTGACGTAAGCGGTCTTGCCGCCGAGCTGCCTTCAGCCGGACTCAAGCTGAGCCAGGGCCAGCTCACGATCAGCACCGCCGATGCGCGGCAGTTCCTGATCCACGGCCAGCTGACATCGGGTGCCGGCGCGCTGGCCATCGACGGCAGTGCCGGCCTCGGCACCGGCGCACAAACGCATCTGACACTCAAGGGCAGCCAGTTCACCGCCGCCGACATCCCCGCCGCCAAGGTGGTGATCTCGCCCGACCTCACCGTGAAGCAGGACGCCAACGGCATCGACATCGGCGGCGCGCTCGGCATCGACAGCGCCGACATCAACGCGGACAAACTGCACGGCACCGACGCCACCCGGGCTTCGCCCGACGTGGTGGTGGTCGATGCGAAACAGCAGCAGGAAGCCGCCAGCAAGCTGCCACTGAGCGCCGTGGTCAAGGTCGATCTCGGCCGCAAGACGCATGTCGTCGGCATGGGCCTGGACGGCCGCGTCGGCGGCACGCTGACCGTGATCGAACGCCCTGGCCGCGCCACCATCGGGCAAGGCCAGCTCACCGTCAACGGTACCTACAAGGCCTACGGCCAGAACCTGCAGATCCAGCGCGGCCAGCTGCTGTTCGCCAGCACGCCGATTGACAACCCGGGCCTGAACATCCGCGCGGTGCGCAAGCTCAACCCGAACGCCACCATCGACGAAGGCCAGGAAGTGGGCCTGCTGGTCTCCGGCACCGCGCAGCGACCGATCCTCACCGTGTTCTCCAACCCGCTGATGGAGCAGTCCGACGCGCTGTCCTACCTGGTCACCGGCAAGCCGCTGTCGCAGGTGAAGGGCGGCGAAGGCGACATGGTGGGCGCGGCCGCGCAGGCGCTCGGCTCGGCCGCCGGCAACCTGCTGGCCAAAAGCATCGGCGCGAAGCTGGGCGTGGACGATGTCGGCGTGGCCAACAACGCGGCGCTCGGCGGCAGCTCGGCGTTCACCGTGGGCAAGTACCTGTCGCCGCGGCTGTACCTCAGCTACGGCGTGGGCCTGTTCGAGCCGGGCGAGGTGATCACCCTGCGCTACCGCCTCAGCAAGCGCTGGAACTTCGAGGCGCAGCAGGCCACCGAGTTCAGCCGCGCCAGCCTCAACTACCGCATCGAGAAATAGCCGTCGCGAGCAATGCTGACCTGCCGGCGTAGTCCATAGGTCATGCCCACAAGGCCGCCGCAGCGGACTATCGTGGACGTTTCCAAAGACCGAGGAACCAGCATGCAACGCATCCGATGGGTACTGGCGACGGCGATCCTGTGCAGCCCTGCGGCATGGGCGGCGACACCGGCCAGCCCGCCTTCCGGCATCGACCTGGCCGGCATCGACCATGGCGTGAAGCCGGGCGACGATTTCTTCCGCTACGCCAACGGCCAGTGGCTGAAGACCGCGCAGATTCCCGCCGACCGTTCCAGCACCGGCACCTTCCTCAAGGTGTTCGAACGGGCCGAGAAAGACACCGCCGAGCTGATCCGCAACGCCAGTGCCAGCCACCCGCCCGCCGGCAGCAACGCGCGCAGGATCGCCGACTACTACGCCGCGTGGATGGACACCGCCACCATCGAGCAGCACGGCCTGGCCCCGCTCAAGCCGGAGCTGGCGCAGATCGACGCGATCAGCTCGCGCGAGGACCTCGCCCGCGTGCTGGGCAGCCGCCTGCGCGCCGACGTCGACCCGATCAACGCCACCCACTTTCACACCCAGAACCTGTTCGGCCTGTTCGTGACGCAGGGGCTGGAAGATCCCTCGCACAACATCGCTTATCTGCTGCAGGGCGGCCTGGGCATGCCCAGCCGCGACTACTACCTGTCCAGCGACCCGCACATGCTGGCAACGCGCGGCAAGTACCTGACCTACATCGGCGTCCTGCTGAAGCAGGCCGGCATCGCCGACGCAGCGGCCAAGGCAAGAACCGTCCTCGACCTGGAGACCAAGATCGCGAAGGCGCAGACGGACCTGCTCGACAGCCAGGACATCCACAAGGCCAACAACCTCTGGCGCATGGCCGACTTCGCGCGGAAGGCGCCGGGCCTCGACTGGGCCGGCTACTTCAAGGCCGCCGGCCTGGACGGCCAGCAGCAGATCGACACCTGGCAGCCGAATGCAGTGACCGGCTTGTCGGCGCTGACCGCCAGTGAGCCGCTGCAGGCGTGGAAGGACCTGCTGCTCTTCCACACCATCAACCAGAGCGCCGGCCTGCTGCCGAAGGCCTATGCCGACCTCAGCTTCGACTTCTACGGCCGCACCCTGCAGGGCACGCCGCAGCAGCAGCCGCGCTGGAAGCGCGCGGTCGGCGCCACCAGCGGCGACCTTGGTGACGCGGTGGGCCAGCTCTACGTCAAGCATTACTTCCCGGCGTCGTCGAAGGCGGAAATCGAGCAGTTGGTGAAGAACCTGATCGCTGCCTTCAACGACCGCATCGACACCCTGAGCTGGATGACCCCGGCCACGCGCGAAAAAGCCAAGGCCAAGCTCGCCACCCTGCGCGTCGGCGTGGGCTACCCGGACAGCTGGCGCGACTACAGCTCATTGCAGATCCGTGCCGACGACGCACTCGGCAACCACCTGCGCGCCGACAAGTTCGAGTACGAACACCAGCGCGCCAAGCTCGGCCAGCGTGTCGACAAGGGCGAATGGTGGATGACCCCGCAAACCGTCAACGCGCTGAACCTGCCGCTGCAGAACGCGCTGAACTTCCCCGCCGCGATCCTGCAGCCGCCGTTCTTCGACCCGCATGCCGATGCCGCCGCCAACTACGGCGCGATCGGTTCGGTGATCGGCCACGAGATCAGCCACAGCTTCGACAACATGGGCGCGGAGTTCGACGCCGAAGGCCGCCTGGCGAACTGGTGGACGCCGGAAGACCTGGCCCACTTCAAGGCCGCCGGCCAGCAACTGGCGAAACAGTTCGACCAGTACGAAGCGCTGCCCGGCCTGCACGTCAACGGCGAGCAGACCCTGGGCGAGAACATCGCCGACGTCTCCGGCCTCACCATCGCCTACCTCGCGTACCACAAGTCGTTCGGCGGCAAGCCAGCCCCGGTGATCGACGGCCTGACCGGCGACCAGCGCTTCTTCCTCGCCTTCGGCCAGACCTGGCGCGGCAAGATCCGCGACGCCGCCCTGCGCCAGCGCCTGGCCACCGACGTGCACGCGCCCGGCGACTTCCGCGCCGAAACCGTGCGCAACCTTGACCAGTGGTATCCCGCCTTCGACGTGAAGCCGGGCGAGAAGCTGTACCTGGCGCCGAAGGATCGGGTAAAGATCTGGTAGGCGTTTGCCACCGCTGAAAACTAAGGGCCGCATGCAACTGCGGCCCTTTTGCGTGGTGCTCGAGCGGTTGTGGCCACAGGCGACTCCGCCAGAAAACCGGCCGGCAACCAGGACCTACTTCTTCCTGGCTGCCCGCTGGGCAAGCGCTGCGCCATTGGCCGCCACCGCGGCGCGGATGAGTTGCCTGAAGGCAGTGGCGTTGACCTGCTCGCCTTCGCGCAAGTCGATCGCACGCCGCGCGTTCCCTTCCAGACTGGCGTTGAAAAGCTTCTTCGGGTCGCTGATGGCGGCACCGCGGGCGAAGGTCAGCTTCACATACTGCTTGTACGACTCCCCGGTGCAGACAATGCCGTCATGCGACCACACCGGCGTTCCCCCTGACGTCGGCTTGGCCCATTTCCATTCCTCTAGGATCCCGGGGTCGGCTTCGTGGATGAGCTGGCGGACACGCGCGAGCATCTCGCCCCGCCAATCCCCCAGCTCCTGAATCCGCCGGGTGATCTTCTCTGCCGCGGTCTCGCCATCCGGATGCTCTGTCGGCTCCATGTTTTCTCCCTTCCCGTTTCGGGCCTGCGCAGGCGGGGGAAGGAGCATAACCCGCCATGTCGCGGGCGTTGCGCCCAGGCCATGGCCTAATGTATAACATGCGTTATAACAAACCATGGAGACCGCCATGAAGCTGAAGATCACCACCATCGGCAACTCCGCCGGCGTCATCCTGCCGCGCGAACTGCTGGCCCGCCTGCGCCTGGAAAAAGGCGACGAACTGTTCGCCCTGGAAACCCCCGACGGCATCCGCCTCACCACCTACGACCCCACCCTGGCCAGGCAGATGGAAGTGGCCGAGGAAGTGATGCGCAAGCGGCGCACCTTGCTGCACAAGCTGGCGCAATAGGCAGATGAACATGATCATCTGGATCGAACGACCACTCGCCATCGCGATCCACGAACGCCAGTTGGCCGAACATGGCGGCGGCATCGGCGTGCGCGATGAACACCTGCTGGACTCGGCGCTAGCCCGCCCGCAGCAAGCGCATGCCTATGGCGATCCGCCGCCTGATCTTGCCGACCTGGCCGCCAGTCTCGCCTTCGGCCTGGCCCGCAATCACCCCTTCGTCGACGGCAACAAGCGCACGGCGGCCGTGGCTTGCGAAACCTTCATCATGCTCAACGGGGGTGTCCTGGCTGCCGATGACCTAGAGCTGTATCCGCAGTATCTCGCCCTCGCCGAAGGCAGCCTGACTGAAGCCGAATTCGCCGCATGGCTGCGCCAGCACATCAGGCTCGACACCGGTTCAAGCGTCAACGAGCCACCGGTACGCTACGCGCGCTGAATCCGCCTACCCACAGGACATGCGCGCCCGACCATGCTCAGTCCTGCACCATGCCGATCGTGTGCAGCCACGCTTCGGCCAGCTTCGACCAGCCGGTGATCGGGTTCGCGGTGGGACGCAAACCGAAGGCATGGCCACCATGCGCATACAGGTGCATTTCCGCCGGCACCTTCGCCTTCGCCAGTGCCGTGTAGTAGACCAGCGACTGATTCACGCCATCCACGTAATCGTCTTCCGCCTGAACCAGAAACGTCGGTGGCATTTTGCTGGAGACCGGCACGTTGGGATTCAACTTGTCATCATCCGTGGCGAGATGCCCCGGATAAATCGGCATGGCGAAATCCGGTCGTGCGCTTTCCCGGTCGGCCGCATCCACCGGCGCATACAGGTGGCGATCGAAGTTCGTGCTGATCTCCGCCACCAGGAAACCACCGGCCGAGTAGCCCAGGACGCCGATCCTGTGCGGATCGACGTGCAGCGCGGCGGCTTGCGAACGCACCAGCCGCATCGTCCGCTGCACATCCTGCAACGAGGACACCGACAAGGCGAAGTTGTGCGGACGGCAATCGCACTTCCAGTCGTAAGGCAGGCTCGGTACGCGATACTTCAGCAGCACGCAGGTGATGCCACGCGAGTTCAGCCAGTCGCAGGTCTCGGTGCCTTCCAGGTCGATGGCAAGGATCTGGAAACCGCCGCCGGGAATCACGACAACCGCCGTGCCCGTATTCTTCCCTGTGGGCGCATACACCGTCATGGTGGGCCGCGTGACATTGGTCACCGCCGTCACCGGTTTGCCCGCCAGCAGCTTCTCGCTCACCGTCGCCGTTTCCGGCCCGGGCACCGGCTGCAGATCCGGCGCCGCACCCGGCCATATCGATACCTGCGTGTGCCCGGCAGCAGGCTGCCAGACCGGGGTCTTCGCCTGCACGCTGGTGCACAGCGCCAGCAGTCCAAGCGCAGCGATGCAAAATTTCATGGCGACTCATCCTTGCTGGTGCGTGGCCAGGCGGCATGTATGGGACGGGAAATCAGCGGGAGCGCAGCGTGCCTATCTTGCGTGAGGTATCGGCCCGGCAGCGGCAGGTTTTGTGGCTTTCCCGGGATGCGTCGCCGACAGCAGCCTGCGCAGGGATTCAGCCGCCCTGCGCTCCCTCGATACCCAGCCCGTCGATGCTGGCGATCCCGGCCGAATCGAAACCGGCCAAGGCACTGAACCGCCGCCCCCGCTCCGCATAGTCCTTGAACTGATCGAAGCTGGGCGCTCCTGGCGAAAGCAGGATCACGCCCGCAGCGGGGGTGCAGGCCCTGGCCTCGGCGACCGCCGCTGCCAGGTTGTCGACCAGGGTCAACGGACAGGCGACGCCTGCTGCGCGCAAGGCTTCGGCGATGCGCGCGCCGTTGCTGCCCATGCAGACGATCGCGTGCGCCGGGGCGTTGCGCATCGCCTCGACGAACGGCGTCCAGTCCAGCCCGCGGTCGTGGCCGCCGACCAGCACGGTTACCGTGCGACCGTGCAGGCTTTCCAGCGCGGCCAGCGTGGCCAGCGGCGTGGTGCTGATCGAGTCGTTGACCCAATGCCAGCCGTCGTGTTCGCCCAGCGGCTGCAGGCGGTGCGGCAGCGGGCGGAAGCTTGCCAGTGACGGCGCGGCGGCCAGCGCATCCATGCCGATCACCTCCAGCGCAGCCAGCGCGGCGCAGGCGTTCAAGGCGTTGTGCAGGCCGGGCGCGGCCAGTTGCGCCACGGGGAATACCTGTTGCGTGCCGCGGCAGATGACCTCGCCTGCAACGTGCCAGCCTTCGGCCTGGCCGAACAGCAGGCGCTGCGGATGTGAGCCGGTGAGGGCCAGCAGATTCGGCTGCAAGGCGTTCACCAGCAGATGGCGCGACACGTCAGCCAGCTTCAACTTGTCCGCCACGTAGCGCTCGCGCGAGCCGTGCCAGTCCAGGTGTTCCTCGTACAGGCTGGTAATCACGCCCAGTTCCAGCGGGCCGGCTTCGCCGGTCTGGAAGCTGGACAGTTCGATCACCCACAGGTCCGCACGCTGATCGAGCAGCTCCAGCAACGGCAGGCCGATATTGCCCGCCAGCGCGGTGCGCACGCCAAGCGCGCGTGCCAGATGCGCGATCAGCGCGCTGGTGGTGCTCTTGCCCTTGGTGCCGGTAACCGCGATCACGCGCGCATCCGGGTTCTCGCCGAACCACAGCGCAGTGCCGGAAGTGAACTGCGTGCCCTGCGCCCGCGCCGCGAGCAACGCCGGTTTGTAGGCCGAGATGCCGGGCGATTTCACCACCACGTCGAACTGGCCCAGCGTCGCTGCATCCGGTTCGCCGGCGACAACCTCGAGCGCGGCATCGAACGCGCGCGCGGCGTCGACTTCGGCGGCGCTGCAGAACAAGGTCAACGGCTGCCCCGGCAACCGCACGCGCAGGGCCTTGATGACCGCGTGACCTTCGCGCCCAAAACCCCAGATCGCCACCCGGCGATCGGCCAGGTCAGCGATGCGCATCAACCGATCGCCGCCAGTGCCGCCTGCAGTCGGACCGGCACGCGATGCTCCGGCGACGGTTCCAGCCACGGCTCCAGTGCCAACTGTGCGACATCGAGCTGCGGCAGGATCTCGCTGCGGAAACGTTCGACCAGTGCGTCTTCCTGCCATTCCGGCCGCTGGCTCAGTGCGTACATCGCGGCGCGCGCCTCGGCGCCCTCGCCCACGCATTCGAACGGCTTGTGGTCCTGGTATTCCAGCAGCGCGTCGAAACCGGCGGCCTGCGTTTCATCGTCGAGCAGGTTGCGACCGAAGATCGCCAGCAGCCGCGGCTTGGGCAGGAACGGCGCCAGCGCCAGGAACACGAAGTGGCATTTCGGGCACTGCCCGCACCAGCGGTCGACCGGCTTCGGGCCGAGCAGCTTGAAGTTGCGGTTGCAGCTGGAGAACACGTCGAAGTACGGCGTCAGTTTCGCGAACGCGCGGGTGATCGCCAGCTCCGAATACGGTCGCAGCAGCGAGCAGTAGTCGAGATCGGCGGCGACGTGGCTGTGCAGCCAGTCGCCCAGAAGGCGCTCGAACGCGAGGCTCTTGCTCCACTGGTGATTCACCTGCTGGCCGTCGTATTCCAGCGTGGCTGCCGAGGCGGAGCGTTCGTTGGCAAAGGCGATCGAATCGTAGCCGTACAGGATCGCCGCCACGGCGAGGATCGCCGAGTTCACCGCGGTCACCGGGATATGCCCGTTCCACGCGCCCAGCCGGTTCAGCTCGAATAGGCCCGGCGCCAGCTCGCGCTGGATGTTCAGCGTGGGCAGCCCGGTGCGTTCGGCGCAGGCCGCGATCAGCGCGGAATTGCCGACCCACACCGCGGTCGCCTCGCGGCCGATGGCCTTGATCGCCTCCACCGCCACCAGCGAATCCTTGCCGCCGCCGATCGGCACCAGGGTACGCCTGGGCAGATCGAGCGCGCCGACCGAGGGCGCACTGCCACCACGCGAACTTGCCGATCTTTCCACGCCAAGGCGCGGAAAGGCGATCCGACCACGCAGATCCAACCCGTTGCGATAGGCAAACTCGGCCAGGCCGTGCAGATACAGTTGGTCCAGCAGCTCGGCGGTGGCATCGTCGAGCGGGCCATCGGCCAGCTCGATCTGCGGCGGCACGCCGGCCTTGTAGTAGCTGACGCCGGCGATCAGGTGCAGCAGCTTCAAGGCGGCGTCGAACGCCGCCGCACGCGCGGCCGGCAGCGCCGGCGCCTGCGGGAAACGGATGCGCTCGACCAGTTCCTCGCCATCGTCGAACGCATACGCCAACTCGGCCACGCCGTCGGCGTAGCTGCAGCGCACGAAGCGGAATACCTGGGTCAGGCGCGGCTGGATCGTGTGGCTCACATCTTTCTCCATCGCCCGCATCACCGGAGCGAACAGGCTGATTCTAGCTTCGAGCGGTACCGGTCCGATGGCTTTCGGCAGGCAAAGGGCGGGACAAACGACGATCCTGCGACTTTCGCCCACCCCCATGGACAGGCAAACCAGGCGAACCCCGGGTCAGGCTTCGATCACCACTTCGTCGGCCTCGTCGCGCAGGTTGTAGTGCGAGGACATCACCTTGCCATAGGCGCCGGCCTGCGCGATCAGGATCACGTCGCCCTCCTGTGCCTCCTGCAGGCGGCGGTCGGTGCCCAGCACGTCGCCCGACTCGCAGATCGGACCGACCACCTGGTACAGCGCCGTGGCCGGTTCGCCCAGCCGGCTCAGGTTGACGATCTTGTGCCAGGCGTCGTAAAGCGCGGGGCGGATCAGGCTGTTCATGCCGGTGTCGACGCCGAGGTAGCGGAAGCCGCCCTTGTCCTTCTGCTGGGTCACCCGCGTCAGCAGCACGCCGGCGTCGGCCACCAGGTAGCGGCCCGGCTCGATCCACAGCTGATATTGCGGATAGACCGCCTTGACCTCGCGCAGCGCACGGTCGAGCGCGGCGATGTCCAGCGGCGCCTCACCCGGATGCGCCGGCACGCCGAGCCCGCCGCCGATATTGAGGAACACCACGCTGCCGATGCGCTCGGCCAGGCTGGCCAGCTGCGCGTACACCTCGCCCCAATGCGCGGCATCGAGCACGCCCGAACCCAGGTGTGCATGCAGGCCGCGCACGCTGACGCCATGCGTCTCGGCCAGCTGCAGGAACAACGGGAGCTGATCCAGCGGCAGGCCGAACTTGCTGCCACTGCCGCCGGTACGCACCTTTTCGTGATGGCCCAGACCGCGGCCCAGGTCGATCCGCAGCACGATCTCGCGGCCGCGGAACAATTCGCCCCAGTGCTGCAACGGGTGCAGCGCATCGAGCGTGACGGTGGCGCCGATGCCCAGGGCCAGCACGTAGTCCTCGCGCGGGGCGAAGTTCGGCGTGAACAGCGGCGGCGCCACTTCCGGCACGATCGCGCCCACCGCGACCAGCTCGCCGGGCGAGACGCATTCGAACGCGAAGCCCTCCTCGGCCAGCGCGCGCAGGATCGCCGGATGGGTGTTCGCCTTTACCGCGTAGTGGAAACGGTCCACCGCCGCCAGCGACTTCAGCTCGCGCGCCTGCTGGCGCACCGTGGGCAGGTGGTAGACGTAGCGCGGCGTGGCTTCGGCGGCCAGCTGCAGCAGGCGCGACCGCTGCGCCTCGCGCCACCACGCCGGCACCGCTGGAACGACTTCGCCGCCGCCATACAGCATCTGCCAGCTGGGGCCGAACAACGCGCTGTCGTCGGTTCGCAGCGCGCCGGCGCCGATCAGCAGGTCGTGCAGGTGCGGCAGCAGCGCATCGACCACTTCCTCGTCCACCACGAAAGTGAGGTTCAGGTTGTTCGACGACTGCGAAATCATGTGCACGCGCAACTGGCCGAACTCGGCCAGCACGCCGGACAAGGTGTGCAGCAGCGAGCGCATGCCGCGGCCGACCAGGGTGATTGCCGCGCACGGCGCGATCACCTTGACCCGGCACACCTTGGCCAAGTCACTGGCGAGCGCAGCGATCGCGTCGGAATCGAGCAGGTTCTCGGTGGGGTCGAGCGACACGGTGACGTTGGTCTCGGCCGAACCGATCAGGTCCACCGACAGGCCATGCTTCTTGAACTGGGCGAACACGTCGGCGAGGAAGCCGACCTGCTGCCACATCCCCACCGACTCCATCGAGACCAGGGTGATGCCCTTGCGCGCGCTGATCGCCTTCACGCTGGGTGCGTGCGCGCGCACCTCGGGACCGATCACCGTGCCCTCGAGCTCGGGGCGGTTGGTGTCCTTGATCAACAGCGGCACGCGCGGTTCGCGCAGCGGCGACAGGCAACGCGGGTGCAGCACCTTGGCGCCGGTGGAGGCGATTTCCTGCGCCTCCTCGTAATCCAGCCGCTGCAACAGGCGCGCGCCCGGCACCTGGCGCGGGTTGGCGGTGAACATGCCCGCCACGTCGGTCCAGATCTCCACCCGCTGCGCCTTCAGCAGCGCACCGAAGTACGCGGCCGAGGTGTCCGAGCCGCCGCGGCCGAGCAGCACGGTGCGGCCATGCTGTTCGCGTGCGATGAAGCCCTGGGTGATGAACACCTCGCCCAGCGCGGCGAGTCGCGCATTCAAAGCCGGGTCCGGCTTCGCCTCGACCATTGCCGACAGCAGCCGGGTGCGCTCGTTCTGGCTCGGCAACGCGACCGCCGCCAGGCACTCGCGCGCGTCCAGCCACTGCGTGGGCAGGCCGCTGTGGCTGAGGAACGCCGCGCCGAGTGCGCTGGACATCAGTTCGCCGTGCGCCTGCACCTGCGCCTGCCAGGCCAGCTCGCCGCGCGCCGCGGGGCCGTCTTCGGCCAGCCGCGCCAGTTCGCCCAGCCGCTCGCCGAGCGTGTCCGGCAACGCCAGTTGCATGTGCTCCAGCAGGTCGTAGTGACGTTGCGCAATCGCGCCGGCCGCCGCCTTGCGTTTGTCCTGCCCGCCCTCGCCGCACAGCTGTTTCAGCGCGTCGGTGATACCGGTCAGCGCGGAAACGACGACCAGCACGCGCGCGCCTTCGGCACGGCGGCTGGCGACCAGTTCGCGGATGTTCTGCCAGCGGGGAAGCGTGGCGACACTGGTGCCGCCGAACTTCATCACGATCCAGGGGGCGTCGGCGGAGAGCGGCGCGGGGTTGGGCGGGGTCACGAGGGTTCGCTTTCGGTGGTTGGGATTTGGAATCGGGTCAGTGTTGCGCTGCGTCATCGCAAATGCAATGGGTAGCGGCTTATGGAGCGTTTGGACGTATGGACGTCTGAATGGTTTTCTGATCCCTCCCCTGCCTGCTCCAAGGGATTTCTTCGGTCGCAGGTGAGGGTCGAAGTGGGGTTCTCCGGGCTTTCGGTGACGACGCCAAAGGCTGCATCGACCGGAAGGCTTTCGAGTGGCACTTTGGGGCTTTCGGGTGACCGTGTGCTACCCCTCCTCAATCCTCCCTCCCGCAAGGGGACTTCCTTCGGTCGCTGAAGGAGAGGAGGCGAACGCCACCCGGGCCTCGCGCCCTGCTCCCTCCCCTGCTTGCAGGGGAGGGCTGGGGTGGGGTGCTCTTGGCTTTTGATCGTGACGGTCGAGATTGCCTTGTGTGTCGAGTGTTTGCGTGGCGCTTTTGGGCTTTGCGGCAACCCTGGGCTACCCCTCCTCAATCCTCCCCTAAAAGGGGAGGAGGTGAACGCGTGCGCTACGCGCACTTCTTTATTGAACAAAGACGGGGATCTTGCCGATGCGGGCCTGCCATTCGCGCGGGCCGGTCTGGTGCACCGAGCTGCCGCCCGAATCGACCGCCACGGTGACGGGCATGTCCTCGACGGTGAACTCGTAGATCGCCTCCATGCCGAGGTCGGCGAAGCCGACCACGTGCGAGGCCTTGATCGCCTTGGAGACGAGATACGCCGCGCCACCCACGGCCATCAGGTACACCGAGCGGTGCTTCCTGATCGCCTCGATCGCGGCCGGGCCGCGCTCGGCCTTGCCGACCATGCCGAGCAGACCGGTCTGCGCCAGCACCTGTTCGGTGAACTTGTCCATGCGCGTCGCTGTGGTGGGGCCGGCCGGACCGACCACTTCCTCGCGCACCGGGTCGACCGGGCCGACGTAGTAGATGAAGCGGCCGTTGAAATCCACCGGCAGCGGTTCGCCCTTGTCGAGCATCTCGACCATGCGCTTGTGCGCGGCGTCGCGGCCGGTGAGCAGCTTGCCGTTGAGCAGCAGGGTTTCGCCCGGCTTCCAGCTGGCGACGTCGTCCCGGGTCACCGTGTCGAGGTTCACCCGGCGGCCCTTGGACGCGTCGTAGGTGAGCTTCGGCCAGTCTTCCAGCGACGGCGGATCAAGCATCACCGGGCCGGAACCGTCCAGCACGAAGTGCGCGTGGCGGGTGGCGGCGCAGTTCGGGATCATCGCCACCGGCAGGTTCGCCGCGTGGGTCGGGAAATCCTTCACCTTCACGTCGAGCACGGTGGTGAGGCCGCCCAGGCCCTGCGCGCCGATGCCGAGCGCATTGACCTTGTCGAACAGCTCGATGCGCAGCTCCTCGGCGCGGTTGGCCGGGCCGCGCGCGATCAATTCCTGGATGTCGATCGACTCCATCAGCGCCTCCTTCGCCATCAGCATCGCCTTCTCGGCGGTGCCGCCGATGCCGATGCCGAGCATGCCCGGTGGGCACCAGCCGGCGCCCATGGTGGGTACGGTCTTCAGCACCCAGTCGACGATCGAGTCGGACGGGTTGAGCATGGCGAACTTCGACTTCGCCTCGGAGCCGCCGCCCTTGGCCGCCACGATCACCTCGACGGTATCGCCCGGCACGATCGACATGTTGACCACCGACGGCGTGTTGTCCTTCGTGTTGATGCGCTTGCCGGCCGGGTCGGCCAGCACGCTGGCGCGCAGCTTGTTGTCCGGGTCCATGTACGCACGGCGCACGCCTTCGTTGGCCATGTCCTCCAGCGACATGCTGGCGTCGTCCCAGCGCACGTTCATGCCCACCTTGAGGAACACGGTGACGATGCCGGTGTCCTGGCACAACGGCCGGTGGCCTTCGGCGGCCATGCGCGAGTTGATCAGGATCTGCGCCATCGCGTCCTTCGCGGCGGGGCTTTCCTCTCGCTCGTACGCGGCGGCGAGGCTCTTGATGTAGTCGACCGGGTGGTAGTAGCTGATGTATTGCAGCGCGTCGGCGACGGACTGGATCAGGTCTTCTTGCTTTATGGTGGTCATGGGGTCTGAACAGGCAGCTTCGATTCGGGAATTCAGGCGCCGGCGAACGGCTGTTCACGGCGCATAACCCTCTTATTGTGCCGCAAATCGGCCTGCCGCCCGTAAGCGGCCCACTGCCACATGCCCCGGCATCATGCTTCCGCGCATCCGACGCGCGGGTACATGCCGCAAGAAATTCCGGGTAATCGGACACTTCCATGATCAGACACGCAGGTCCACACTCGCGCGGCCAGCGCGGATGGTCTTCAGGGGCCGCGACGGGGGTGTGGGGTGGACTCGATTGCAAGCTGCCGGCGAACTGCCACAGCCGCAATGGGCCCGACGTTTCGACTACGAGTTCCATGCCGGCAAGAACGACGGCGCACCGGGCGCCGGCGCTGCCGCCTGCCACTTGTCGGCTGCGCCCGCCGGCACCATCGTCGGGCGGTTGCCCGACCGGAAACCACCATGCCTCGCAACCGCCGCTTCATCCAGCTCGACGTGTTCTCCGCCAGGCCGCTGCTGGGCAACCCGCTGGCCGTGGTGGTCGACGGCGACGGCCTGGACGACGCCACGATGCAGGCGTTCGCGCGCTGGACCAACCTTTCCGAAACCACCTTCCTGCTGCCGCCGACCAGCGCCGCGGCAGACTACCGCGTGCGCATCTTCACCCCGCGCCAGGAACTGCCGTTCGCCGGCCATCCCAGCGTGGGCAGCGCGTATGCCGCGATCGAGTCCGGGCTGGTGCCGCCGGATAAGCGGCAACTGCTGCAGGAGTGCGCGGCCGGGCTGCTGCCGGTGCGCGTCGAGGGCAGCGGCAGCGGGCGGATCATCCACGTGCAGGCGCCGCCAGCCACGTTGCGGGTCGTGGCAGCACAGCAGCGGGCCCGGCTCGGCTGGGCCGTGCATGCCGAACTGGCGGAAAGCCAGCTGCGCCTGATCGACAACGGGCCGCGGTGGTTCGTCTGCGACCTGCACGAGGAGGCCGCGGTGCGGCAGCTGCAGCCCGACCTGGCCGCGATCGGCGCGCTCTGCCAGGCCGCCGGCGCCGTCGGTGTCAGCGTGTTCGGCCGGCAGCGGACGGGCGAGGCGAGCATGGCGGTGCGCGCGTTCTGCCCGGCCGACGGCATTCCCGAGGACCCGGTCACCGGCAGCGCCAACGCCGCGATCATGGCCTTCCTCGCCGAGATCGGCGACCCGGCGGGTTATGGCCTGCACTACGGCGCCAGCCAGGGGCGCGAAGTGGGCCGCGACGGCTGCGTCGAGGTGGTACGCGACGCGACGGACGGCAGCATCAGCGTCGGCGGTGCCTGCGCCGTGAGCATCCGTGGTGAGCTTCAGCTGGACTGAATACTTGCCCGCCCGCGCGACGGCCGCCATGCTGCGGCTCCCTTTGCCAGTGACCTCCGCCGCATGAACGACACCACTCCTGGCTACGTGCGCAGCCTGCGCCCGTGGGACGCCGCCCTGATCGTGGTCGGCGGCGTCATCGGCGGCGGCATCTTCCTCAACCCCGGCATCGTGGCGCAGCGCACCGAGTCGGGGCTGGCGCTGCTGCTGATGTGGGTGGCCGCCGGCCTGCTCACCCTGATCGGCGCGCTGTGCTACGCCGAGCTCGGCGGGCGGCACCTACGTCTATCTGCGCGAGGCGTTCGGGCCGCTGGCCGGCTTCCTGTTCGGCTGGACCATGCTGCTGGTGATCTACTCCGGCTCCACCGCGGCGGTGGCGACGATCTTCGCCAGCTATGCCACGGCGCTGTTCGGGCTGCCGCCGGCGTGGGCGCTGCCGCTGACGGTCGGCGCGCTGGTCTTCGTCAGCGGCATCAACCTGTTCGGCATCCGCCTCGGCGCGCAGATCCAGAACCTGTTCGCCCTGCTCAAGCTGCTGGCGGTGGCGGTGCTGGTGGTGTGCGGCCTGTTCCTCGCCGGCGCCGGGCACGGCCAGGTGCTGGCGGCCGATCCGGCGCGCAGCGGCGTCGGCTTCATGGGCGCGGCGCTGCCGGTGCTGTTCGCGTATTCCGGCTTCACTTACCTCAACAACCTCGCCGGCGAAGTGCGCGACCCGCAACGCACGCTGCCGCGCGCGCTGACCCTGGGCATGCTGCTGGTGATCGGCGCCTACGCGCTGGTCAACGTGGCCTACCTCGCCGTGCTCGGCCACGCCGGACTCGCCGCCAGCACCGCGCCGGCGGCGGACGTGATGCAGCAGGTGGCCGGCCCGGTCGGCGCGAAGGTGATCGCGCTGGGCGTGGCGATCTCCACCCTGGGCTTCTGCAACATCACCCTGGTCGCCGGTGCGCGGGTGCTGCAGGTGATGGGCGAGGACGGGCTGTTCTTCCGCGCGGTGGCGCGGCTGCATCCGCGCTGGCGCACGCCGAACACCGCCTTGCTGCTGCTGTCCGGCTGGGCCATCGTGCTGGCGCTGTCGGGCAGCTACGGCCAGTTGCTGGACTACGCCACCTTCGGCGACTGGCTGGCCTGCGCCATCGGCGTGGCCACGCTGTTCTGGTATCGCCGCCACGACCGCGCCTCCGGCGGCTTCCGCGTGCCCGGCTACCCGTGGCTGCCGCTGCTGTTCATCGCCGCGGTGACGGTGGTAATGGTGCTGTCGTTGCGCGACAACCCGCGCAACACCGGCATCGGCCTGCTGATCATGGCCGCCGGCGTGCCCGTCTACATGGTCTGGCGCCGCCTGTTCAGCCGCACGCTGCCCTAAGCGGGCGGCAGCAATGCCACAATGCACGGATCGACTTCAGGGAGATGATGGATGGCGCCCGTGCAAGCCCAGGTCCTGCCGACCAGCCAGGAAAGCACCATCGTGCCCGAGAAGGTGCGTGACGGCGTCGACCTCGAGGTCAACGGCGAGCACTTCCGCCACACCGGCGATCCGCAGCTGCCGCTGCTGTGGTACCTGCGCGACGTGCTGCAGCTGACCGGCACCAAGTACGGCGGCGAGCATGGCGAGAACGGCGCCGACCTGGTGCTGCTCGACGGCAAGGCGGTCTCCGCGATCACCCAGCCGCTGGCCAGACTGGCCGGCAAGGCGGTGACCACGGTGGAAGGCCTGGCCGCGAACGACGGCAGCCTGCACCCGCTGCAACAGGCCTTCATCGACGAGGACGCGATTGGCTGCGGCTACTGCACGCCGGGCTGGCTGATCGCCGGGGTCGACCTGCTGCGGCGCAAGCCGCACCCTTCCGACGACGACATCGACCAGTTGCCGAACCTGTGCCGCTGCGGCTGCCAGAGCCGCGTGCGCCGCGCAATCAAGCGCGCCGCCGCCGGCAAGGCGGGCCGGCCATGAGCGACCACGGCATCCGGCTCTCGCGCCGCCGTTTCCTGCAGGTGCTGGCCGGCAGCGCCGGCGCGCTGGTGGTCGGCATCCGGCTCGCCGACGCCGCCGACGCACCACTGCCGCCGGCGATGCTCGGCGACAACCTCTACAACCTCGGCGCCTACGTGCGCATCGACGCCGACGGCAACGTGCTGATCGGCGCGCGCGATCCCGACACCGGCACCGGCGTGGCCACCGCGCTGCCGCGGATCATCGCCGAGGAGCTCGACGCCGACTGGAACCGCGTCAGCGTGGTGGCGCTCGGCCTCGGCGTGGACAACGACAACGGCAAGCCACGCTGGACCTACGGGCGCCAGCTCGGCGGCGTCGGCGGCTCGATTCCGGCCGCGTGGAACGAGCTGCGCCAGGTCGGCGCGGTGGCGCGCTGGCTGCTGTTGCAGGCAGCGGCGCGCCGGCTCGGCGTGCCGGCCAGCCGCCTGCGCTGCGACGCCGGCACGGTGATCGCGCCAGACGGCCGTCGCTTCGGCTACGGCAGCCTGGCCGCGGACGCCAGCAAGATCGCGTTGCCGCCCAGCGTGCCGCCGCTGAAGAACGCGGCGGACTACAAGCTGATCGGCCAGAGCGCCGGCGCCGGCGACGTCGACGCGCGCGCGATCGTCACCGGCCAGGCCCGCTACGCGATCGACCACCACTACGGTGACGCACTGCTCGCCGTGCTGGTGCACTGCCCGTGGCCGGACGGCACCCTGGCCCACATCGACACCACCGACACGCTCGCCGTGCCGGGTGTACTGAAAGTGGTGCAGCTGAAGCCCGAGCCCGGCCAGCCGCCGGGCAGCACGGTGATCGCCCCGGCCGTGGCGGTGCTGGCTGAGGACACCTGGGCCGCGCTGCAAGGCCGCGACAAACTCAAGCTCGAATGGAAGCCCGGCGTCAGCGGCGGCGAGAACAGCGCCGCGCTGGAGCAGCAGGCCACCGCCCTGCTCGCCGATGACAGCATTCCCACCAGCCGCGTGCGCAACGACGGCGACGTCGATACCGCCGCCAGAAAAGCCGCGCGTCGCCTCGACGCCACCTACGTGCAACCGTGGCTGGCACACGCCACCGCCGAACCGATGAACTGCCTGGTGCGGCTGGACAAGGACCGCGCCAGCCTGGTCGTGCCGACCCAGGCGCCGCAGCAAGCCTGGGCCGTGGTGCAACGCCTGACCGGCCTGGCCCCCGACCGCATCGACATCCGCGTGCCGCGCGTCGGCGGCGGCTACGGCCGCCGGCTCGACCACGACTACGTCGCCGAGGCAGTGATGCTGGCCAAGGTCGTCAACAAGCCGGTGCGCCTGCTGTGGACGCGCGGCCAGGACTTCAGCCACGACTACTACCGCGCCGGCAGCGTGCACCGGATCAGCGCGACCATCGACCGCAAGCGCCAGCTGCTGACCTGGCACCAGCGCATGGCCAGCGCCTCCGCGCTGGTCCGTCGCGGCGTGCCGGCCGACCGCCTGTGGACCTCCGAACTGCAGGCCGACCAGCTGCCCGCCGCGCTGGTGCCGAACTACCGCAGCGACTGGTACGCGCAGGAGTCGGCGACGCCGCGCGGCCCGATGCGCGGCATGCCGCACCTCAGCAACGCATTCGCGGTGGAAAGCTTCATCGACGAGATCGCGCACCAGTTGCGCGAGGACCCGCTGAAGACGCGCCTGCGCATCCTCGGCGAACCGCGCGCGTTGCCGTTGAGCAGCGGCGGCACGCTGGACACCGGCCGCCTGGCCAATGTGCTCAAGCTGGTCGCCGACCGCATCGAGTGGAAGAACTGGCTGCGCACCGTCAACGGCCTCGGCATCGCCTGCTGGCACGTCGACGGCGCCTACGTCGCGCATGCGATCGAGGCATCGATGCAGGGCGAGAGACTGGTCATCGAGCGCGTCGTCTGTGCCGTCGACGTCGGCCGCGTGATCAACCCGCTGGGCCTGCAGGGCCAGGTCGCCGGCGCCACGCTGGACGCGCTGTCCATCGCGCTGAACGCGGCCATCACCGTCAAGGGCGGCCAGGTGCAGCAGCACAGCTACAAGGATTACCCACTGGCCAGCATGGCGCAGCTGCCAAACGACGTCGAAGTGATCACCGTCGCCGACGAACGCGCGCCGGCCGGCGCCAGCTTCCTCGCCATGCCCACCGCCGCCCCTGCGCTGGCCAACGCGGTATTCCGCGCCAGCGCCGTACGCGTGCGCCGCCTGCCGCTGATGAAGGAACTGCTGCGGCTGCTGTAGGCGCGGCGGGATCCGGGAAATCCGGCATCAGCGATCGGAAGGTTCCATAAAAAAAAGCGGGACCGCCCCATGGCGGCCCCGTTTCAAAAGCCTCGCCGAGACCGTCCGGCCGACACGGCCGGACGGTGCATCGGTTACAGGCAGCCCGGGAACTTGAACGACGCGATGCGCGTGTTCCAGTTGAACGAGCCGGTGCTCTTCAGGTACTCGGTGGTGTACCAGAAGGTGCAGTCGTCGACCGGGTCGACCGTCATCGCGCTGTAGTCGCCCCAGCGCGCCAGGTTGTTGCCGCTCTGCGAACCCAGGCCCTCGATGATGCTGTTCTCGGCCTGCATGGTGCTCAGCGCATCGGTGCCCAGGCGACCGGTGTAGCGGACCGCCGGGTGCAGTGCGCTGCTCGACACGCTGTAGCCCAGCGCCATGTCGCCCACCTTGTCCATCGCCACCGAACCCATCCAGCGATAGCTGGTGTCCGGCGAGAAGGTGGACTGCTGGTAGACCACCGGCGTAGTGCCCGGGTTGCGGACCTCATACCAGCGCACGCCGGTGTAGGGGTTCTTGTGCGTGGTGCCGACCTGCACCGAATGGCTCACCACCAGCGACTCGTGGTCGCCGAAGTTGCGGTAGGCCAGGCGGAACATCAGCCGGTCGGCCAGCGAGTCGAGCTTCTGGGAGGTGCTGGCCTGCGGGATGCAGGTACCGCCACCGCAGGCCGCGGCGAACGAGGCCACCGGAATGCTGACCGGTCCGGTCAACGTGGTGTTGGCCGTATTTGCCCAGTCCACGTGGAACTTCCACAGGTTCAGCTTGCTGGAGCCGAAGTTCATCAGGTAGTTCGGCGAACCGGCCGGCGGCGCGGTAGCACCGTCGAGGTCGGCCGGCAGCACGCCGCCGTAGCTGGTGGACAACTGGAAGCACTGCTGCGTGGCCGCGGCGCCGCTCAGCATCGCGTTGCGGTTGTAGGCGCAGAGCTTCGCACCGGCGAACGTGTTGCCGTTGAACATGTTGAACGTTTCGTAATAGGCATCCGGCCACACACCCATCTTCGGATAGTCGGGGAATGTGCTGCCGTAAGGGAACGCGTAGCGATAGTAGGCACCGGTGGCATCGCTGGTCGCCGATACCGCCACGCACTGGTAGTACGGCGCAGCAGTCACCGCGAACTGCGAGATCACCCAACGGCCGGCCGCCTTGTCGTAAACCACGGTGGCATCGCCATCGTTGTCGGTTTCGCACGGACCACCGAAACCGGCCCACAACGTATTGGTCGTCACCGGGCCGTAGGTCACCGCCTTGGTCGACTTGTCGAACACCGCGAACGCGCTGTTGACGATCTGCACGTACTGGGTGGCACCGACCGCACCGTTGGTATCCGGCGGCGCGCTGTTGACGGTGAACGTACCCTGCGGGCCGCTGAAACCCTGGCCCACGCCGTCGAAACCGGCGCCGAGCGCGGGCGCGAAGCTGCCGGTGGGGCTGCTCTGCACGGCGCCGTCGGTCTGGGTGCCCGGGCCGTCGATGAACGGCAGCCGGTGGGCCGGATGTGCGTGCGAGTTCTTGGTGAAATCATCCGGACGCGGCATCACGCCGCGCAGCGAATGCAAGGTGTCGTGCTGCACCGCCGGCGTGACCTCGGGCCCCGTGGTGGTGGCGGCGTGGGCACTTCCGGTGATGGCAAGACTGACGGCAGCACACAGCACGAGGCTGAGGCTGCCGGGCTTGGACAATGACATAGGCTTCTCCCTCCAGAAAACAGCGTTGGTTTTCTCTGAACCGGATGCGCAGACGGCGGGCCGAATCCTGTCGCAGCTTGGCCGCAAGCCCATACCGGTGACGCCTCTCCGCATCGCAGCATGTGATGCCGCGCCCCCGCGAAGAAGTCCCGGCATATGGCGCCGTGTAACTTGCAGCAACCTTTCAATCGACCGTAATTACTTGCGAACAGACAGGGCGCACCGCGCAAGATGATGACAGTCACAGAACAACGAGGCGCCTGCGTCATGGCCGGTGGCGAAGTGAAATGATGGGGGCGTCGAGTCCCTGGAGCGATAACCCGACAAATCATTCGGACGTCCAAACGTGGTTCGTCCGTCATGACTGGCGACATCTACTCAACAAGATAATCTGGCTTGAATAATTTGTTAGGCCGCGCCGATGCGTGACCACGCCTGCCATGTCCCTACAAGGTAAAGCAGCCCAAGAGCCAGACACAGGCCCGAACTCCAATACCAAAACGCTGCACTGTTGCCCGGAAAATAGGGCTTTAGCAGAGGAAATAGTAAACCCCGCGCCAAGAAGACGACCGCGACGAGCGGCAACACGAACTGCGCAAAAGGAAGCCGAGGCAGAAGCCCTGCGACTGACCAGGCGCAGGTTGCCCAAAGAGCGAGTACGAGTGTGATGCCGAGAGTAATCGCAGTGGCCTGCCATCGACTCCGCTCGGCAGCCCGGATCATGCGCGGTCCGGCGCCCATGACGCGATACCAGGCGGGACCACCGACGATGCAGCCTAGGTGCGCCAGGGCGGCCGCCGCGGTAGCCGCCCCTGCGAGGATCAAAGCAGAACTATGAGTGCCCATCATCTATTGGCCTAACGCTGGAGTTAAGCGGCGGCGTAGCCGTCCGCCTTGAACGAGTAATCAGTGGAACTGGTCGCTCGCTGGTACCCACGAACTGGATGACGGCGCGGGGGCGGCCGGCTTGACCGGCAGCACGATGCCTGCGCAGCCGGGTGGCGGTGGGCTGCCGGCGACGCGGGCGGCGGCGCATTCGGCGCTGTTGTCGAACCTGACCATCGGCGCCGGGGTGGCGCTGCTGGCCGCCGGCGCAGGTGTCGCCACGGGATTGGCCGGCGCCAGGTGCAGGCGCTCGTAGACTTTGTCGTCGACCGGCTTCGCGGGGGGATCGGGATTGTTGCAACCGAGCAGGGCCACCGGCAGCAGCGGCATCACCGTGCATTCCACGCGAATGCCGCGTGGCAGGTGGAAGGTGTGGCTGACCTTGGTCTTCTCCACCGCTCGACGCAGTGCGGTGTCGATCGAGCTTTCGCCCTCGGGGGCCCAGTCCTGTTCGAAACGGGTGGGCTTGTAGCCGATGTTCGGCGTGCCGTGGCGCATGACCTCGGTGTCGCCGCGCGGCTTCAGCTGCACGTAGCTGCCCAGTTCACCCTGCCGTTCGCCCTGTTCCGCGCCGGGCTGGTTGCCACCGGGCTGACCCACGCCTTGCTGTTTGCCGCTGCCCGGTTTCGTCACCGACGACGCGGCAGCGACACCCGTACGGCTGTTGACCGGCGCTGCGGCAGCGGTGGCGTTGGGCTCGCCGGGCGTGGCGAAATCGCTGCCTTGCGGCGAGGCATCGGGGGCGCGGCTGACATCGCGCCCGCCGCTGGCGTCTGCCGGGCTGGGCGGGGCCGGCTCGGTGGCCGCAGGCGACGACGACTCGGTCGGCGGGCTTGTTGCGGGCTGAGCGGGTGTGGCAGTGGCGGCCGCAGCGATGGCCGGCGGCGCGCTCAACTGCGGCCGCTCGATGGACGGCTGGACGGCTGTTTTCTGCGCCGCGGCGGCAACTTCGATCTTCGTGCTCGGCGCCTGCGGCTCGACCTGCGCAGGTGCCGTCGGCGCCAGCGGCACCGCTTCGAGTTCCGCCTCGGCCACCTCGACCGCCGGTGCCTGCACCTGCGGTTTTTCGATCGGTACGCTCGGCGTCGGTACGCTCAATGGCGCCTGCACGTTGACGTTCGGCGCGGGCTGTGCGGGCAGCAGGATGGGCTGCAACTCGGGCACCGGCGGCGCGGCAGGAAGCTCGGCGCGGACCGGTGTCACGCTGGCCGGCGCGCTGGACCTGGGCACTTCGGTATTCAGCGCGATGCTCGACACGGTGATCGGCGGCGCGGCCTGCGGCGGCAGTTCGGGCAGCGCCAGCGACGGCGGTGGCGGCATCGGGCGGTTGCCTTCCCGTTGCGGCCGGCGTACCGACTCGGGCTGGAACTTCGGCGGCACCGGCGCTTGCACGACAGGCGTCGGCAAGGTCACCACCGGCGGTTCGCCAGCCAGCGGGATCGGTTGCAGTACCGGCGTCGGCGCCGGTTGCGGCAGGCTCACCGGCGCCGGCGGCGCGGCGGCCGGCTTTGGCTGCGGTGCGCGCGGCTTCGCGACTTTCGCGATCACCAGCGTCGCCGCCGCTGCAGCCGGCTTCGGTGCGCTCACGGCCTCGATGTTCGCGCTGCGCTCGCTGCTCGGTGCGGGTCGGCTGCTGCGGCCCTGGTGGCGCGGGCCACGCTCCTTGGGCGGCGTGCCGCGCACCGGTGGCGGTGGCGGCGGTTCGGGTGGTTCGATCAAACGTACCTGCAGCAACTGTTGCCGCGATTCCGGCGGCGGCATCACTTCGTACGCCGGGCCGAGCACGAAGCCAAACAGGAAGATCAGATGCACCAGCAGCGCGCCCGCCATGGCGAGGATGCGCAGGCCGCGTTCGCGCGGGCGCGGACGGGTACGCTGGTGATAGACCCGGGCCCGCGTGGCCGCCGCCAGCGGCGAATTCAGCATCGCCCGCGCCGGATTGGCGGGGCGGCTGGCGGCTGGCGGGTCCGGGGGCGGCAGGGGCATGCAGCGAGTGTAACGGGCACGCCCGCGCTTCCGCATGACGCTCAATGCCGCCTGGCAGCTGCCGCAGCGCGTTCACGCAGTTCGGCGTCGACCGCACGGTTCGGCGTGTCGACCGGGCAGCCCCACGCCAGCGGTTTGCCGGCGCGGTACATCGCGATGCACGCCGCCTCGTCGGGCTTCGACGGCGCATACGCGTCACCGGCCAGCGATTTCGCCGGCGCCATGCTGAGGCGCTCGTCGCCATCCTTGGCCGAAGGCGGTGGCGGCGGCTCGCCGCCGCAGCCGCCGGCCAGCATGGCAAGGGAAACGCCGCAGTGGATGCGCACGCCGCCAGGCAAGTGGATGGTCTTCTTCAGCGTGGTCTTGTCCACCAGCTTCTGCAGCGCGCTGTCGATCGCATTGCTGTTGCTGTTCCAGTCTTTTTCGAAACGCGTGGCCTGATAGGTGACCGGACTGCGGTGCTGCATGATCCGCGCGTCGCCCTGCGGCAGCTGCTGCACGTAGTCGGGCGCTGGCGTGCTGGCGGCGGCCGCGGGCAGCAGCGGCTGGCCGTTTTCGTCATACAGGCGCGGCGCGGCCGGCGCCGGCGTGGGCAGTTGCAGGGTCATCGCGTGCTTCGCCGCCGGCTCGTGCGGACGGAGCGGCACGCGGGGCCGCGGCGGCGCTGGCGTGGCCGGCGGCGGCGGTGCGGTCGCGGCGGCCGGTACGCGCGTGATGAAGCGCACCTGCAGCACCTCGTCCGGTTGCATGTGTGTGGCCTGGATCATCGGCGGCCGCATCTGCTGCCAGATCACCAGCACGAACAGTGCATGCAGCAGGCCGGCCACCACCAGCGCCAGCCAGTGCTGACGGCGCTCGTGCCGCGGCTCGCGCCAGCGCCGTTGCCGCAGCCATGCCCGCGCCACGCCATCCAGCGGACTCAGGCCGCGACCCGCCGGCTGGCCGGGTTCCGGGTCCGGTGGCGGGTGCCGGGCAAGCTGCTGCGGACGGACGATGACGGTGCCTCGCGGGAGATGGCGGCAGACAGGATGGCCGATGGCGCTTGAACCTGCGCCGAGCACCGGGCCACCGGGGCCGGCGATGGCGGGCGCAGCCACGACGTTCGATTGAGACCACCGCAACGCGGCGCCAGTTCCCCGCACTGCAGCTTGACCGCACCGCCGGTTCGCTCAAGGCTAGCCGGACGGCGCCACGCGCCGTCTCTCCGCCATGACCGCGCTTGCCCGGTGCACGTCACGCCCTGCACTCCTGCGAGACGACCATGACGGCCCGCCATCGTCAGCCGCCAACGCGCGGCCTCGTGCGGCGCCGCTCATGCCACGAGGCCACGCCCTGCATGGGAGGGTCGCATCGTGACGTATTCCACGGAAAGCATCCGCAACATCGCGCTCGCCGGGCACGCCGGCGTGGGCAAGACCACGCTGTTCGAAGCGCTGCTGCTGGCCGGTGGCGCGATCCAGGCGGCAGGCACGGTCGAGCGCGGCAACACGGTGTCGGACAGCGACAGCCAGGAAAGGGCGCGCGTGCACTCCATCGACAGCTGCATCGCGCAACTCGATCGCGGCAACTGCCACCTCAACCTGATCGACACCGCCGGCTACGCCGATTTCCGCGGGGCCACGCTGGCCGCGTTGTCGGCAGTGGAAACCGTGGCGATCGTGGTGAATGCCATCAACGGCATCGAGCACGGCACCCGCCGCATGATGATGCACGCGAAGCAGCGCGGCCTGGCCCGCATGCTGGTGATCAACAAGATCGACTACGACGGCGCCAAACTGCCCGCACTCGTCGACGCGCTGCGCGAGGAATTCGGCAACGAGTGCCTGCCGGTGAACCTGCCCGCCAACCGCGGCAGCCGGGTGCTGGACTGCTTCTTCCACGCCGACGGCGCCACCGATTTTTCCTCGCTGACCGAGGCACACCAGCGCATCCTGGACCAGGTGGTCGAAGTCGACGAAACCGTGATGGATCGTTACCTGGATGCCGGCGAAGGCGCGCTGACATCGCAGCAGCTGCACGACGCGTTCGAGCAATGCCTGCGCGAGGGCCACTTGGTGCCGATCTGCTTCGTCAGCGCGCGTACCGGCGTGGGCGTGCCCGAGCTGCTGGACGTGGCGGCGCGGCTGCTGCCGAACCCGGCCGAGGGCAACCCGCCACCGTTCACGCGCGGCGATGGCACGCCGCTGAAAGTCAGCGGTGATCCCGCGGCCCACGTGATCGCCGACGTGTTCAAGATCGTCAACGATCCATTCGTGGGCAAGCTGGGTGTGTTCCGCGTGTGGCAGGGCACGGTGCGCCGCGACAGCCAGCTGCTGGTCGACGACGGCCGCAAGCCGTTCAAGGTCGGCCACCTGCTGCGCCCGCAGGGCAAGGGCCACGTGGAGATCGAGGCGGCGATCCCCGGCGACATCGCCGCGGTGGCGAAGGTCGAGGAGATCCACTTCGACGCGGTGCTGCACGACTCGCACGACGAGGACCGCATCACGCTGGCACCGCCGAGCTTCCCCGCGCCGATGTTCGGCCTGGCGCTGGTGCCGCGGCACAAGGGCCAGGAGCAGAAGCTCTCCAACGCGCTGGCGCGGCTGGCCGAGGAAGATCCGTGTTTCCGCGTCGAGCACCACAAGGAACTCAACGAGACGGTGGTGCGCGGGCTGTCCGAGCTGCACCTGAAGGTGATGCTGGAACGCATGCGCGAGCGTTACGGCGTCGAGGTGGAGGCGCAGCCGCCGCGGATCGCCTATCGCGAAACCATTGCCGCCCACGCCGAGGGCCACCACCGGCACAAGAAGCAGACCGGCGGCGCCGGCCAGTTCGGCGAGGTGTTCCTGCGTGTGGAACCGCTGGAACGCGGTGCCGGCTTCGAGTTCGTCGACGCGGTCAAGGGCGGCGTGATCCCCGGCCAGTTCCTGCCGGCGATCGAGAAGGGCGTGCGCCAGGCGATGGAGCACGGCGCGGTGGCCGGCTATCCGCTGCAGGACCTGCGCGTGACCGTGTACGACGGCAAGTACCACCCGGTCGACTCGAAGGAGGTCGCCTTCGTCAGCGCCGGCAAGAAGGCGTTCCTCGACGCCATCGGCAAGGCACAGCCGATCGTGCTGGAACCGATCGTCAACGTCGAGGTGGCGATCCCCGAGCACAGCGTGGGCGATGTCACCGGCGGCCTGGCCGGCAAGCGCGCGCGCATCATGGGCACCGACGCCCAGCGCGGCGGCGAGCTGGTGATCAAGGCGCAGGCGCCGCTGGCCGAGCTGACCGACTACCCCACCGAACTGAAGTCGATGACTGGCGGCCGCGGCCGCTACAGCCTCGATCTCAGCCACTACGAGGCGGTGCCGCCGGCCGTGCAGAAGCAGCTCAGCGAGGCGTGGAAGCCGCACGTGGAAGAGGACTGAGCCCTTCGGCGGCAGGCTTCAACGCTTGGGCTTGAGCAGCGTGCCGCTGCACTTCGGCGAGCCGCACAGGCATACCCACAGCTTCTTCAGGCGCGCGGTGTGCGGCACGTCGAGCACGATGCCGTAGTCGTAGGTGAGCTCCTCGCCTGGCTTGATGTTGCGGATCGCCTCGATCACCACGCGGTCCCGGCGCGGGTCGCCGCTGGCGCTTTCCTCGACCAGCGCGCGGCAGTTCGGCGCGCAGCTGTGGTTGATCCAGCGCGCGCTGTTGCCGCCCTGGTTGGCGTCGATGATGTAGTCGTCGTTGAGTGTGAACAAAAACGTGTGGCCGGTCTCGCCGCCGTCGCCGTACAGATCGTCCGCCTGCGCGTGACTCATCAACTTGCCCTTGTACTCGATGATCTCCTCGCCCCTGGCGATTGGGGCGGTGGCGAACACGCCGTTGCCGTGGATCGGCGAGCGGCGTGCAACAAAGCGTCGTGACATGCGGTGGAACCCTGCGGATGAAAGATGAACGCCGATGATGCCCGTTTGCGCATGACCGCGAAACCTTCGCCAGGCGCGCCGCGCGAAAATCCGGCGCGCACCTGCCGCGACCCGCGGGCACCGGTCGAGAGCTTCATGGCGGCTCCGCGCCACTGCCCGCCGGCGACCATTCGCCGCCACTGGCGCCAACCCCCTCGATCGCGGTTAGAATCGGTATTCAAACGATCGTTTGGAGAAATCGCGATGCGTCTGCTCCGCTGGATCATCCCCGTCCTGCTGCTGGGCCTGGCCGCCTGCGGCCCGGCGAAGAAGAGCGTGTTCCCGCCGACCCTGAGCATCCAGCAACTGGTGGTGCTGCCGGACGGGCAGTGGCAGCTGACCGTGCGCATCCAGAACAACAGCTACGGCGGCATGGACTTCAAGTCGCTGGACGGCCAGCTGCAGCTGGCCGAGCTGGTGCCGGTGCGACTGCACGCCACCTTCGACCGCGACATTCCCGAGCTTGCCGGCGACGTGATCCAGCTCAACGTGCTGCCCACCGCAGCGATGACCCGGGCACTGCAGGCGATCGCCGCCAAGGGCAGCGCCGGCGCGCTGGCCTACCGCGTCAGCGGCAGCACCCGCGCCAAACCCGAGCAGGAAGACAAGCCGCGCTCGTTCGACTTCAACGGCAGCGACTGGATCTCGGCGGTGCCGGGCATCGCCAACACGTATCGCTGATCACCCATTCAACGAAGGAATCACCATGACCGCTTACAAGGCTCCCCTCGACGACCTGCGTTTCGCCCTGTTCGATGTACTGGGCGCCGAGTCGACCCTGACCTCGCTGCAAGGCGGCGAGGCGCACAGCCGCGACCTGCTCGACGCGGTGCTGGAGGAAGCCGGCCGCCTCAGCGAACAGCTGCTGGCGCCGACCAACGGCCCGGCCGACGCCGAGGGCTGCCACTATGACAAGGCCACCCAGACGGTGACCACGCCGAAGTCGTTCAAGGAAGCGTTCAAGGCGTTCGCCGAAGGTGGCTGGACCGGCCTGACCAATCCGGAAACCTACGGCGGCCAGGCCCTGCCCGGCGTGCTCGGCACCGCCACCACCGAGATCTTCCAGTCCGGCAACCTGGCCTGGAGCCTGTACCCGCTGCTGTCCGAGGGCGCCACCCACGCGATGGAAATGCACGGCGAGGAATGGCAGCGCGAGCGCTTCATGAGGCCGATCGTGGCGGGCCGCTGGACCGGCACCATGTGCCTGACCGAGCCGCAGGCCGGCTCCGACCTGGGCCTGCTGAAGACCCGCGCCGAACCGGCCGCGGCGGACGCGGACGGCCACGCCGTCTACAAGATCAGCGGCACCAAGATCTTCATCAGCGCCGGCGAGCACGACCTCACCGAGAACATCGTGCACCTGGTGCTGGCGCGCCTGCCCGACGCACCGGAAGGCAGCCGCGGCATCTCGATGTTCATCGTGCCCAAGTTCAAGCTCAACGCGGACGGCTCGCCGGGTGAGCGCAACACGGTCGCCGCGGGCGCGATCGAGCACAAGATGGGTATCCATGCCTGCTCCACCTGCGTGATGAACTTCGACGGCGCCGAGGGCTACCTGATCGGCAAGCCGCACAAGGGGCTGGCCGCGATGTTCACCATGATGAATGCGGCGCGGCTGTCGGTCGGCGTGCAGGGTTTGGCGCTGGCCGAGCGTGCGCTGCAGAACAGCCTCAACTACGCCCGCGAGCGCCTGCAGTCGCGCTCGCTGTCCGGTGCGAAATTCCCCGACAAGCCGGCCGACAACCTGCTGGTGCAGCCGGACGTGCGCCGCATGCTGCTGACCCAGCGCGCCTTCGTCGAGGGCTCGCGCGCGCTGGTGCTGTACACCGCGCTGCAGACCGACATCGAGCATCGCGCCACCGACGAAGCGGCACGACAGAAGGCCGGTGAACTGGTCGCCTTCCTGATCCCGATCGCCAAGGGCATGACCACCGAGCTGGCGCAGGAGTGCACCAAGGAAGCGCTGCAGATCTACGGCGGCCACGGCTACATCGCCGAGAACGGCATGGAGCAGTTCGTCCGCGACGCCCGCATCATCACCCTGTACGAAGGCACCACCGGCATCCAGGCGGCCGACCTGCTGGGCCGCAAGATCCTCCAGCTGCAGGGCGTGGGCGCGAAGCACTTCCTGCAGGAGATCAGCGCGTTCTGCCAGCAGCACAGCGCCGATGCCGCGCTGCGCAACCTGATCGGCCCGCTGGCCGTCGCCACCAAGGAGTGGAGCGACCTCACCGTGAGCCTGGCCCAGCGCGTGGCGGCCAACCCGGAGGAACTCGGCGCCGCGGCGACCGATTACCTGTACTACTCCGGCTACGTCACCCTCGCCTACCTGTGGGCGCGCAGCGTGGCGGCCGCCGAAGCCGGCAACCAGTCCACCGCGTTCAAGCAGGCCAAGCGCGACACCGCCGCGTTCTACTTCGCCCGCATCCTGCCGCGCACGCGGATGCACAAGGCGGCGATCGAAGCCGGCGTGGACACGCTGCCCGCGATCGCCTGACGCGCCCGCCCCACCGCAAGCAAAAAAGCCCGGGCTGGCCCCGGGCTTTTTTGTCGGCATCGTCGAAAACCCTGCCGCCACGCATATCGATCACGGCACCGGACATGCAATGAACGCCCCGGCCCCGACGGAGCGGCATCGCCAACGTGTCGGGCTCGCTGCGCCTGCCCAACCTGCCAGCCCGGGTACGTGACGCCGTGGGGTGCGCGCCTAGCCGGCCGCTTCGCGGCCGTCAGGAACCGGCGGCCCCAGGCGTCCGGGCTGCCATGCCGATCGACGGCTGCCCGGATGTGTCCAACCGGGTCAGGTTCTGCTCTGCCGCGACAGTCGTCTCATCGACTGATCTGGGTGCTGCCCTGCATGCGCAGGTACTGCCTGATCCATTCCTCGTGGACTTCGGCAGCTTGCAGCAGCTCCTGCGCCAGGACAGCCTGCACCTCGACCATGCCGGGTGGCGCCGCGGGCGGCGGGGTCCTGGCCACGCGCAACGCCGGCGCTTCCACCCTGGCCGGTTCACTGTCGAGCAGATAGCTGATGTCGTAGGCAATGTCGTTCATGCCCTCACTCAAGCAACAGGCTTGCCAACACGCCACATTCGCCGGGCCGCGGTTGCGGTTACCCTGTACGGCGTTGTCCAACCGGGGGAGCCACCATGACGTCGAGTCGGTTCGCTGCAGGCGTGAAGCCTGCCTTGTTTGCCTTGCTGCTGACGATGAGCAGCCTGTTGCAAGCCGCCGCGACGACGCCGGCGAAATACCCGGACTACCCCAGCGAAACGCCGGCGAAGTTCGTTCCGGCCACCGCCAGCTTCGACTACGAGCGGCGCGACGTGATGGTGCCGATGCGCGACGGGGTCAAGCTGCACACCGTGATCTTGGTCCCCAAGGGCGCCCACCACGCCGGCATCCTGTTCACCCGCACGCCGTACGACGCGAACGCGCTGACCCGGCTCAGCATGAGCGGCCACCTCGGCCCGACCCTGCAGGGCTACGACAACGTCGCCGACATCATCGTCGAGGACGGCTACATCCGCGTGGTGCAGGACGTGCGCGGCAAGTACGGCTCCGAAGGCGACTACGTGATGAACCGGCCGCTGCACGGCCCGCAGAATCCCACCCCGGTGGACGACGCCACCGACACCTACGACAGCATCGACTGGCTGGTGAAGAACATTCCCGAGTCGAACGGCAAGGTCGGCACGCTGGGCATTTCCTATGACGGCTTCGAGCCGTTGATGGCGTTGTTCAACCCACACCCGGCGCTGAAGGTGTCGGTGCCGATGAACCCGATGGTCGACGGCTGGATGGGCGACGACTGGTTCCACAATGGCGCGTTCCGCCAGCAGAACCTGGCCTACATCTACGAACAGGTCGCCAGCCGCGACAACTCGATCAAGTGGTGGACGAACTACCACGACGACTACGACCTGTTCATGCACTACGGCTCCGCCGGCGCGCTGGCCGATGCCTACGGCATGCGCCAGCTCGGCTTCTGGAACAAGCTGCTGGCGCACCCGGCCTACGACAGTTTCTGGAGCGACCAGGCGGTCGACAAACTGCTCACCGCGCAGCCGCTGAAAGTGCCGGTGATGCTGGTGCACAGCCTGTGGGACCAGGAAGACATCTACGGCGCACTGGCCGTGTACCGCGCGATCAAGCCGAAGGACACCAGCGGCACCATGGTCAAGCTGGTGATGGGGCCGTGGAACCACGGCCAGGAAATCAAGGAAGGCAGTTCGCTGGGCGCGATCCGCTTCGGCAGCGACACCGCGAAGTATTTCCGCGAGAAGATCCTGCGCCCGTACCTGGCGCAATACCTCAAGGACGGCGCGCCCAGAGCCGACACCGCCGCCGTCACCGCGTACCAGACCGGCAGCAACCAGTGGCAGCGGCTGGATCGCTGGCCACTGGCCTGCACCGACGGCTGCCGCACGAAAAGCCGCCCGCTGTACCTGGAACCCGGCAGCAAGCTCGGCTTCAGCGCGCCCACCGCCGGCGACGCCTACGACGAATACGTGTCCGATCCCGCGCACCCGGTGCCGTTCCGCGCCCGCCCGATCCAGCCGATCGGCTACGACACCTTCACCTGGCCGCAGTGGCTGGTCGACGACCAGCGCGAGGCGTCAGGCCGCACCGACGTGCTCAGCTACGTCAGCGACGTGCTCACTGCGCCGCTGACCATCAGCGGCGTGCCGGAGGTGCACCTGGTCGCCTCCACCAGCGGCACCGACAGCGACTGGGTGGTCAAGCTGATCGACGTCTACCCCGACCAGGTCGCCTACGAGCCCGAGATGGGCGGCTACCAGCTCGCCGTGGCGATGGACATCTTCCGCGGCCGCTACCGCGAAGGCTTCACCGAGGCGAAACCGGTCGCCGCCAACCAGCCGCTGGCCTACCGCTTCGCGCTGCCCCCGGCGAACCACGTCTTCCTGCCCGGCCACCGCATCATGGTGCAGGTACAGTCGAGCTGGTTCCCGCTGTACGACCGCAACCCGCAGACCTTCGTGCCGAACATCCTCATGGCGAAACCGGCGGACTACCGGAAGGCCACCCAGCGCGTGTACCACGCGGCGGATCAGGCAAGTTTCATCGCACTGCCGGTGGTGGGCGGCTGAGGCGACTGCCGTGCTCCCTCCCTGCAGGCAAGGAGGGAGCACGGCCAAAATCAGTTCACGTGTTGCTCCTTCGCAATCGCCAGCGCCTGGTCCACTGCGTCGATCACGATCTCCGGACGGTCGTACTGCACGAAGTGGCCGCTGCGCGGCACGATGATGTTGATGCCGTGGGTGGACATGGCGGCCACCTGGGTGTGCAGGTCTTCCCATAGCAGGGTGCGCTGATTGCGCTGCTCCTGCGTCTCGTCCTTGCCTTTCGGATACGGCGCATGGGTGAGCACGATGATCGGCATCGCGCCGAAGTCCTTGCGGGTGGCGCGGGCCTGCTGCGCGCTCGCGTAGAACACGCTTTCGCGTTCCGAGGCCGCGGCCGCCTGCCATTTCGGCGTGACCGCGTACTTCTGCTGCGCCTCGTTGATGGCCTGGCTGAACCTGGGGTCGTCGTCGCCGACGCATTTCGCGAACGCCGGCGTGCCCTTGGCCATGCCCCTGCGGGCGTCGTCCACGCAGGAACGCGCGTCCTTGAGATAGGCATCCCATTCCGCCTGCTGGCCGGGCTCGCCGATCGCCCAGCCGCGCACGGACTGGTCCTCGTGCGAGCCTTCGACCAGCACCATGCCCACTACGTCGTTCGGATAGCGGTCGGCGAACACGCGTACCGTCAGGCCGGACATCGAATGCCCGACCAGTACGTACGGGGGACTGATCTGCGCCGCACGCAACAGGGCATGCAGGTCCTCGGCGATGTTGCCAGCCGTGCTGGGGCGCGTCGCCGCATCGCTGAAGCCCATGCCGGCGCGATCGTACGCGCAGGTCCGGGTGCGTTTTGCCAGCGCCGGTTGCACCAGCGCCCAGGAAATCGAGGAATCGCCCATGCCGGCGTCGAGGATCACCGTGGGCGAACCCGAGCCGCGGCAGTACAGGTTCATGCGGCGTCCGTGGTCCATGTCCACCAGTTGTTGCGGCTTCGTGTAGACCGGATCGGTGACGATGGGCGGTCTGGGTTTGCTGTCCTGGCCCAGGCACGAGGCGGACAACACGATGCCAGTGGCGAGGCTCGCCGCCACGGCGAAAGATTTGCGCATGATTGTGGATTCCCCAGGCGTCCTGATGAAGCGCGAATCTGGCATGCCCGCTGCGGGCGCCGCAACCACCGGCGCGCCGATGCCTCAATGCAACTTCAGCAATGGCCGGGTATTGCGGGCGATCGCGTCGCCGAGCAGCCTGCGCGAAGTGCGCCAGGGGCCGTACAGGGCGGACTGGTGCATGCGGTAGAGCGAGGCGTAGAAGAAGTGCGCGAGGCGCCCCTCGATGATGCGGTTGCCGAACAGTTTGCCGAAGTCGTTGTAGGAGGCCAGCGAAATCAGCGTGCCGCGGTCCTGGTAGCGGTAATCCTGCAGCGGCTTGCCGTCGAGCCGGCGGCGCAGGTTGCCGACCAGCAGGGCCGCCTGCTGAGGCGCGACCTGGGCCAGCGCGGGCACGTTGCCGCTGGCACCACCGCCACGCGGGCATGCCGCGCAATCGCCGAACGCGAAGATGGCCGGGTCGCGCGTGGCCTGCAGCGTGGGCAGCACGGCCAGTTGGTCGTTGCGGCTGGTTTCCAGCCCGTCGATCTCGCGCAGGAACACGGGCGCGCGCACGCCGGCGGCCCACAACCATCACGTCGGCCGGCAGCAGCTTGCCTTCGGCGTCGTACAGGCCGCTGGCGTCGGTGCGCTTGACCAACGTAGCGGTCTGCACGGTGATGCCCTGCTTCTGCAGGTTCTCGCGCACGCCGCGGCTGATCCGCCCAAGCAGCACGGCGATGGCAGCCGCCACGCCGACGCCACCGCAGTGTCACCCTGCCAGCTCGAACCGGGTCACCCGCCGCACCGGATCGGCTTCGACCAGGCTTACCCTGACGTCGGCGCCGAGCGGAAGATTCGTGCTGCCCGACACGCCTGCCTCGACCGCCGGATCGCGGACGATCACCATGCCTCTGGCCGGATCGTCATGCGCAACCTCGACGATCGCGCCGTTGAAGACCTCGCCCAGCCGCGGCGCCAGCACGGCGGCTTCGGCCAGGCTCAGCACGGCACTTTCGTACTGGCCCGCACGATGGCCGGAGGCCTGCATCGTGGCCGGCAGGCCCGGCAACGCGGCCAGCGCCCACCCCGGCACCGGCTGCTTCGCGCACAGCGCCACGCAGACCTCGCCGGTATAACGATCGACCAGCCGGCGCAGCGGCGCGGTGGCATGGGTGTACTGCGCGGCCAGCGCCGAGTGCATCGGCTGCGCCGGCAGGGTGCCGTCGAACGCCGCGTAGCCGGCTCCGCGCAGCACCGTGGTGCAGGCGGTCAGCATCGCCACGTGGACGTCGTTCGACGGGTCCAGCGAACGGATGAAGCCGGGGTAGTCCAGCGCGGGCGGCCAGCTGATGCCGAGCACCCGCGCGGTGACGTGCAGGCGCTCGATCGCGCGCGGATCGGGCGGCGGCAAGGTGCGCAGCACGCCCACCTTCGCCTGTACCATCAGGTCCGCCGCGGCCATCCCGATCAGCAGCGAGATCTGCTCGTTCCAGTCCTCGATCGGCAGGCGCGCGCGAAATGCCAGCTTCCAGCGGCCATCGACCACGCTGATCTCCTGCTCCGGCAGCGGCAGGCTGATGCCGCCGCGGGCGAACTCGCGCTGCCGACGCAACTCGCCGACCTCGCGCAGCACCGCCCACATCGGCTCGGCCGTCCCCGCGTCGATGCGTTGCTGCACGCCGGCGTAGTCGAGCCGGGCGCGACTCCTAACCTTCGCCCGCCGCACGTCGACGGCGATGCTTTCGCCGGCCCCGTCCAGCTCGATCGTCCACAGCAGCGCCGGACGCAATTGATCGGGCAGCAACGAGGTGGCACCTTCGGACAACACCGTCGGGTGCAGCGGGATTTTCGCGTCCGCGCCATACAGCGTCTCGCCGCGCCGGTTCGCTTCCAGGTCGACCGGGTCGCCGGCGCTGACGAAGGCGGCGACGTCGGCGATCGCGTAATACACCCGGTAGCCACCAGCGGTGTGCTCGACGTACATCGCCTGGTCCAGGTCCATCGAGCCAGGCGGGTCGATGGTCACCAGGGCGATGTTGCTGCGATCCAGTTCCGGCAGCCGCGGGTTCGCCGCCGCCTGCGCCGCGGCGGCCTCGACCTCGGGCGGGAACGCCAACGGCAATTTCAGCTCGGCGTGGATGTCGCGCATGCCCTGCGCGAGCACCGGATCCCCGGCAGGCTGGATGTGGAGGCGGCGGGTGGTCGACATGGGCGATCTCCTTGCGTGGATGCCGTTCGGCGCCGCGGGGTCGATGCAGCGCTCTCGCGTTTGCCGCACTTCGTGGAATATACACGTGCCGGCAGGGACTACCGCAGCCACGAGGCAAGGTGTAGAAACGGCACCGTCACCCCGCCACCGATCGCTCCTCATGACCGACATGTCCCTGCTGATCCGCCTGGCCGAAGAAGAAGACGACGAATTCATCCTGGCGCAGGTGCCGCGTTTCGTGGATTTCACGCTGCCACCGTGGCGACGGCGCCACGAATGCATCGAGGGCATCCGCAGCGATCTGTTGCGCCACCTGGAAGACCAGCCGGCGAACAGCTACCTGTTCGTGGCCGAAGATGCGGACGGCGAACGGGCCGGCTTCATCCACCTGCAGCGCACCGCGGATTTCTTCACCGGGCGCAGCAACTGCCACATCTCCGACATCGCGGTGGCGCCACAATACGAGAACCGCGGCGTCGGCAAGGCGCTGCTGGCGCACGCCGAGGCCTGGGCACGCGACCATCAGTGCCAGCTGGTGACGCTGGCGGTATTCCCCGGCAACGAGCGCGCCCGGGCGCTGTACGAAACTTCCGGCTATTCGCCCGACCTGCTGCGGCTGGCCAAGCCGGTCCGCTGAATGCGCCAACGAAAGAAGCCGCCCGAGGGCGGCTTCCTTGTTGCGACCAGCGGAATGGAACGCTCAGTTCGCGACCGTGCCGGCAGCCGCTTCGGCCTGCTCACGCACGTCCAGCCGGCGGGCCAGGCGGTCGATGTTGGTCAGCGACAGCAGGTGCGCATAGATCCAGCCGAAGATGCCCTCGCGCAGGAATTCCTGGGCGGTCTTCTCGTCCAGCTCGCGCAGCTTGGCCTCGTTGACCACGAACAGGCCATTGAGGTTGATCGACTTGCCCTGCTGGCCGTCCTTGCCTTCCTTCTGCAGCTGCACGCTGCGCGGCTCCAGCAGGTCGTGCTTGTTCAGCTGCTCCACGAACCACTTGGTGCGCGCCACGTTCTGCTGGAAATCGCCGAGGAAGCCCACGGCATTGGCCAGCAGTTCGCTGTCGGTACCGTCTTCCTGGAACAGGCGCTGGCCTTCGTCCGCGTTGAAGCCCTCGTAACGCTCGTCGAGGAACACGGTGAAGTCATCGCCTTCCTGCCCGACCGGCTTCTCGGCCAGCACGAACGGGTAGCGGCGCACGAAGGCGGGAACGTACGTATCCGGCGCCCACTGGCCGTTGGCGTCGACGTACAGGTTTTCGTTCTGGCGCAGGCCCAGCAGGGCCATCGGGCCGGCATCGGCGGTGCTGGTGCCGGCGAACACGATCAGCAGGTCGCGCGCGGCGACGCCGAATTCGACGCCGGTCAGCGGCACGGAATGCGCGTTCATGGCGAACTTCACGTTCGGCACGGCCTTCATGCGCAGGTCTTTGTGCTCGACACGGTTGAGCGGTACCGGATGCTCGTAGAAAAGAACTTCAGCCACGTTGTCCACCTCTGCCCACCGCCGTGCCGGGTCACCACCAAGCGCCCCTACCAAACCCGGCGTCGGGTCTGTGTTGACTGGCAATCATATCAGTGCTTATCCGCAACGGCGACTGCCCGCCAGGGGTGGCGCTGCCTCATTTGCATGCGGATTGCAACGAAATTGTTCTATGCTGGCCGCAGACAAGCACCCCGCATTGCCTGAACGCTCTTTCGACGCCCCTGGCTGAAGGACGATTTACATGCTGATGGAAGTGCCAAGTCGGGCCGACTTCAACGCGACCCGCGTGTTGTCACTGGACGCCGCCGGCCGCATCCTCGACTGGATCAGCTGGCAGGAGGCGGTTTGCCTGTACGTCCGTGACGCGGTCGCCTGGACCCTGGGCGACCCCTGCCTCACCGTGCACGGCGGCCACAACCGCCTGCTTGGCGCGCAGAGCCTGCTGCAGCTGCACCCGATCATCGCCAGCACCGGCCACTGCCGCGAGCATGCGATCGACCCGGCGCCGGCATTGACCAACACCGCCCTGTTCGCCCGCGACCGCCACATCTGCCTGTATTGCGGCGAGCATTTCGTCCGCGCCGAACTCACCCGCGACCACGTGCTGCCGATCTCCAAGCGCGGCAAGGACGAGTGGGAGAACGTGGTCAGCGCCTGCCTCGCGTGCAACCTGAAGAAGAGCAACCGCACCCCGCAGGAAGCCAACATGCCGCTGCTGGCGGTGCCGTACCGGCCGAGCTGGGTGGAGCACCTGATCCTGTCCAACCGCAACATCCTGGCCGACCAGATGGAATTCCTGGTCAGCCGGCTGCCGCGCGACCGGCGCTCGATGTCCATGCCCGCGCCCGTGGCCGCCTGAGCCCGATCGATCGGGTCGTCCCGATTTGTCGTTGTGCGCGCCACGGTCCCGACGACGGCGCCACGTGAACCCGCGCGCCACGCGGGCACCTCCTGCGGCGCCCCGCCAGCGCCTGTTCACATGTCTGCCCTTGCCCCGCCCCGCCGCTGGACCAACAATACGCGGATGAACGACCTTTCCCACTACCCCCACCTGGCGCCGATCGAGACGCCGGCCGATCTGCGCCGCGTGCCCGACGACGAGCTTCCCGCCGTCGCCGACGAGCTGCGCCAGTACCTGATCGAGGCGGTGGCCAGCTCCGGCGGCCATTTCGGCGCGGGCCTGGGCGTGGTGGAACTGACCGTGGCGTTGCACCACGAATTCGACACGCCGCACGACCGCCTGGTGTGGGACGTCGGCCACCAGTGCTACCCGCACAAGATCCTCACCGGCCGCCGCGACCGCATCACCACGATCAAGAAGAAGGACGGCCTGGCGCCATTCCCGCGCCGCGAGGAAAGCGAATACGACACCTTCGGCGTCGGCCATTCGTCCACCTCGATCTCGGCCGCGCTGGGCATGGCGATCGCCGCGCAGCACAAGGGCGACCAGCGCAAGGTCGTCGCGGTGATCGGCGACGGCGCGATGACCGCCGGCATGGCGTTCGAGGCGCTCAACCACGGCGGCGACGTCGAGCCGAACCTGCTGGTGGTGTTCAACGACAACGGCATGTCGATCAGCGAGAACGTGGGCGCGATGACCAAGATGATGGCCCGCGCCATGGCCAGCCGCCGCCTCAACCAGCTGCGCGAACGGGCCAAGCGGGCAATCCCGAAGCAGTCCTTCATGGGCCGCTTCTTCAAGCGCTGGGAAGAGCACGCCAAGGGCATGTTCGTGCCCTCGACGCTGTTCGAGGAGCTGGGCTTCCATTACACCGGTCCGATCGACGGCCACAACATCCCGAAGCTGCTGCAGGCGCTGCGCACGGTGAAGAACCTGCCCGGCCCGCAGCTGCTGCACGTGATCACCACCAAGGGCAAGGGCTACGCCCCGGCCGAGCAGGAACAGATCAAGTACCACGCGGTGGGTCCGTTCGATCCGCAGGCGGGCCTGGTCAAGAAGGCGGCGCCGGCCCGGCCTGCCTATA
This sequence comes from Rhodanobacter thiooxydans, assembly GCF_030291135.1. NCBI lineage: Bacteria > Pseudomonadati > Pseudomonadota > Gammaproteobacteria > Lysobacterales > Rhodanobacteraceae > Rhodanobacter > Rhodanobacter thiooxydans. Next base: position 803,686 of record NZ_CP127409.1, on the reverse strand, counting down.
CCGACGTCTTCGGCGACTGGCTGTGCGACCAGGCCGCCGCCGACGAGCGCCTGCTCGGCATTACCCCGGCGATGCGCGAGGGTTCCGGCCTGGTGCGTTTCTCGAAGGAATACCCCGAGCGCTACTTCGACGTGGCGATCGCCGAACAGCACGCGGTGACGCTGGCCGCCGGCATGGCCTGCGAGGGCGCCAAGCCGGTGGTGGCGATCTACTCCACCTTCCTGCAGCGCGCCTACGACCAGGCCATCCACGACGTGGCGCTGCAGAACCTCGACGTCACTTTCGCCATCGACCGCGCCGGCGTGGTCGGCCCGGACGGCGCCACCCACTCGGGCAGCTTCGACCTGACCTACCTGCGCTGCCTGCCGAACATGGTCATCATGGCGCCGGCCGACGAGAACGAGTGCCGCATGATGCTGAGCACCGGCTTCCACCACCACGGCCCCGCCGCCATCCGCTATCCGCGCGGCACCGGCCCCGGCGCCGCGATCCACCAGCAACTCGACACGCTGCCGCTCGGCAAGGCCGAGCTGCGCCGGCGCGGCCACGGCCTGGCCCTGCTCAGCTTCGGCACGATGCTGGCACCCGCCGCCACGATCGCCGCCGAGCTCGACGCCACCCTGGTCAACATGCGCTTCGTGAAACCGCTGGACGAGGCGCTGCTCGTGGAACTGGCGCAGACCCACGACGCCTTCGTCACCCTGGAAGACAACGCGGTCGCCGGCGGTGCCGGCTCCGCCGTGGCCGAATGCCTGGCCGCACACGGCATCACCCTGCCGATCCTGCATCTCGGCCTTCCAGACGTCTATCTGGAACACGGCAGCCGCGAGGAAGTGCTGAGCATGGCCGGCCTCGACCTGCCCGGCATCCGCCACGCGATCCGCGCGCGCTTCCCGCAGCTTGCCGCCGCCAGCATCGCCAGCGCGGGCTGAGATCCGCCGTCCCGCCGCGCCGGCAGGCGGGTCGGTGCGCGACGACCTACCCGAGACGCCCGCCGCTGACCCGATCGCGCGACTCCAGATCCTGCGCCGTGAATACCTCGGCATAGCCGGCCTCGATGAGCAGGGCGCGGGCGGCGGTGCCCTGGTTCCAGCCGTGTTCGAACAGCAGCCAGGCATCGGCATGCAGGTGGGCACGGGCGTCGCGCACGATGCGGCGGATGTCGTCGAGACCGTCGGGGCCGGAGGCCAGCGCACTGGCGGGTTCATGGCGCAAATCGCCCTGCGCCAGGTGTGGGTCGGCGGCTTCGATGTACGGGGGGTTGGAGACGATCAGGTCGAAGTGCTGGCCGGCCAGCGGCGCCAGCCAGTCGCCATGCACGAAGGCGACGTTGCCGAGGGCATGGCTTTGCGCATTGCGCTGGGCCACGGCGAGTGCGGCAGCGCTGGCGTCGGTGGCGACCACCCGGGCGCGTGGCCGCTCGCGCGCAATCGCCAGCGCGATCGCCCCGCTGCCGGTGCCGAGGTCGGCTACGCTGCAGGCGGCGATTGGCGGCAGGCGCTGCAGCGCCAGCTCCACCAGCAGTTCGGTTTCCGGGCGCGGGATCAGCGTGGCCGGGGTCACTTCCAGATCCAGCGACCAGAAGCCGCGCCGGCCGGTGAGATAGGCCACTGGCTCGCCCGCGGCGCGGCGTTCGACCAGGGCGGCATAAGCCGTCTGGACGTCCATATCCGGCACGTCGTCGGCGTGGGCGAACAGCCAGCTGCGCGGCTGCCGCAGCACATGCAGCAGCAACAGCTCGGCGTCGACGCGCTCGCCGAGCCGAGCGGTCGCGGCAGCCAGCATGTTGCGGACATCAGGCATGCGGCGGCTCCGTCGCCGAGGGCGACAGCTGCGGCGGCGTCACGCCCGGCTTCGGCGCGCGCTTGCGCCAGTAGCCGCCGCGCGTCCACGCGCCGAACGCCCAGCGCAGCCAGTCGATCAGCGACCACGCCAGCCACAGCGCCCACGCCAGCATGGCCAGCTTGTACACCCACAGCGGGACGCTGAACACACCGGCACCGGGCAGCGCATTGGCGCTCTGGTCGGCGAACCAGCGCAGGCTCCACGCATTGGAGGTGTTGCCGGCCACGTGCATGTCCGGCAGGCCAAGCAGGCCCTTGGGCACCGCGCCGACCAGCACCACCAGCGCCAGCACGGTGAGCAGCGCGAGGCCCAGCTGCATCAGGTTGAACGTCGTGCTGTCCAGCCGTTCCGACGGCGTGCTGCGCGCACGCAGGCCCAACAGGATCAGCCACACCACCACCAGCGCGTAGGCGCTCCAGGCAAACGCGGAGAAGCCCAGCCCGAGCAGCAACCAGTGCCGGAAGCGTAGCGGCGTTGGCGCGTAACGCGCGAGCAGCCAGGCGGCGAACAACAGCACAACCAGCTGCGACCAGTACAGCACCGCCGGGCCGGTAGTCGGCCCCCACGTCCACAGTACCCAGCGATCCTGCGGCAGCTGCAGCGCGAGGTCGATGTTCGCCACCGGCGCATGCAAGGCGAACACCGGCGCGTGCGTGCGTGTGGCCACGCCGTGCGGCTCGCGCAGGCGCAACGTGTAGCCGTGTTCGCCGGGCAGCAGCGGTAGGCTGAGCGTGCCGTCGCGCACGGCCAGGTTGACCGGTTGGCCATCGCGGTTCGCGTCCAGCAGCTCGGCGCCGGCAGGCAGACCGATCGCGTGTTCGCCGCCGCGGGTGCTGCGCGCGCGCAGGTCCAGCGTGGTTTCGGTAGCACGCTCCCCGGCGCGGCTGGTTACCTGCACGCCATCGAACGCCAGGCTGTCGCCGGCGATCGCCATCGGCTGGCTGAAGGCCAGCTGCAGGCTCTCGCCAGGCAGCGGCTGGTACAGCAGCCCCTCGTCGCTGGCGCTGGTCGGTACGCCCTTCGCGTCCACGTGCCACATCGGCGCGGCGTGGACTTCCCACACCTCGGCGCGCTCGCCCAGCGCCGGCGCCTCGAGTGCCAGCGTCGCCGCGTGGTCGAGACGACTGGTCCAGCGCACCTCACGGCTGTTCGCGTTGAAGGTGATGCCGATGCGGCCATCCTTCACCAGCACGCCGTCGCCCAGCGGATGCTCACCGGGCAGCAGCGGCAACGTGACACTGAAACCACCGTCCTGTGGGGCGATCCGCTCGACCGTGTTCTCGACCGTCCAGTCCACGCCCAGCTGCAGGCGGCGGGTAAGCCGCACGTACGGCGGAAAACTCTGTGCGGGCGGCAGGTCCTTGCCATCGGTGGCCGTGTGCACGCGCTGCAAGGCAATGCTGTCGCCCAGCAGGCGACCGTCGTCGACGCCAGCCAGCGACCAGCCCTGGCCGTTGAACGCCATGCGCTGCGGGCGCAGCACAAAACGCAGGCTGGCGTTGTCCGTCACGCCGATGCGGTAGCGCAGGCTGACCCGGTGTACGCCACGCTCCAGCCGCAGCAGCAGCTGGTCGCCGCGACGGCTCAGCGGTGCATTCGCATGGCCGTCCACACCGACATCGAGCAACTGCAGCGCGTCATCGGCCTGCGGTAACGGCAGTGCGACGACCGCGCCGATGTGCGCTTCCAGTTCCACGCCCAGCGTATCGCCGCTCGCCTGCACTTGCGCCTGCGCCACGACGGCGCAGGCCGGCGCACACTTCGGCGCTTCGGTCAGCCGGCTGCGCAACTGGTTCAGCAACTGCTGGTCGGGAAGACTTTGCGCATGCACGCCGGCCGGCAACAAGGCGATGGCCAGCAAGGCCGCGCTCGCCACGCCACCGCCGCGCCAATCACGCCAGCGGCCGCGCAGCGGCGTCAGCAGCAGCGGCACCAGCTTCGCCAGCAGCAGCGCCAGCAGGCCCACCATGAGCACCCGCAGCAACCGCACCAGCCAGGCCGGCGCGATCACCAGGTGCGTACTCTGCTGCGCGGTCACCGGGCCGGACCAGCCGAGCCGGTAGTTGTTGCCCTGGTCCCAGTGCGGCGTACCGGCGCCAGCCTGGGTCACGCTGCGGCTGTCGACGGCGTTGCCGGCAAGGGTCGGTACGCCGCTCAGGTTCCGCACGGCTGACCCGGTGACGGAGACGGCTTGCAGCGACAAGTTCGAACCGTTTTGCATAGCCATCGCGGGCGCCGGTGGTGGCAGCGGCGGTGGCGGCGGCATCGTCGCGTCGGCGGAAACTTCGGCGACCGATGGCGGCGCCATGGGTGCAGGCGCCGGCGCCGACTGCGTCATCCGTGCCTTCGCATGAACCTCTTCCTGTGCTGCCTGCTCGGCATAACCCACCGAAACAATCCGGCTCTGGCTTCCACCTTCCAGTTGCGGATGCAGCGCGTACTGCAACTGCGCTGCGGCGAACGGCAGCGTCCACAACACCGCCAATGCGAAGATCGCCACCGCGCCGGCGCGCGCCACCGAGCGCAAACGCCCTTCCGGCAACGCGCGCAGCAGCAGCGCGAGTGCCAGCGTCACCGCCAGCGTCCACAGCGGCGCAGCGCTCTCGTGCTGCGCCAGCGCCAAATAGCCGGCCGCCAGCAGCGCCCACGGCCAGCCCAGCAGACGGCCGGCCAGCAGTGCGATCAAGGCCACCACGAACAGGTCGAGCAGGCTCCACTGGGCAACCCACGAATCGGGCGAGCGGTCCACGCCGGTCACGCCGAGCAGGCGGTAGCCGTGCGGCAGGTGCAAGGTGGCGTCGATGCTTTCCAGCGGCAGCTGCCAGCCGGCGCTGGGAATCGCGCCGTGATGTGTCGGCAGGCGCAGGCCGGCATCCAGATCGAGCTGCTGCTCGCGCAGTTCGACGCCACTGCGGCCGTCCCCACCCTTGCTGACCAGCAGCGGCTCACCGTCCTGGCTGGCCCGCTGCAACTGCCACGGCGCCGCCACGTCGAGGCGCTGGTGATGACGCAGCTCGCTGCTGAGCCGGTCGGCCACGCTGAGGCCGCCGCCGTCGAAGTCCAGCCACAGCTGGCGCTGCAGGTGCAGTTGGTCGCCCTTGCCGCCCTCGTCGCCGCGCGTGCCCTGCTCGATCGCCAGGCCCGCGCCGTCGTTCAGCACGAAGGCCGGCAGCTCGCGCCACTCGCCCGGCACACCGGCTTGCGCGGCATCGGTGGCGTTGCCTTCCACCCGGGTGTTGCGCAGGGCGGGCGCATCGTCGTAACTCCAGATCTCCTGCCGCGGCCACGGTGCCGCCGGCAGCTTCAGCGCCACCTTGCCCAGCGGGGCGACGCTGCGTGCGGCCAGCGTGACCGCCCACTGGCCCGGGCGCAGTTGCACGCGCAGCTGGCCGTCGTTGTCCAGCCGTGCGGGCAGGTCGCCGGACAAGGCGGTGGCCACGAAACCCTCCGGCAGCACCGGGCCGAGCGACTGCTCGCGCGCGCTGCCGGCGACGTTGAACTGCAGCTGCGTCTCCAGCGTGGCCGGCAGGCCGTCGACCAGGCGCCGATACACGCGCAGCGCCAGCGCGTCGGCGGCGCGCTGTGCGGCGGCGGCCTCGCCCAGGGTGAGCTGTTCGCCGTTGCGTTCGATGCGCGTAACCGCCGCGCCGTCGACGCTCAGCACCACCAGCCCGATCGTCGAAGGCACGCGCAGGCGCGCCGGGCGCGCCATCCACGGCAGTACGCCACGCAGCTGATAGTCACCGGGCACCAGCCACAACATCGGCTGGTCGCCCCGCTGCAGCACGGTGGCCGGCTGGTTGTTCGCGCTGACCTGCTGCGGCCAGCTCCGCGCGTCGCCGGGCAGCACCACCCAGCTCGACGCATCCACGTGCACATCCAGGCTGAAGCGGCCACCGTCCTTGTCCGCCGCAAGCACCAGTCGACCGGGCCAGGCGCACTCATGACTGCCGGCATTCGGCGTCTGGGTGGCGAGGAATGGACAGTCGTGCTGCGGCACGTCATGCAGCACCCAGCCCTGCCAGTCGCGCAGCGGCGGCGGTACGTCCTGCGCCGGCAATGGCGCCGCCAGCAACAGCCACAAGCCCAGCAGTCCGAGCGTTCGAGCAAGCATGCGTTTCTCCCTGTGTGCCGCGCAGCCGGCACAGTGTAAGTGGAACACGACAGGCACAAGCGATGTCGCCCCGGTTGCCGCTCCGGCACGAAACGACCTCGCCACTGATTCAACGCTGCCGGCGACACAACGGGGTTACGTGCCGGCAACGACGCCGCCGTATAGTGGGACGGGCTTTCCCGTCACGGTGAACCGCATGACCCGACTCAATCGCCAGCTGCGCCTCCGGACCCGCCCCGAAGGCCTGGTCCGGCGCGAGGATTTCGACCTGGTCGAACAGCCCGTGCCCGCGCTGAAGGACGGCGAGGTACTCGTGCGCGTGCTGTATATCTCGATGGACCCGACCAACCGCGTGTGGATGCGCGACATCCCGCAGTACCTGCCGCCGGTGGCGATCGGTGAGGTAATGCGTGCGCTCGGCCTGGGCCGCGTGGTGCAGTCGCGTTCGGCGCAGTACCGCGAAGGCGACCTGGTGCAGGGCGTCACCGGCTGGCAGGACTACCTGGTGCTGCACGAAAGCGCCAGGGGTTACGTGCGCCTGCCCGCCGACCCCGGCATCCCGCTGCCCACCCTGCTTGGCGCAGCCGGCATGAGTGGCGTCACCGCCTACTACGGCCTCACCGATATCGCTCCCGTGCAGGCCGGCGAAACCCTGGTGGTCTCCGCCGCCGCCGGCTCGGTCGGCTCCGTCGCCGGCCAGATCGGCAAGATCATGGGCGCCCGCGTGGTCGGCATCGCCGGCGGCAGCGACAAGTGCCGCTACCTCACCGACGAACTCGGCTTCGATGCCGCCGTCGACTACAAGGCCGCCGACTTCAAGCAGCAACTCAAGGCCGCCACTCCCGACGGCGTGCACGTCAACTTCGAGAACGTGGGCGGCGAGGTGATGCGGGCGGTGCTCTCACGCATGGTGATCGGCGGACGCGTGGCGTTGTGCGGCCTGATCTCTGGCTACAACAGCGACGAGCGGCCGCGCGACGATTACGGTGTGTTCGTGATGAAGCGGCTGAGCATGCGCGGGTTTCTGGTGCTCGACTACACCAGGACGCGCGAGGCGGTGCAGGCACTTGCCGGGTGGATTCGCGACGGGCGGTTGAAGGCGGAGGAGACGATTGCCGATGGCCTGGAGAACGCACCGGAGGTATTGAACCGGCTGTTTGATGGAAGCCATCGGGGAAAGCTGGTGTTGCGGGTAGTCCCCCAGGCGTAATCGACCGGTGCCTTTTCATGCCTTCTTTCAGCCAGGACCTTGCGGCCGACATGGCTGATTCGATGCTGGACACGATCCTGAAGCCGCGGCCGAAACCGCTTGCGCGACAGCCAGGGAATCAAGCTCTCAGCGCAGCGCCCATGCGGCGATGATCCGATGGATCTCGTCCAGCCCGTCGAACAGCGCCGCCGGGCCCGGCTGCAGGATGATCGGCGACTTGATCTCGTGCAGCTCGCCGTGGCGCACCGCGGGGGTCGTGTCCCAGCCTGGCCGCGCCGCGACTTTCTCGGGACGAAAACGCTTGCCGCACCAGGAGCCGAGGATGATGTCCGGCGCGCGCCGTACCACCTCGTCGCCGTTTGGCAGGATGCGCTGCTTCGCCAGCGGTTCGCGCGCGAGTTCGGGAAAGCAGTCGTCGCCGCCGGCGAGGCCGATGATCTCGGCGACCCAGCGGATGCCGGTGATGATCGGCTCGTCCCATTCCTCGAAGTACACCCTGGGCCGCCGCGGCAGTCGTGCGGCGGCGGCGCGGATCTCGGCGATGTGCCGCTCGGCTCGCTGCGCGTAGGCCTCGGCTTTCTCGTGTGAGCCGACCATCGCGCCGAGCCGGCGGATGTAGGCCAGGATGCCGTCGACGCTGCGGTGGTTGCTGATCCACACCTCGACGCCGGCTTTGACCAGCTCGCGCGCGATGTCGGCCTGGATGTCGGAGAAACCGATCGCCAGGTCCGGTTCCAGTTTCAGGATCTCGCCGATCTTCGCGCTGGTGAAGGCGGAGACCTTCGGCTTCTCCCTGCGCGCGCGCGGCGGCCGCACGGTGAAGCCGGAGATGCCGACGATGCGGCGCTCCTCGCCGAGCGCGTACAGCACCTCGGTGGGCTCCTCGGTGAGGCAGACGATGCGCTGCGGGTAGTGGTCCGGCAAGCCGGCATCCGGTGCGGCGTGATGCATGCGTTCAATTCCCCAACACGGTCACCACGACCTTGCGCTGGTGCGGGTCGAGGCGGTGTTCCCACAGGTAGATGCCCTGCCAGGTACCCAGCATCAGCTTGCCGCCGTGCACCGGCACGGTGAGGCTGACCCCGGTGAGGGTCGAGCGGACGTGGGCCGGCATGTCGTCCGGGCCTTCCGCGTCATGCTGGAAGAGCGGATCACCGTCCGGCACGGCGCGGGCGAACCAGCGCTCCAGGTCGTTGCACACGGCGGGGTCCGCATTCTCGCTGATCAAAAGCGAACAGCTGGTATGCGCGGTGAACACCTGCGCGATGCCGGTCTGTACGTGGCTGGCCGCCACCGCGTCGCCGACCTGCGTGGTGATTTCGCTGAAACCGCGCCCGCGCGTGTGCACGGTGAAGCTGCCCTGCGCCACATGCTCTGCGGGCAGCGCGCGGGTCACGGGTACAGCATCCGGCTGGTCCAGGTCTGGCCGTGGCGATCCCAGCGCACCCGCTCGTGCAGGCGGAACTCGGCGCCGTACCAGAATTCCAGCATGTCCGGCTCCACCACGAAGCCGCCCCAGTGCGGCGGGCGGGTCACCTCATGGCCCTCGAACTGCTGTTCGTAGCGCGCCACCCGCTGCTCGAAGCTGTCGCGATCAGGCAGCGTCTGCGATTGCAGCGAGGCCCATGCGCCGATCTGGCTGCCGCGCGGCCGGCTGGCGAAGTAGGCGTCCGACTCTTCCGCCTGCAGCTTGCGTACCACGCCTTCCACACGCACCTGCACGCCTTCGCGCAGCTGCTTCCAGTGGAAGCACAACGCCACCTGCGGATGCGCCTCGAGCTGGCTGCCCTTGTCGCTGTCGTAGTTGGTGTAGAAGCGGAAGCCGCGCTCGTCGACTCCCTTGAGCAGCACGATGCGCGAGGCGACCCGGCCGGAACCGTCCACGGTGGCCAGGTTCATCGCCGTCGGCTCGCGGTCGCCACTGGCCTTGGCTTCGTCCAGCAGGTGCTGGAAGGTGTCTAGAATCTCGGATTTGAGCATGGTGTCTGAAACTTTCCTTTTGCATCGTGGCCGACACGCGCCATCATGGTGCGGATGAATCCGACTGATAATAGTGCAATGCCCCATCCATCCCGTACCAGCCTGGCCCGGATGACGGCGCCATCTTCCGCCACGACATGTGAAGGCGGCAGCGATATGCCCGCTGGCGCGATGCTTCGCCGCCGCGGCCTGCCGGTGGCGGAAATTCCCCCCGGAACCACGGTACCTCGCGGATGACGTCCCACGCCGACATGCAGAACGAGGCCCTCGCCGGCCACCTGCTCGACCAGTACGCCGGGCGCATCGCCCGTTCGCGCCGCCCGTACATCCTCGGCCTGTCCGGCCTGCAGGGCAGCGGCAAGAGCACCCTGGCGCGGGTGATGAAGGCCCAGGCCGAAGCCCGCGGCTGGGCCACCGAGGTGCTCGCGCTGGACGACTTCTATTACGCCCGCAGTGACCGCGAGGGGCTGGCGCGCGACGTGCACCCGCTGCTGCGCAGCCGCGGCGTGCCGGGCACGCACGAGATCGAGCTGCTGATGTCGGTGCTGGCTGCCCTGCCGCATGCCTCGGACAAGCTGCCGGTGTCGCACCCGCGCTTCGACAAGGGCCGCGACACCCGCTTCCCGCCGTCGCGCTGGCCGCGCACCACGCGGCCGCCGCGGCTGGTGATCGTGGAAGGCTGGGCGCTGGGCATCCGCCCGCAGCTGCAAGCCGCGCTGGCCAGGCCGGTCAACGAACTGGAGCGTACCGAGGACCCCGACGGCAGCTGGCGGCACTGGGTCAACAAGCAGCTGCGCGGCTACCAGCCGCTGTGGCGCAAGTTCGACGCGCTGATCGTGCTGCAGGCGCCAAGCTGGGAGATCGTGCGCCGCTGGCGCGGCGAGCAGGAACAGGAGCTGCTGGCCCGGCACGCACCGCTGGCGATGGACGCCGCCGCGATGGAACGGTTCCTGGCGCACTTCGAGCGGCTCAGCCGGCACGCGCTGGCCACCCTGCCGGCACTGGCCGATACCTGCGTGGAATACGACGACGACCGCCACGTGACCGGGCTCAGCCACGGCTGAAGCCGGGAATCGGGAAAGCATCGCACGGCGCCAATCCCGATTCCCGCGGCGATCAATCGACCACGAAGTTCACCTTCATGTTGACGCGCCACTCGGTCACCGTGCCGTCGTCCTTGGTCACCACCTTGATCTCGTTGACCCATGCGCCCTTGATGTTCTTCACCGACTCGGCGGCCTTGCTCAGGCCATGCTGCACGGCGTGCTCGAAGCCCTTGCTGGACGAAGCGTTGATTTCGATGACCTTGGCTACCGACATGGCGTCAATCTCCCGTGGAATCGTGCAAGCGGCACGCAGCGCTCCCCCCGCCCGAAGTCCGAGTCTGTGCCGCCGCCATCGGCGGGGGCAAGCCGCACTGCAAAATCACCTCACGTTGACGCCTCGACCTGCACCGCGGTGCCGTAGGCCAGCACCTCGGTGACACCCTGCGCTACCTCGTTCGCGTCGTAGCGCATTGCCACCACGCCATTCGCGCCCATCGCGGCGGCGTGCTGCAGCATCAGCTCGTACGCTTCCTCGCGCGCCTTCTCGCACAGTTCGGTGTAGATCGAGATGTTGCCGCCGACGATGGTCTGCAGCGCCGCGCCGAGATTGCCGACCACGCTGCGCGAACGCACGGTGATGCCGCGCACGATGCCCAGCGAACGCACGATGCGGCAGCCGGGAATGTCGTTGGCGGTGCTGACCTGGTGATGCGGGACCGCGTTGGCCATGGCAGTTCTCCTGTGGTGGATGGTTCAGCCGTCGAGCAGCGCGGCATAGCCTTCGCGCGCGTCCGGCCATTGCGGCGCCCAGCCGCTGGCGCGCAGCCGCGCATTGCGCAGCCGCTTGCTGCCCACGCCGGCCGGCGCCGCACCCTCGGCGGGCAACGGTGCATCGATCAGGGCCGCGAGGAAGTCGTACAGCTCGTCGAGCGGCATCGGCGTGTCGTCCACGCCGAGATACAGCGGCTGCGGCGATTTCAATCCCAGCAAGTGCACGATCGCGGCAGCGGCATCGTCGACATGGATCCGGTTGGCCCAGTGCGGCGCCTCGCGCGGCACCCGCAGCTGCCCCGCGCGCAGGCGCTCAATCAGCTGCAGCCGTCCCGGCCCGTATAGCCCGGCCAGCCGCAGCACGGTCGACGGCAGCGATTGCTCCGCCAGCCATTGCTCGGCCTCCAGCAGCACTGCACCGTTGAACCCGGGTGGGTCGGTCGGGGTGGCCTCGTCGACCCAGTCGCCGTCGTGTTCGCCGTAGACGGCGCTGGACGAGACGAACAGCACGCGTGCCAGCTTGCGGCGATCGAGTGCGTCCAGCAGGTGGCGCAGGCCGTCCACGAAGATCGCGCGGTACGCCGCCTTGTCGCGCGTCGCCGGCGCCGGCAGGTAGGCCAGCCGGGTGATCCCGGCCGGCAGTTCGCGCAGGCTGGCCGGATCGGTCAGGTCGCCGCGCAGCCAGTGGATGCCGTGCCCGCCGCGCGCCGGCGGCTGGCGCCGTAGCGCCCAGACCTCGTCGCCGCGCGCGCGCAGGCGCTGCGCCACGCGTTCGCCCAGGTCGCCGCATCCGGCCAGCAGGATACGTTCACTCACCATCAACCTCCCGTCACGCCATCCGGGCCGATCCGCCCTGTTAGCATTTGCCCATGAATCCGTCGCCCAACCTTTTCATCATCGGCCCGACCGGCGCCGGCAAGACCTCGATCGGGCGACGACTTGCCGCGCATTATGGCCTGAGCTTCGTCGATCTCGACCAGGAGATCGAACATCATTGCGGGGTGGACGTGAACACGGTGTTCGCGATCGAGGGCGAGGCTGGTTTCCGCCAGCGCGAAAGCACGCTGCTGGACGAGTGCAGCCGCCGTCCCGGCGTGCTGCTGGCCACCGGTGCCGGCGTGGTGCTCGCGCCACACAACCGCCGGCATCTGCGCGAGCGCGGCTACGTGGTGTGGCTGCAGACCACGATCGAACAGCAACTGGAACGGCTGGAGCGCGACCACCGCCGCCCGCTGCTGGCGGTGCCCGACCGCCACGCACGGCTGCAGGCGATGGCGCAGGAGCGCGAGCCGCTCTACCGCGAACTGGCCGACCTCGCGGTGCCCGGCGAACACGGCAGCGTTGCCGCCGCCAGCGAGCGCTGCATCGCGCTGATCGACCACCATTGGCAGCGCCCCGGCGCAGCACCCAGGCAGACGGCATGAACGACCACGCATTCCACACCATCACCGTCGCCCTCGGCCAGCGCAGCTATCCGGTGTGGATCGGCGCCGGCCTGCTCGCCGATCACGCGCGCTGGCGCGCCGTGCTGCGCGGCCGGCATGCGCTGGTGGTCAGCAACACCACGGTGGCGCCGCTGTACCTGCCGCGCATCGAAGCGGGACTGGACGGGTTGCACCGGTCGACGTTCCTGCTCGACGACGGCGAGATGCACAAGAGCTTCGCCAACGTCGGCCGCGCGCTGGAGGCGCTGGGCGAACTCGGCGCCACCCGCGACGCCTGCGTGATCGCGCTGGGCGGCGGCGTGGTCGGCGACCTGGCCGGCTTCAGCGCGGCGTGCTGGATGCGCGGCATCGACTTCATCCAGATGCCGACCACCCTGCTGGCGATGGTCGATTCCTCGGTCGGCGGCAAGACCGGCGTCAACCTGCCGGTCGGCAAAAACCTCGCCGGCGCGTTCCACCAGCCGCGCGCCGTGATCGCCGACATCGACACCCTGGCGACACTGCCCGATCGCGAATACCGCGCCGGCCTGGCCGAGGTGATCAAGGGTGCGGCGATCGGCGACGAGCCGTTCTTCGCCTGGCTGGAACAGCATGCCGCCGCGCTCGCCGCGCGCGATCCCGCCATCGTGATGGAAGCGATCGCGCGGAAGGTTCGGTACAAGGCCGGCGTGGTCGCCCGCGACGAGACCGAGCAGGGCGAACGCGCCCTGCTCAACTTCGGCCACACTTTCGGCCATGCGCTGGAAACTGCCGGCCGCTACACCACCCTGCTGCACGGCGAGGGCGTGGCGGTGGGCATGCTGCTGGCCGCCCGGCTGTCCGAGCAGCTGGGCATGAGCGAACCGGCCGCCACCGCCCGCCTGCAGCGCCTGCTGGAAACCCTCGGCCTGCCGGTGGCGATCCCGCCCGGGATGGACGCGCAGCAACTGCTGGCGCTGATGCGGCTGGACAAGAAGAACACCGCCGGCACGCTGCGGCTGATCCTGTGGCGCGGCATCGGCCGGGCCGAGATCGTCGGCGGCGTGAACGAGGCCGACGTGCTGGCCGTGCTGCAAGCCGCGGGATGAACCGCCGGGTGTGACGACATGGCCCGACCCGGCCACGAGTCTGCCCGCGCAAATCCTATAAACTGTGCCGTCCGGCTACGCGCCTGTTCGTGCGGCATCCCTGGAACCCATGCGCCTCTATCTGCAAACCGTGCCCGGCAGTACCGACGCACCCCGCTACGTCCAGATCACGCTGGAGCAGGACCTGCTCGGCGGCTGGACGCTGTACCGCGAATCCGGCATCCAGGGCGGCCGCGCCACCATGAAGCGCGAGCAGTTCCTGGAGCGCGACGAGGCGGTCACCGCCTTCGAGAAGGCCCGCGACGCCCAGCTCAAGCGCGGCTTTCGCCTGATGTTTGCCCAGGGGCTGGAAGGCCCGTACGGACGCTGATTGAAATGACTGACGTGTTGAAGAACGACCGCTTCCTGCGCGCACTGCGCCGCGAACCCACCGACACCACGCCGATCTGGGTGATGCGCCAGGCCGGCCGCTACCTGCCCGAATACCGCGCCACCCGCGAGCGTGCCGGCAGCTTCATGGCCCTGGCGCAGCATCCCGAATACGCCTGCGAAGTGACCCTGCAGCCGCTGGAACGCTTCGAGCTGGATGCCGCGATCCTGTTCTCCGACATCCTCACCATTCCCGACGCGATGGGCCTGGGCCTGTCGTTTGCCCACGGCGAAGGCCCGCAGTTCGCGCGTCCCGTGCGCAACGCCGCCGACATCGCGCAACTTGCCGTGCCCGACATGGACGGCGAGCTGCGCTACGTGATGGACGCGGTGCGCCTGATTCGCCAGGAACTGCATGGCCGCGTGCCGTTGATCGGCTTTTCCGGCAGCCCGTGGACGCTGGCCTGCTACATGGTCGAAGGCCACGGCTCGCGCGACTTCGCCACGCTGAAGGCGATGTGCTGGAACGAACCGAAACTCGCCCACCAGCTGCTCGACACGCTGGCCCGCGCCGTCGCCGCCTACCTGGTCGCCCAGGCTGCTGCCGGCGCGCAGGCGCTGATGATCTTCGACACCTGGGGTGGCCTGCTCGGCCCGGCGCCGTTCCGCGAGTTCTCGCTGCGCTACATGACGCAAATCGTGGCCGCGCTGAAGGCCGATGCCCATGCGCGCGAATTGCCGGTGATCCTGTTCTCCAAGGGCGCCGGCATGCACCTGGCCGAGATGGCCGACAGCGGCTGCGCCGCGCTCGGCGTCGACTGGACGATGGACCTAGCCGACGCCCGCCGCGCCGTCGCCGGCAAGGTTGCCCTGCAGGGCAACCTCGACCCCGCCGTGATGCGCGCCAGCCCGGAAGTGATCCGCCGCGAGGCTCGTACCGTGCTGGACAGCTACGGCAACCACCCCGGCCACGTGTTCAACCTCGGCCACGGCATCACGCCGGAAGTCGATCCGGAACATGTGAAGGTGCTGGTCGACGAGGTGCACGCTTACGGCCGCGCGTTGCGCGGCGGCTGAGCGGAGGAGCGGCGGCATGGCCTGGCTCGTCAGCAAGTACCTGATCACCGCCGCCGTGGTGGTGATCGTCTCGGAGGTGGCCAAGCGCAGCGACCGCCTCGGCGGCCTGATCGCCGCGTTGCCGCTGGTCACCGTGCTGGCCCTGATCTGGCTGCAGCTCGAGCACCAGTCGCCGGCGAAGATCGCCAACCACGCCTGGTACACGTTCTGGTACGTGGTGCCCACGCTGCCGATGTTCCTGGCCTTCCCGGCACTGCTGCCGCGTCTCGGCTTCTGGCCCACCCTGCTCGTCTGCGTGCTGATCACCGTGATCTGCTTCGGCCTCTTCGCCCTGCTGGTGCGCCGCTTCGGCATCGAGTTGCTGCCCTGAGCGAACTGGGCTTTTGGCAGCCAGCCGCCCGCCCCGTACAATTGCTTTCTTTGCTTCTACCCCCACGCGCCGGCCACGGCGCGCCATTGCGAGTCCCCTGATGGACAAGAGTTTCGAACCCGCCCAGATCGAGTCGACGTGGTACGCGCGCTGGGAAGCCAGCGGTGCGTTCAGGCCGTCGGGCCAGGGCGAGCCGTATTGCATCCTGCTGCCGCCGCCGAACGTCACCGGCACGCTGCACATGGGCCATGCGTTCCAGCAGACGGTGATGGACATGCTGGTGCGCTACCACCGCATGCGCGGTTTCAACACGCTGTGGCAGGTCGGCACCGACCATGCCGGCATCGCCACCCAGAAGATCGTGGAGAACCAGCTGGCGGTCGAGGAGAAGACCCGGCACGACCTGGGCCGCGATGCCTTCGTCGAGCGGGTGTGGCAGTGGAAGGAGGAATCCGGCTCCACCATCACCAACCAGATGCGCCGCATCGGCGCCGCCGCGGACTGGTCGCGCGAGCGCTTCACCATGGATGAAGGCTTGTCTGCCGCGGTGCGCAAGGTGTTCATCGACTGGTATCGCGCCGGCCTGATCTATCGCGGCAACCGGCTGGTGAACTGGGACCCGGTACTGGGCACCGCGGTGTCCGATCTGGAAGTGAACAACGTCGAGCGCGACGGCCACATGTGGTCTATCCGCTACATGACGACCGACGGCGCCGCTTCGCTGGTCGTTGCGACCACGCGACCGGAAACCATGCTCGGCGACGTGGCCGTGGCCGTGCATCCGGAGGACGAGCGCTACGCGCACCTGGTCGGCAGGACGCTGAAGCTGCCGCTGACCGATCGCGAGATTCCGGTGATCGCCGACGACTATGTGGACAAGGATTTCGGCACCGGCTGCGTGAAGATCACCCCCGCGCACGATTTCAACGACTACGCGATCGGCCAGCGGCACAAGTTGGCGCCGATCACCATCTTCACGCTGGACGCCAAGGTCAACGACAACGCGCCGGAGAAGTATCGCGGACTCGATCGCTACGATGCGCGCAAGGCCATGCTGGCCGATCTCGAAGCCGCCGGCCTGCTGGTCGAGACGAAGCCGCACAAGTTGCAGGTGCCGGTAAGCCAGCGCTCGGACGCGGTGATCGAGCCGATGCTGACCGACCAGTGGTTCGTCGACCTCACCTCGGATGTCCAGACAGATGGACGTCCGGGCGGCCGCAAGGCGATCACCGAGCCGGCGCTGGACGCCGTACGCTCGGGTGAGATCAAGTTCGTGCCGGAGAACTGGAGCACGACGTATACACAATGGCTGGACAACATCCAGGACTGGTGCATCAGCCGCCAGCTGTGGTGGGGCCACCGCATCCCGGCGTGGTACGACGAGGCCGGCAACATCTTCGTGGGCGAGGACGAGGCCGACGCGCGAGCCAGCGCCACCACCGCGCCGATCGGCGCGCTGCGCCAGGACGACGACGTGCTGGACACCTGGTTCTCCTCGGCACTGTGGCCGTTCTCCACGCTGGGCTGGCCGGCCGATGGCCCGGTGAAGAACGAGCGCGGCGACGTGGTCGCCAACTGGGAGCAGGACAAGATCTTCCTGCCCAGCGCCGTGCTGGTCACCGGCTTCGACATCATCTTTTTCTGGGTCGCCCGCATGGTGATGGCGACCAAATACTTCACCGGCCGGATCCCGTTCCGCGAGGTCTACATCAACGCCATCGTGCGCGATGCGGAA
Source organism: Rhodanobacter thiooxydans (assembly GCF_030291135.1). Taxonomy (NCBI): domain Bacteria; kingdom Pseudomonadati; phylum Pseudomonadota; class Gammaproteobacteria; order Lysobacterales; family Rhodanobacteraceae; genus Rhodanobacter; species Rhodanobacter thiooxydans. The sequence continues at coordinate 786,657 of NZ_CP127409.1, read as the reverse complement.
GGCCAGAAGATGTCCAAGTCCAAGGGCAACACGCTGGACCCGCTGGACCTGATCGACGGCATCGCGCTGGAACCGCTGGTGGAAAAGTCCACCAGGTCGCTGCTGATCCCGCAGGTACGCACCAAGGTCGAGAAACGCATCCGCAAGGACTACCCCGACGGCATTCCGGCGATCGGCACCGACGCGCTGCGCTTCACCTTCGCCGCGCTGGCCAGCTACAGCCGCACCATCAACTTCGACATCAAGCGCGCCGAAGGCTACAAGGCGTTCTGCAACAAGCTGTGGAACGCGGCGCGGTTCGTGCTGATGAACCTGCCGGAAGGCGAGATTGCTGCACCGGTCGGCGCGCCGGTGACCGAGGCCGAGCGCTGGATCATCACCCGCCTCAAGCACACTCTCGAACATGTCGATCAGCACTTCACCAGTTACCGCTTCGACCAGCTCGCGCAAGCGCTGTACGAGTTCGTCTGGAACGAGTACTGCGACTGGTTCCTGGAGCTGGCCAAGCCGGCCTTGAGCGGCGACGACGCGAATGCCGCTGCATCGACCCGCCATACCCTGCTCGTGGTGCTGGAAAGCGTGCTGCGTGCACTGCACCCGGTGATTCCGTTCATCACCGAAGAAATCTGGCAGTCGGTGGCACCGAAGCTGGCCTTCAGCGAAAGCAGTCTGATGCAGCGGCCGTGGCCCCGCCCGGATGAAATCGTTGCCGATATTGCAGCGATGTCCGAAATCGAGTGGTTCAAGAACGTGCTCTCCGGCATCCGCCGGATTCGCTCGGAAATGAATATTTCACCCGGCAAGACGATCCCACTGCTGCTCGCCGACGGTGACAGCGGCGACCGTACGCGGGTAGCAAAGTTCGCCACGCAGATCGCCTTCCTCGCCCGCACGGAAGCGCCGCAGTGGATCGAAGCCGGTGCCGACGAACCAGCCGCCGCGGCCGCCGTGGTCGGCACGCTGCGCGTGCTGATTCCCCTCGCCGGACTGATCGACCTCGGTGCTGAAAAGACGCGCCTGGCCAAGGAAATCGCCCGCATCGAAGTCGAGATCAAAAAGTGCGAAGGCAAGCTGGGCAACGCCAGCTTCGTTGCCAACGCGCCGGCCGAAGTGGTCACCCAGGAACGTCAGCGCATCGCCGACTGGAACAACACGCTGGGCGCGCTGCGCGAGCAGGCCGCGAAGCTGGCTGGCTGATCTTTCTCGCCCTTCCCGCGAAGCGGGAGAAGGGCTGAGGGGGAGTGCTTTTGCCCCTCAACACATCAAGCAAGAACGCTCTTGCCTATTTCTTGATATCGCCTGCGGCGATATCAAGCACCATGACGATCGCGTCCTCGCGACCATGGCGCGCCGGGTAATAGCGCGGCCGGCGGCCGATCTCGCGAAAACCCACCGACTCGTACAACGCCTTCGCCAGCGGATTCGACGGCCGCACTTCGAGGAATACCCGCTCGGCGCCGTTCCAGCGTGCGATGTCCAGCAGGCGCCCCAGCAGGTGGCGGCCCAGGCCGCGGCCGCGCCAGTCCGGCCCGATGCACAGATTCAGCACGTGCGCCTCGCCGGCCCCCGTCGACAGGATGCCGTAGCCGGCGACCACCGCGTCCACGCACAGCACCCAGCACGGGTGCCCGGCCTTCACGCAATCGCTGAAGATGCCCGCCGACCACGGGAATTCGTAGGAGGCATTTTCCAGCGCGCTGACCGTATCCAGGTCTTCGGCCCGCATGCCGCGCACCTGGATCACCGGCTTGATCACCGCGACCATGGCGCTCAGCCGGCCGCAGCGGCCAGTGCGCGGCGCACGCTGCGCAGCGCGTTCCACAGCCGACGCTTGGCGCCGGCACTGCCCAGCACCAGCGCCGGTTCGTCGGCCAGCACGATCTGCGCCTGGTGCATCACTGCCGCCGGCAGCGCGCGACCCAGCGCATGCGCCTGCGCTTCGCCGAACACCAGGTAGGCCTGCGCCTCGGGCACGCCCGCGGCCAGCTGGCCGTCGCTCGCCGTGACCCGCGCGGCACGCGCCAGTGCAGCGCCGCACGCATTCAGGGCGCGTCCGATCAGGTCAAGCTCGCGCGCGCTGCAGCCCGGCGGCAACACCACCACGCAGGCCACGCCCGCCGCCATGTCAGGGGCGGCGGAAGCCGCGTATTCCGGCGCCGCCACCCGTAGTTGCCACGGCGTCACGCCCAGCGCGCGCAACACGCGGGCGCGATGACCGGCGTCGGCATGCTGGCGTGCCGGGGCGCTCATGCCGCGCTGCGCCGCGACCGGCGCCGGTGCGTGGCCAGGCTCCAGATCGTCCACACCGGGCCGGACAACAGATAGAGCGTGAAGCCGACGAACAGCACGCGCGGCGTATCCAGGATCAGCAAGGCCAGCAGCAGCACCGCGACCACCATCCACACGAACGGCACGCGCTGGCGATCGCCCGTCGGCAACGATTTGAAACTGAAATAGCGGAAGCGGCTGACCATCAGCAGGCCGACCACGATCGCGATCACCGGCGTGACGAAACAGAAATCGCTGCCGGCCAGGCCGAACTTGTCCACGCTCCACACGAACGACATGCACACCGCCGCCGCCGCCGGGCTGGCCAGCCCCTGGAAATAGCGCTTGTCGGCCACGCCGACCTGGGTATTGAAGCGTGCCAGCCGCAACGCGGCGCAGGCGGCGTAGATGAACGCGGCGGCCCAGCCCAGCTTGCCCCACAGCGGGCCGAAATCGCGCAGTGCCGACAGCGACCACGTATACATCACCAGCGCCGGTGCCAGGCCGAAGCTGACCAGATCGGACAACGAGTCGTATTGCACGCCGAACTCGGTCTGGGTGCCGGTCATCCGCGCCACGCGCCCGTCCATGCCGTCCAGCAGCGCGGCAATGAACACCGCCACCGCCGCCTCGGTGTAACGGCCGCCGATGCTGGCGATGATCGCGTAGAAACCCGCGAACATCGCTCCCGTGGTGAACAGGTTCGGCAGCAGGTAAATACCCCGGTGACGGGGTGGGCGGGCGGGCAATGGCTCACTCATGAATCAAGACCGTGACAGGATGCGCGCAGTGTAAACCATCGACTGCTTGAGTCCGGCCCGCCGGAGTGATAACAAGGTGAACCGTCATTCCCCTGCAAAATGGAGAACACCATGCATCGTTCGCTGATTGCCGTGGCGCTGCTGTTGCTGGCCCCACTGGCCGCCGCCCAGGTCTACAAGTGGACGGATGCCAGCGGCACCGTGCACTACTCGGAAGCGCCACCGGCACAGGGCACCAAGTTCGTGAAGGTGACCACCACCGGCACGGCCGAGCCGCTGGCTGCCCCGGCCCCCAGCACCACGGCCAGCCGCAGTGAATCCGCGGCCGAACCCGCCAAGCCAGCGGCCGACACGCCGGAAAACCGCAGCAAGCTGTGTGCCTCGCTGAAAGCCAACCTCGCCGCGCTGCAGGGCGGCGGCCCGGTGGTGATGCAGCAGGATGGCAAATCCGTGGCCCTGGGCGGCGACGAGCGCAAGCAAAAGACCGTTTCGACCCAGGCGCAATACGACCAGTACTGCAGGAACTGATCGCCCTCACGCCATGGCGCGGCGGCGGCCGGGCCGGTGCCGGCGACGGCAGGCCGCTACAATAGGCGTCTTCAATCCGCCGGAACCACCCGCATGCGCCTCAGCCAATTCCACCTGGCCACCGTCAAGGAAGTCCCCGCCGACGCCGAAATCGCCAGCCACCGGCTGATGCTGCGCGCCGGCATGATCCGCAAGCTCGCCTCCGGCCTGTATACCTGGAGCCCGCTGGGCCTGCGCGTGCTGCGCAAGGTGGAAAACATCGTGCGCGAGGAAATGGACCGCGCTGGCGCGATCGAAATGCTGATGCCGTCGGTGCAGCCGCGGGAACTGTGGGAAGAAACCGGCCGCTGGGAGAAATTCGGCGGCCAGTTGCTGAAAATCAAGGATCGCAAGGGCCAGGAATTCTGCTACGGCCCGACCCACGAGGAAGTGGTTACCGACTTTGCCCGCAACGAGCTGAAAAGCTACAAGCAGCTGCCGGTCAACTTCTACCAGATCCAGACCAAGTTCCGCGACGAGATCCGCCCGCGTTTCGGCGTGATGCGCGCACGCGAATTCCTGATGAAGGATGCCTATTCGTTTCACCTGACCCAGGAATCGCTGGCCGAGACCTACGCCGCGATGTACCAGGCTTATGTGCGCATTTTCACCCGCCTGGGGTTGACCTTCCGCGCGGTGCAGGCCGATACCGGCGCCATCGGCGGCAATGCCAGCCACGAATTCCAGGTGCTGGCCGATTCCGGCGAGGATGCCATAGCGTTTTCCGACGGCTCCGATTACGCCGCGAACCTCGAAAAGGCCGAGGCGCTGGCGCCGAGTGCGGCGCGCCCTGCTCCCGCGGCCGCGTTGGTGCGGGTCGATACGCCCACCCAGAAGACCATCGAGGACGTTGCCGCCTTCCTCAAGGTCAGCCCGCAGCAATGCGTGAAGACGCTGCTGGTGCGCGGCCGCGACGGCCTGGTGGCGCTGTGCCTGCGCGGCGACCATCAGATCAATGAAGTGAAGGCCGGCAAGCTCGTCGAACTGCCGGACGAGTCGGTGCTTGCCAGCGAGGAAGAAATCCTCGCCGCCACCGGCACCCGCCCCGGCTTCATCGGCCCGGTCGGGCTGCCGGCGTCGATCCCGGTGATCGTCGACCGTGATGCCGCGGTACTTGCCGACTTCGTCTGCGGCGGCAATGCCGACCGCACGCACTGCACCGGGGCGAACTGGGAGCGCGACGCACGCGTGACCCGCATCGCCGACCTGCGCAACGTGATCGAGGGCGACCTGTCGCCCGATGGCAAGGGCGTGCTGCATATCGCCCGTGGCATCGAGGTCGGCCACGTGTTCCAGCTGGGCACGAAGTACGCCGAGGCGCTCGGCGCCACCGTGGTGGACGAAACCGGCAAGCCGCAGGTGATGACCATGGGCTGCTACGGCATCGGCGTCAGCCGCATCGTCGCCGCCGCGATCGAGCAGCGCCACGACGAAGCCGGCATCCTCTGGCCGGAGGCGATGGCGCCATGGCGGGTAGCGGTGTGCGTGATCAACCCGAAGAACTCACCCGCCGTCAGCGCAGCCGCCGAGTCGCTGTACCAGGCCCTGGGCCAGCGCGGCATCGAGGCGGTGCTGGACGATCGCGGCGTGCGCGCCGGCAGCATGTTCGCCGACATGGAGCTGATCGGCATCCCGCACCGCGTGGTGGTCAGCGAGCGCGGGCTGGCCGCGGGCACCCTGGAATATCGCGGCCGCGGGGACAGCGAAAGCCGCTCTTTGAACGAGGATGAATTGATTGCCTTGCTCGGCTGAGCCCGCCATATCCGCATTAACCGAAACGGCCGCCCAGTGCGGCCGTTTCTGCATTTTCCGTGAGGAAATCAATGGGCGCGACTAATTCAAAACCGGTCACATTATTAATCATTCTTAATGTGAAATCCCCTTCACGGATTGCATCGCACTTTACAAGGATTCCGCAGATCAGCGAGAATCGCGACTGCACCAGCTTCCAATGCGTCAGGCTTCGTTCCTCATAATGGCCAGACCATTTAATTGCCGATACTTACCCGGGAGTCCATCATGGCCGTCGACATCAAGAACCTCAATCACAACCAGCTCAACGACCTGATCAGCAAGGCGCAGGTTCGCCAGAATGAACTGCGCAAGGAAAAAGTCGTCAAGCTGCGCGAGAAAGTGCATGCGCTGATCAAAGCCGAGGGTTATACCTTCGAAGACATCTTCGGCAGCGCGCGCGGCAAGGCCAAGCGCAGCACCGGCACGGTGGCGCCGAAATACCGCAACCCGGCCAATCCCGCGCAGACCTGGTCCGGCCGCGGCAAGCGTCCGCACTGGTTCAACGACGCATTGAAGGCCGGCAAGAAGGAAAAGGATCTGGCGATCTGACTGCCGCTCCACTGCTGCAATGAAAACGCCGGCTTTGTGCCGGCGTTTTTTGTTGGTTCGAGGCAATGCCGCATCCATTTGGTGCGAGCCGGCACATACCGGTTCCTCCTCCTGCAAGGCAGGGGGAGGTAGCTTTTGATCTTGTCCAAACCAAGAGCAACCCCTCCTCAATCCTCCCCTGCGTTGCAGGGGAGGAGGCCAGCGTGCCGTGCAGTCTCGTTGTCCTGACGTGCAGGGCAAACGACATCGTCCGCGTCTTCGGCCACTTTTGATTTAAAGAGATCTCCGGGGCGAAACCAGCAGGTCGCCGAACATCAGCCCCGCCACCAGCGACACCAGCAGGGTCACCAGCAGCAGGCCGGTATCCACGCTCAGCGTGGTATCGCGTTCGAGCAGAAACGACACGCTGCGAAAGCCCACGCTGCCCGGCACCAGCAACAGGATGCCCGGCTCGCGGATGACCGCACCCGGGCGGTGCGCGAAGCGCGCGTAGACGTTCGCCAGCGCGCCCAGCAGCAACCCGCCCAGGAACACCCCCACCGGTGCGCCCGGCAGCGAGCCGGAGATCGCTCCGCCCCAGCGCGTGGCCAGATAGCCCACTACCACCGCCACGATCACCACCGGCCAGTCGCGCCGGGCGGCGCGGAACAGGATGGCGAACGCGATCGCCGCGACCAGCAGCGCCGGGTAATCAGTCCAGGCCGGCAGTGCCGGCAGCGCGAAGTCACGTGCCGTGATGCCCACCGCGGCGCACAGCTGGGTCGCCGCGATGGTGCCGAAGGTGAGCTTGAGCAGGGTCGACATGGCGCCGCCCATGCGCGCCATGCCGGACACCAGGTGCCCGCTGGAGATCTCGCGCACCGCGTTGGTCAGCGACATGCCCGGCACCAGGATGATCAGGCTGGCCAGCACCACCGACCTGATCGCCAGCGGCACCACCAGTGCACTCACCACGATCGCCACCGTGGTCGCCACCAGCGCGCAGATCGCATCACTGGCCACCGCCAGCCGCGGCCGGCTACCGGCCAGCAGGGTGATCCCGCCGATGCCCGCACCGATCACACCGGCCACCACCAGGTCCACCCAGGAACTGTGCAGGAACAGCGCCGCGATGCTGGCCGCGGACAGCCCGTAGCTGGCGATCGAGCCGATCTTCTCGCGCCGCGTGTCGGGCCGGCCCAGCTCGCGCAGCAGGCGGAAGCCCTCGCGCAAGCCCAGCTCGCCGGCGATCGCGCGGTCGGCGATGTCGTCGGCCTGGCACAGCCGCTCCAGGTTCACCTCGCCGGGTGCCAGCCGCATCACCTGAGTGGTCTGCGCCACGCCTTCCTCACCCTGGGCCAGATCGGCGAACGAGATGATGATTGCGGTGGGGCTGGACCAGACGTCGGCGGACAGTCCCAGCCGCTGCGCCGCGCCGGCGATCGCCATTTCCAGCCGCGGCGCCGAGGTGCCGTACTGGTGCAGCCGCCGCGCCAGTTCCAGCACGAATGCAATGCGCGTGGCCGGCGCGGTGGTGGCGAACTGCTGTGGACTGATGGCGTCGCCCGCGCTCATGCCGCAGCGCGCACCTGCAGCGTGGTGCCTTCCACCGCAACCACCTCCACCGTGGCGCCCAGCGGCAGGTCCGGCCCGCTGACCAGCCACTGGCCGTCGCCCACGCGGGCCTTGCCACGGCCGTTGACGATCGGCTCGATCAGCTGGTAGCGCTGACCGATCAACTGCTCGGCGCGGCGGTTCAGGCGCTCGCCACCGGGCGCGCGGCGTTCAAGCCGCGGCCGCAGCCAGCGGGCATAACCCACGCACGCGGCAAACGCGAGCAGGCCGAACAGCACCGCCTGCACCAGCAGGCCCAGCGTCGGATCGATCCACAGCACCACGCCCATCGCGGCAGCAGCCAGTCCGATCCACAGCAGGAAGTAACCGGGCAGCAGCAACTCGCCGGCGATCAGCAGCAGCGCCAGGATCCACCACAGATAATGCGTCGATAGCTCCCACATCGGCGTGCCCTCAGCGCAGCGGCGGCTGGATCGCCGCGGTCTTCTGCTGCTGGCCGAGCGATTCCTTCGCCAGCTCGCCGATGCCGGCCAGTGCGCCGATCACGCCGGTGGCCTCGATCGGCAGCAGCAGCATCTTCTGGTTCGGCGAGGCGGCCATCGCCTTCAGCGCCTCGACGTAGTTGTTGGCGACGAAGTAGTTCAGCGCGTTGACATTGCCGTTGGCAATCGCGTCGGACACCATCGTGGTCGCCTTCGCCTCGGCCTCGGCCGAACGCTCGCGCGCCTCGGCGGCACGGAACGCCGCTTCCTTCTCGCCCTCGGCGGCCAGGATCACCGACTGCTTCTCGCCCTCGGCCTTGAGGATCGCCGCCTGGCGGAAGCCCTCGGCATCGAGGATGTTCGCGCGCTTCTCGCGCTCGGCCTTCATCTGCCGCGCCATCGCATCGACCAGGTCGCGCGGCGGCGCGATATCCTTGATCTCGATGCGGTTGACCTTGACGCCCCACGGGTGGGTCGCCTCGTCCACCACCTTGAGCAGCTTCGCGTTGATTGCATCACGCTGGCTCAGCGACTCGTCCAGGTCCATCGAGCCGAGCACGGTGCGGATATTGGTCATGATCAGCGCCAGCGACGCCTGCTCCAGGTTGGACACCTCGTAGGCGGCCTTGGAGGCGTCGAGCACCTGGTAGAACACCACGCCGTCGACGCGCACGACGGCATTGTCCTTGGTGATGACGTCCTGGCTGGGCACATCCAGCACCTGTTCCATCATGTTGATCTTGCGCCCGACCGCCTGGTAGATCGGGATCAGGAAATGCAGCCCGGGGCTGAGCGTGCGGGTGTACTTGCCGAATGTCTCCACCGTCCACTCGAAACCCTGCGGCACGATGCGCACCAGCTTGGCCACGCCGATGACGACGACGGCCACGATGACCAACGCGAGAAGCTGTCCCATTGCCTACCCCCATTCCTTGAAGAAGGCTTGAGTATAGGCGAGCCGACGGCTAGCGCGACTGCGGCAGGCGCAGGCTCACCCGCAGGCCGCCGCCCTCGCGGTTGGCCAGCAGCACACGGCCGCCGTGCGCCTCGGTGATCTCGCGTGCCAGCGCCAGGCCCAGGCCGGTGCCGGAACGCTTGGTCGAATAGAACGGCAGCAATGCCTGCGCCAGCACCGTCTCGCTCATGCCGGGGCCGCGGTCGGCCACCTCGATGCGCAACTCGTTGCCGACATCCTGGATCGACAGCGTGACCTCGTCCGCCGGCCCACCCGACTCGTGCGCGTTCTTGATCAGGTTGATCAGCACCTGCTCGACCTGCACTGCATCGAAATGCCCCGGTCGTTGCGGCGCCGGTGTTGCCAGGCGGTACTGGCAATGCAACGCCAGCCCATCCAGAAACGGCTTCCACGCGATGTCCACCGGCTGTGGCGTGGGCAGCTTGGCGAAGCTGGCGTAGCCGGCGATGAAGCGGTGCAGGTGCAGCGCGCGCTCGCCGATGGTGGCGAACACGCCGGGCAACCGCTCGAGCTGGCCGCGGCGGGCCAGCTCCGCGCCGGAGTGCGCCAGCGAGGTGATCGGCGCCAGCGAGTTGTTGAGCTCGTGGCTGATCACCCGGATCACCCGCTTCCAGGTCGCCACTTCCTGCCGCGACAGCTCGCGCGTCATGCGCCGGAACAGGTGCAGTCGGTGCGGCCGGCCCTGCAGCCGGAACGCGCGCTGCGACAGGTGGAAGGTTTCCTCGCTGCCGTCCATCTCCACGCTGAGCAGGGCATCCTCGCCGCTCTCCACCGCCTTGCGCAGCGCCTCGGGCGCCTCGGCCAGCAGTTCGGCGAAGTCCAGCCCGACCAGGCTGCGGCCTTCGTTGAACAGGTGCCGCGAGGCGATGTTGGCGTAGGCCACCTTGCCGATCGCATCGGTCAGCACCAGCGCCACCGGGGTGTTCTGCACCACCGTGTCGAGCAGCAGCTCACGCTGCACCAGGTGCTGGCGCTGCTCGCGCAGGGTCTGGCCCAGCGCGTTGTGCATGCGGATCAGCTCACCCAGCTCGTCGCGCCGGTTCACCGCGATCGAGAAGCTGAAATCACCGTCGCGGTAGCTGGCCACCGCGCCTTCCAGCGCGCGCAGCAGCCGACTCACCGGCGCCATCACCCGACCGGCCAGCCAGAACGACAGTGGCAGCAGCACCACCACGCTGGCCAGCAGGCCGCCGTAGATGCCCAGCTGCATCGGCGCGCGGATCGACAGCGACAGGTCCTTGTGCAGCCACAGCAGCAACTGCGGCAGCGGCCACTGGGTGACGCCGGCATAGACCAGCGCGCCGGCCAGGCCGGCCACCGCCAGCAAAAAGGTCAGGCGCCCCTGCAGCGAATTCAGGCGACGCCACATTGGCTGTTCTCCCCGGCGGGAAAAAGCCGGCTCAGTGGCACCTGGCGTCGATCGGTGTCATCGCGCAATCGAGCGGTGGTCGCCCGCCCACCCAGCCACGCTCGGTGCCGAGCACGGCAGCCCGGTCCATCGGACGTGGCGGCGGCTTGTTCACCAGGTCGCGCTCGCGGCCATCGCTGAAGCGGAACGGGCTGCTCCCGGCGTCCGCCAGCACCATCGGCGAGCCGAGTCGGTACTCGACCGCAGCGGCGGCGACCGGCTGCCATGCCCACGCCTCGCGGGAGACTGACGGCACCTGCGCCATGGCCACGCCGGCGGTCAGCCAGGCGGCAACAAGCATGATCCGGCGATATCGCATGACGCCTCCCCTGCTGGATGCATGCACTCATCTTTCTACGCCTTCGGGGTCGGGGCAAGCATCGTCGTCACAGATCACTCAAGCCGTGGTTGCCAGGCCGTAGCGCTCCATCCGCCGATACAGCGCCTGGCGCGAGAGGCCCAGGCTCTGTGCCGCGCGGCTGACCACGCCATCGGCCTTGTGCAGTGCGCTTTCCACCGCCTCGCGGCTGGGCTCGTCCAGATTTCGTGCCGCCGGGGCCATCGCCACGTACTGCGGCAGGTTCAGCAGCTCGGGGGTGATCGGCTGGCCCCCGGCCAGCAGCGATGCGCGCTCGATCGCGTTCTTCAGCTCGCGCACATTGCCCGGCCACGGGTAGGCCAGCATGGCCTCGCGCGCGGCGTCGCCGAGCTCGGCGCGACCGTCCAGGAAAAATTCGGCCAGCGGCAGGATGTCGTCGTTGCGCTCGCTCAGCGGCGGCAGGTTCACCTCGATCACGTTGAGCCGGTAGTACAGGTCCTCGCGGAAGGTGCCGGCCTGGATCATTGCCTTGAGGTCGGCGTTGGTCGCGCTCAACACGCGCACCTTGGCCTGCCGCGTCTTGCCGGAACCGAGCCGCTCGAACTGACCGGTCTCCAGCACGCGCAGCAGCTTCATCTGGCCGGGCAGCGGCAGGTTGCCGATCTCGTCCAGGAACAGCGTGCCGCCGTCGGCCAGCTCGAAACGCCCTTCGCGCGCCTTGTTGGCACCGGTGTACGCGCCGGCCTCGGCGCCGAACAGCTCCGCCTCGATCAGTTCGCCGGGCAGCGCGCCGCAGTTCACCGCCACGAACGGGCCGCGCTTCACCGCTGAGTTCGCATGCACGATCGCCGCGATGCGCTCCTTGCCGGTGCCGTTGGGACCGGTGATCAGCACCGGCACGTCGGAACGGGCCACCTGGCAGGCCAGGTTGAGCGTGCGCCCCATCGCCTCGGAGGCGAACACCAGGCCATCGAGGTCGAACTTGCTGCGCAGGTGCTCACGCCGCTGGCGGCGCTCAAGCCGGCTGCGCGCCACCTCGCGGGTCGACTCGGACAGCTCCAGCAGGTTCTCCACCGTGGCCAGCAGCTTGTTGTCGTCCCACGGCTTGGCCAGGTAATCGGCGGCGCCGGCCTTGACCAGCTCCACCGCGGTCTCCAGGTGCGTCCACGCGGTCAGCAGGATCACCGGCAGGTCCGGATGGCGCTCGCGGATCGCGCGGAACAGCGCCACGCCCTCCTCGCCCGAGGTGGTGTCGGCGGTGAAGTTCATGTCCTGGATCACCACGTCGACCGCCTCGCGCTCCAGCGCGAGCAGGCCTTCGTCGGGCGTCAGCGCGGCGAGCGGGCGGATCTCGTGCAGCGACAAGGCCAGCGAAAGCGCCTCGCCCACGGCCGGGTTGTCGTCGATGATCAGTACGGTTCGCATCTTTTTTCTGCACATGCGGCTATGGATGCCGCTCCGGTCCGAAAGGTTGCCATGACTATGGTCACGCGTATACCCGGCTTGCTGCTCATGTCGACCGCGTCGCCACCACCGGCGGCACCGCCGCCGCGCGTAACGCCGGGCCGAGCACCGCCAGTTGCCCCAGCCCCCACAGCACCAGCGCGCCGACCGGCAGGTAGGACAGCGGCAGGCGCGGCAGTTCGTAGTGCGTCATCAGCAGCAGGTTGAGCACGAAGGCCAGCAGCACGCCCAGCGCGATGCCGAAACCGACGATCAGGAAATTCTCGGCCTGGAAGTAGCGCAGGATGTCGCCACGGGTGGCACCGATGGCCCGCCGTATGCCGATGCTGCGGCCACGCTGCTGCACCCAGAAATTGGCCAGCCCGGCGATGCCCAGTGCGGTCACCAGCAGCATTGCCACGCAGACCAGGGCCAGCAGCCACACCAGCGACGCGTCCTGGCGGAAATAATCCGCACGCATGTCGGCATAGCTGCCGCTGGCGTCGATCAGCATGTCCGGGTTGAGTTTCAGCAGCAGGTCCGAGGACTCGCGCAGCAGCCGGTCGCGATCGGACGGCGCCACCCGCATCACGTAGAGCGACGACACGAAAGACACCGGCCTGACCGGGAACATCGCCGAGTATTCCGGCACGAAGTCCTTGCGCAGGTAGCCGCGCACCAGCCGCTCGACCACGCCGACCACGGTGTAGCCGCGGCTCGGGCTGCGCCAGAATGTCTTGCCGATCGGGTTCTGTCCGGGCCACAGCTTGTCGGCAAGGTCGCGGGTGACGATCGCCGCTGGCGACAGCGTCTTCCAGGTCTGAACCATGCCGTCGTATTCCGCGTCGTTGAAATCGCGGCCCTGCACGATCTTCAACCCCAGCGTGTCCAGGTAACCCGGTGTGCCGACGAACATGCCGACAGCCGGGCCGCGCAGCTTCATGTCCGGGGTCAGCCACGGCCGGAAATTGATCGACATGTTCTCCAGCGGCAACGGGAACATCGCCACCGCGGACTGCACGCCGCCCAGGCCGCGCAGCGCCGCCAGGTTGCGGGCGACCAGCGGCGCATTGGCGTCATCGCCGACGCCGTCGTTGTGGATGTAGATCAAGCCGTCCTCGGCAATGCCGGTGGTGATCTGCATCTGCTGCACGCGTCCGCGGATGATGAAGATCGCGTTGCACAGGATCGCGAAGGCCACCGCGATCTCGACCGCCACCAGCAGGCAGACCAGCTTGTGTCGGGGCAATGCGGCAAGGACATGGCGTAGCTGCATGTGTATGCCTCAGAGGGTCTTGAGCTGGAGGGCGGGAGCGATATGGCAGGCACGCCAGGCCGGCAACAAACCGGCGAGCAGGCTGGCCGCGATCGACAGCGCGAAGGTCATCGCGAACATCGACACGTCGAGACGCGCCAGGTCGGCGTAGTCCGCCGGCGTCTGGCGAATGCCCCACAGGCCCGCCCAGGCCAGCAGCAGGCCGAGCACGCCGCCGGCAGCGCCTACGATGGCCGCCTCCACCAGGCACTGGAAAAACACCTGCCGGCGCGACGCGCCGAGCGCGCGGCGCACGCTGATCTCGGCGCCGCGCTGCAGGAACTTGGCCAGCAGCAATCCCGTCGTGTTCATCAGGCAAACCAGCAGGAAGCCGAACGCGATCCACGCCTTGAGGCGGACGTCCGCCGGCACCACCCCGTTCTGGTCCAGCCACTGCATCACGTCGGGCAAGGCCGTGCGTGGCGCCCCGGCATAAATGAAGCGACCCTGCGCCTGCTGCTCGCGCGAATAGTTGTCCAGGAACCGGCGATACGCATGGACCCTGGCCGGGCTGTCCAGCTCGACCCAGAACTTCAGCCACAGGCAGGGCTGGTTTTCCAGATGGAGGTCGTCGGTGGTCGTGCCATAGCAATCCAGGCTGTAGCCGGTGATGCCGAGCTCGGCCAGATCGCGCGAGGTCAGGAACGGGATGAACACGTCGTCGCCCTGGCCATAGGCATCGCGATCCAGGTCGTAGAAATGCGGCGCGGGCCGCCAGTCCTCGATCACCCCGACGACGCGGAAATCCCACTGCCCTATGCGGATCGGCTGACCGACGCCGTCGCGGCCGTGGAAAAGCCGCTCGTAGGCACTGCGCGAAAGCACGGCGACCCGGGCCTTGCCGGTGTCATCGGCCGCCGTCCACGGACCGCCATGGATGAACGACACGCCAAACATCGGGAAGAAATCTGCCGTCGTCGCCAGGGTATGCAGCCCCATCGGCTTCGCGCCGGCCTGCGCCGCTTTCACCTTCACGTTCGAGCCCACCAGGATGGCCTGGCGATCGGCACGACCGGAATGCCACAGGTTCATCGCGTCGATGTACGTCATCTGCCCGGGCAGCTCGTGTGGATCCGCGGGCTTCGGATCCACCTGCGGATGGAACAGCCTGCCGCTGCGCTCCGGCAATGGGTCGCCCGACAGCAGGTGCATCACGGTCAGCGTGGTCATGCTGGCGCCGATGCCCAGCCCGATCGCCAGCACCATCAGCGCGGTGAGCACCTTGTTGCGCTTCAGGCTGCGCAGCGCCAGGTCGAGGTAGTAGGCAAACATGTCATCACTCCATGGACCATCTCCTCCCCCTGCTCACAAGGGGAGGGAGGGGGTGCTCTTTCCCACAGGCAAAAGCACCCCTCCCCAACCCTCCCCTGCAAAGCAGGAGAGGGAGTAAAAAGCGTCACACCGACCGCGTCGCCACCACCGGCGGTACCGCCGCGGCGCGCAGCGCCGGACCGAGCACCGCCAGCTGCCCCAACCCCCACAGCAGCAGCGCGCCGATCGGCAGGTAATACAGCGGCAATCGCGGCAACTCGTAGTGCTGCATCAGCACCAGGTTCAGCGCGAAGGCGAGCAGCATGCCCAGCGCGATGCCGCCCGTGACGATCAGGAAGTTCTCGGTCTGGAAGTAGCGCAGGATGTCGCCGCGGGTGGCGCCCAGCGCGCGGCGCACCCCAATCTGGCGGCGGCGCTGCTGCACCCAGAAGCTGGCCAGGCCGACGATGCCGAGCGCGGTGACCAGCAGCAGGGCGGCGATCACGCCGACAAGGATGCCGGCCATGACGCGGTCCTGCCGGAAATAGTTCTCGCGCAGGCTGCCGATGGTCTGGCTTGCCTTGCTGTCGAGCACCGCGTCGGGGGCGATGGTGGCCATCGCGGCCCGCGCGTCGCGCAGCACCCGCGGCAATTGGACGGGATCGGCGCGCAGCAGGTAGACGGCTGCAAGCTGTACACCCGGCTGCGCCGGCACGTATACCGACCATTCGATCGTGCTCGGGCCGCCCTCGCCACCGTAGGGACGCGCCAGGTGTGCCAGCACGCCGGCCACCCGGAAGTGGAATTTCCCGGTCCAGAATTCCTTGCCCAGCGGGTCGACGCCCGGCCACAGGTGCTCGGCCAGCGCGCGGGTCACCCATACGGCGGAGTCATCCGGCACGAAGAAATCGACCGGCTGGTAATCGCCGGGCTGCGGCACGCGACCAGCGACCAGCTGCACGCCGAGCGCCTTGAAGCTGCCCGGGCCACCGACATAAAAATCCACCACGCCACCGAAGCGTTTGCCCTCCGGATCGGTGGTGATGCCGGCGGTGCCGGCGTGGTCGCCGAATGGCACCTGGTTGATCGCGCTCACCGACTGCACGCCGGGAAGCTTGGCAAGGCCGCTGAGCACGCGTGCATTGAGGTCGATGCCCCTCGCCGGGTCATAGCCGGTCAGCTTGATGGCAGCCAGGGCACTCTCGTCGACGCCGCTGATCACCCGCGTCTGCTGCACGCGGTTGACGATCAGGAAGCAGGCATTGCACAGCACCGCGCAGGCCAGCGCGATTTCCAGTGCGATCAGGATGCTTGCCAGCCGATGGCGACGGAGGGCGGCAAGGATGGGCTGGATCTGCATGGTTTTCATTGCTCTTTT
This sequence comes from Rhodanobacter thiooxydans, assembly GCF_030291135.1. Lineage (NCBI taxonomy): Bacteria > Pseudomonadati > Pseudomonadota > Gammaproteobacteria > Lysobacterales > Rhodanobacteraceae > Rhodanobacter > Rhodanobacter thiooxydans. The sequence goes on along the minus strand of NZ_CP127409.1, from coordinate 770,592 downwards.
CGAGGAGTGCGGCCGTGGATGGCCGCTTTCACGCGCAGGGATGGCGCACTAAAGCGTCTTCAGTTGCAGGCTGGGCGCCATGCGGCTGGCACGTAGCGCCGGCAACACGCCGGCCAGCAGGCTGGCGGCGAGGGCGAGAGCGAACGTGGCCAGGAACATCGCCGCATCCAGATGCACCAGATCGGCATACTCGACCGGCTGGCGGCGGACCAGCCACAGGCCGAACAAGGTCAGCAGCAGGCCACCTGCGCCGCCGAGCAGACCGATCAGGCCGGCTTCGACCAGGCATTGCGCAAATACCGCTGCCCGGCTCGCTCCCAGTGCGCGGCGCACGCCGATCTCGCCCGCGCGGCGCAGGAACTTCGCCAGCAACAGGCCCACCGTGTTGAACAGGCAGATCAGCAGGAAGGCAAATGCCAGCCACGTCTGCAGGCGTACATCGCTGGGCACCACCTGGTTGAAGTCGAGCCACGCCATCAAGCTGCGCAACTGCGTGTTGTCGGCATGCACGAATCGCCCCAACGCCTTTTGCTGGGTCGCGTAATCGGCCACGAACCGCCGGTAGCCAGCGACCTTGGCCGCGCTGTCCAGCTGCACCCACAACGCCACCCACACACAGGGCGAGTTCTGCAGGTGCACCGGATCGCCTGGCAAGCTCCAGCAGGTGAACGGCTGGAAGCCGCCGGCATTGATTTCCAGCGAACTCTGGAACGGCATAAAGACATCCTCAGGCCGGCTGTAGAAACCCGCCGTATTGCCGTTGGAGAAGCGTCCGCCTGCCACGTCGTAGAACTGCGGCGACGGCCGCCACGGTGCCAACACACCGATGATGCGCACATCCGAATCTTTCAGCCGCAGCGTGCGACCCACACTGTCGGCACCGTTGAACAACTTGTTGTTGAGATCCGACGAGATCACCGCGACCCGTGCCCGGCTCTGGTCGTCCTGTGCCGTCCACCCGCCGCCATAGCGGAACGGCACATCGAACATCGGGAAGAAATCGCTGGTGGTCGACAGCATCTGCGCCATCAGCGGCGGCAGGTTCACCTGCGGCGCGGTCAGCCGCAGCTGGCTGCTGGTCACCATTGCCTGGCGGTCGGCGCGGTGCGCGCTCCACAGATCCAGTGCGGAGCGGTAATCCATCATGTCGTAGGGCTGATGGTTGGCGGCCGGACTGGGATCCGGGTCGACCTGCGGATAGAACAGCGTGCCGCTGCGGGTCGGCACCGGGTCACCGGACAGCAGGTGCATCACCGTCAGCGTGGTCATGCTGGCGCCGATGCCGACGGCAATCGCGATCACCATCAGCACGGTCAGTACCTTGTTGCGCTTCAGGCTGCGCAGCGCGAGGTCGAGGTAGTAGCCGAACATTGCATCACTCCATCTCTGGTCATGTCCCCTCCCCCTGTTTGCCCCGAAGAGGGATTCCCTTCAGTCACAGTGGAGGAAATAAAAAGCGTCACACCGACCGCGTCGCCACCACCGGTGGCACCGCCGCGGCGCGCAGCGCCGGCCCCAGCACCGCCACTTGCCCGATCAGCCACAACACGATGGCGCCCACCGGGAAATAGATGGCCGGGAGCCTTGGCAATTCGTAATGCAGCATCAGGAACAGGTTGATGCCGTAGGCCAGCAGCATGCCCAACACGATGCCGAAGCCGGCGAGCAGGAAGTTCTCGGTCAGGAAGTAGCGCAGGATGTCGCCGCGGGTGGCGCCCAACGCACGGCGCACGCCGATGGTGCGGCGGCGCTGCGCCACCCAGAAGCTGGCCAGACCGACGATGCCCAGCGCGGTAACCACCAGCAGCGCCACGATCACGCCGACCAGGATGCCGGCCATCGCGCGGTCGTTGGCGAAGAACTTCCCGCGCAGTTCGTCGTAGGTGCGCTGCTGGGTCACCACCCGTTGCGGGTCGGCCTTCTTCAGCGCGGCCACGGCGGCCTTGAGCACCGTCTCGCGATCCTGCGGCCGGGTGCGGATGACATAGCTCTGGTTCTTGCCCGCGCCCATGAACAGCGGCAGGACGACCGAGTAATGCGCGGTGGCGTCGTTGTAGGCGTTGGCACGCGCCAGGTCGGCCAGCACGCCGACCACCCGCACGCTCACCTGGTCGGTGAGGTAGATCGTCTTGCCCAGCGGGTTCTGCCCCGGCCACAGGCGGTCGGCCAGCGCCTGGGTGATCACCGTGACCGCAGCAGGCAGGGCCTTGGTGTTGCCGCTGGCCAGTGCCTTGACCACCACATCCGCATTGACGATCTCGTCCGGCTGCAGGTTGCGCCCGGCCACCAGCCGCGCGCCCATGGTCTGCGGAATGTCCTCGCCGAAGTAGGTGCCGGCGCTGAGCGTGGGCTCGCGCTGCGCCGGATCCAGCTTGAGGCTGGCGTTCGACGAGGAACCCTGCATCGGCAACTGGTTGGTCAGCGCCGCCGCCTGCACGCCCGGCACCTGTCGCAACACGGCAAGATCTTCCCTCGCCCGGGCGAAGATGTCCGGCGTGGGTGCGATCTGGGCCAGCTGGATCTGCACCAGCGCATGCTCGTCGATGCCGCTGGACATGTGCATGTGCTGCAGCCGGTGGCCGATCATGAACACCGCGTTGCACACGATCGCGCAGGTCAGCGCGATCTCCAGGATCAGCAGCCACGCGGTGATCTTGTGCCGTCGCAGCGTGGAAAGTATCGGTCGCAGTTCCATGAGTCTTGTCCCATGCCCCTGATCGGAGCGGCTTTTCTTGAGTAGTGCGGCCATGGATGGCCGCTTCCACGCGCAGGGAAAGCGCACTAATTACTTTTCAGCTGGAGCGCGGGTGCCACCTGGCAGGCGCGCCAGGCCGGCAGCAGGCCGGCCAGCAGGCTTGCGCCCAGCGCCAGCAGGAAGGTGGTCAGCAGCATGGCGGGATCGAGGTGCGCCAGCGCGGCATAGTCGGAAGGCCGGTGCCGCACCACCCACAGGCCGAACAGCGCCAGCAGCAGGCCGCCCACGCCGCCCACCAGCCCCACCACCCCCGACTCGATCAACAGCTGCGCGAACAGCGCACGCCGCGAGGCGCCCAGCGCGCGCCGCACGCTCAGCTCGCCGGTGCGACGCAGGAACTTCGCCAGCATCAGGCCCACCGTGTTCACCAGGCAGACCAGCAGGAAGCCGAAGGCCAGCCCGGCCTGCAGGCGCACGTCGTCGGGTACCACTTGTTGATAGGCCAGCCACTGCATCAGGTTGCGCAGGCGCACGTTCGGTGCCTTCACGAAACGCCCGAGTGCCTTCTGCTGCTCGGAGTAATGGACCAGGAACTCCTTGTAGTCGGCGGCCTTGGCCGGCGTGTCCAGCTGCACCCAGAACTGCATCCAGACGCAGCTCGACGCGGGATAGATGGTTCCCACGCCGCCGGTGCCGTTGCCCCAGCAGTCGGTGGAACCGTTGTGGTCCACGTGCAGGTCCAGCGCGGTCTGCAGCGGCATGAACACTTGCTCGGCATAACCGTAGGAGCCGGTATTGAGGTCGTAGAAGTGCGGGCTGGGCGTCCAGTCGTCGAGCACGCCCACGATGCGCAACAGGCTGCCAGCCACGAGCAAGGTGCGGCCCACGCTGTTGCTGCCGCCGAACAGGCGCTCGTTCAACTCGCTGCTGATCACCACATCGCGCGCCTTCGCCTCGTCGTCGGCCGCGCTCCAGCCGCGACCGTAGCGGAACGGCGCCCCGAACATCGCGAAGAAATCCGCCGTGGTGTAGCGCGCCTCCACGTAGAACGGATCGATCGCGGCGGAGTCCGGCTGGATCGGCACCGCGCCGCCCGTCATCAGCGCCTGCCGATCCGCCCGCCCCGCATGCAGCAGGTTGAAACCGTCGATCTCCGTGAGCTGCTGCGGCGGCTCCTGGCCCGGCATGATGCCGCTGTTGTCGCGCGGATCGACCTGCGGGTAGTACAGCGTGCCGCTGCGCCCCGGCAGCGGATCGCCCGACAGCACGTGCAGCACGGTGAGCGTGGTCATGCTGGCGCCGATGCCCAGCGCTATCGCCAGCACCATCAGCGCGGTGAGCGCCTTGTTGCGCCTGAGGCTGTGCAGGGCGAGGTCGAAGTAGTAGCCGAACATTCCATGTGCTCCATTGTTCTTGACCCCTCCCCCTGCAAGCCCCAAGGGACTTCCTTCGGTCGCAGGGGGAGGTCGGGAGGGGGTGCTTTTGGCTTCAAGGTCAAAAGCCTTACCCTCCCCAGCCCTCCCCTGCGAGCGCAGGGGAGGGAGCGAAAGTCATCACGCCGCCCGCGTCGCCTCCACCGGCGGCACGTTGGACGCACGCCTGGCCGGCACGAACACCGCGGCCTGGCCGATCGCCAGCATCGCCAGCACGCCGGCCAGCACGTACGACAGCGGGATGCGGGTCATCTCGTAATGGCTCATCAGCCACATGTTCAGGCCCACCGCCAGCAGCACGCCAATTACCACGCCGGTGCCGGCGATCAGCAGGTTCTCGATCTGGAAGTAGTGCAGGATGTCGACCTTGCGCGCGCCCAGCGCGCGGCGCACGCCGATCTGCCGATGCCGCTGGCCGACCCAGAAACTGGTCAGGCCGACGATGCCGGCGGCGGTGACGCAGAGCAGGATCAGGCAGACCACGCCCATCAGGATCGCCATGCCGACGTCGGCGCGGTAGGCGCTGGCGCGGATATCGGTGAATGACTTGACGCTGTCGTCGTCGAGCACGCGCATCGGGTTCACTGCATACAGCGCCGCGGGCACGGCGTGCATCGCCGCATCGCGCCGGCCCGGTTTGGCCCGCACCACATAGCGCGCAAAGTTCGCATCCAGCCGGGCCGGCACCAGGGTCGAGTTCCAGGCGAAATCGTTGCCGAAGCTGCCGGTGCTGGGTGTCTGCAGGCGCGCAACCACACCGATGACGGTGCTCGGTGCACTGCTGCCGTCGGTATAGACCACCTTGCCTACCGCACCGCCTTGCGGGAACAGCTTGTCGGCCAGCGCCTGGGTCACGATCACGATCGGACGATTGCGCTGGTCGCGGGCACCCTGATGCTGCACGTCAGCGGCAGTGAAGGCGCGGCCGGAAACCAGGCGCAGCCCCAGCGTGGCCAGGGCATGCTCGTCGGTGAAGTAGTACGCCGTACGCGTGATGCCTTTTTCAAATTTCTGATCGGGCTTGAGCGACAACGCACCCGTCCACGAGGAATTGAGCAGCGGTATCGAATTGCTCGGCGCCACCGAGGCCACGTCGGGCAGGTTGCGCAGCGCCGCCAGGTCCTCCCGCTGCATCACGTCGAGTTTTTCCACGCCGGCCGGATCATCCCCGCTCGGCGCACCCACCCATTGCTGGGAGACCAGGAACAGATCGTTCTCGTCGAGGCCGGTGGGCCGGTTCACCCGTTCGACACGCTGGCCGATGATGAACACCGCATTGCAGACGATCGCCAGAGTCAGCGCGATCTGCAGCGAAATGAGCACGACGCCGGCCTTGTGTTTGCGCAATGCCGCAAGAATGGGATGCAGGGTCATGATGATTTTCCTTTTACTACCCTATGAAGCCGGCTTTATTGAGGAGTGCGGCCATGGATGGCTGCTTTCGTGCATGGGGACAGCACGCTAATTGGACTTGAGCTGCCACGCCGGCTGCACGCGCGAGGCGCGGAAAGTGGGATAGAGCCCGGCCAGCATGGTCGCGATGACGGCCACCAGCAGCGTGAGCACGAGCAGCGAGAAGTCGACCCGCGCCAGTGCGGCGATGTCCTTCGGCAACACCCAGCCCACGCTGGCCACCCCGACACCGGTCAGCAGCAAGCCAAGCAAGCCCCCGCTCAGTCCGACAATGCCGGCCTCGACCAGGAACTGCGCATAGATCGCCAGGCGCGGCGCACCCAGTGCGCGGCGTACGCCGATCTCGCCGCTGCGACGCAGGAACTTCGCCAGCAGCAGGCCGGTCGTGTTGACCAGGCATGCCAGCAGCAGGCCCAGCGCCACCAGCAGCGATACCTTGGTATCGCTGGGCACGACATGCTGGTTGTCCAGCCATGACGGCAGGTCGCGCAGGCGGTTGTTCGGCGCCCAGCCAAAGCGGCCGGACTGCTGCATGTCGCGCGCATAACCGTCGAGATACTGCTTGTAAGCCGTCACCGCAGCCGCGTCGTCCAGTTCGGCCATGTAGGCAATCCACACGCAAGCGGAGTGCTGCAGGCCGACGAATCCCGATTCGGCCGGCACCGCGTTGCAATTGGTATTGCCGTCGTTCGGCATGCCAACCGCGATGGCGCGCTGGAACGGCACAAACACATCCTCGACACCGGTGGAGAAGCCGCCGCTGTTGACCACGTCGAAGAAACGCGGCTGCGGATTCCAGTCGTTCAGCACGCCAACCACGCGATAGTCCTTGCCCTCGACGTTGACCGTCCTGCCCACGCTGTTGCTGCCACCGAACAGCTTCTGGTTGAGCTTGCTGCTGATCACCACCACGGCGGCGCGTTGCGCGTCGTCGGTGGCGCTCCAGCCGCTGCCGAACAGGAACGGCACGTCCAGCATCGGGAAAAATTCGCTGTAGACCGCATGGCCGCTGACGTTGATCGGATGCTTGCTGGCATCCGCCGGCACGATCGACGGGGAAATCTGATACATCGCCGACTGCAGCTTGGCGCGGTGATCGCGCATCAGGGTGATCGCCTCGTTGTAGGACATCGCGTCCGGCGGCTCGCCGTCGCTGCCGCGTCCGTTCGGCCCCCAGTTGTCGATCTGCGGCACGAACAACTGCGCGGACTTCCACGGGATCGGATCGCCCGACACGGCGCGGAACACCGACCAGGTGGTCATCGACGCGGCCACGCCGAAGCCGATCGCCAGCACCATCAGTGCGGTGAGGCCGGGGCTGCGTTTCAGGCTGCGCAACGCCAGTTCGAGGTAGTAGGAAAACATTGCGGTCACTCCGTTGTTGGTCTCCTCCCCCTGCCTTGGCAGGGGGAGGTCGGGAGGGGGTGAAGCTTTTGAGGCAAAGAGCAAGAGCACCCCACCCCAGCCCTCCCCTGCTTGTCCCGAAGATGGATTCCCTTCGGTCACAGGGGAGGGAGAAATCACACCGAGCGCGTCGCCTCCACCGGCGACACGCGCGAAGCACGCAACGCCGGCGCAAGCACCGCGCCCTGGCCGAGCAGGAGCAGCGCCACCATGCCAATGCCCACGTAGGCCATCGACATGTGGCTCATCTCGAAACGGGTCACCGTCCACAGGTTGAAGGCGACCGCCAGCACGGCGCCCAGCACCACGCCCGTCGCGCTGATCAGGAAGTTCTCGGTGAGGAAGTAGGCGAGAATGTCGCGCTGCCTGGCGCCCAGCGCGCGGCGCACGCCGATCTGCTTGCGCCGCTGGCCGACCCAGAAGCTGGTGAGGCCGACGATGCCCGCGGCGGTGATCGCCAGCAGCACCACGCTGATGATGCCCATCAGGATCGCCATGCCGCGGTCGCGATCGTAGACCTTGTGACGGATGGCGGCGTAGTCCTGGATGCCGTCCTTCGGCTCGATGATGCGCAGGCGGCTTTGCGCGTACAACGCCTTGGGCGCCTCGCGCATGGCGTCGGCGAGCTGGCCGGGTTTGGCGCGCACGATGTAGTAGATCCCGCGCGCGTCATCCGCCCGCATCGGCCAGATCAGCGCCTGCCCGGCATAGCCGTTGCTCCACTGGTCCACGCCCTGCCGGTGCAGCGGGTCGACGATGCCGACGATGGTGCTCGGCTCGGTGCCCATCGCGTAGAAGCTTTTGCCCAGCGCCTTGCCGTCGGGGAACAAACGGTCGGCCAGCGCCTTGCTCACGATCGCCGTCGGCGGCGTGATGGCCTGCTGGGTGCCCATCACCATCACCTCGTCAGGGCGGAAATTGCGCCCGGCGACGAGCTTCAGGCCCAGCGTGTCGATGAAATGCTCGTCGCCGGTGTACACCGCCGCATCCGTGGTCGGCTTGACCTGCTCGGGCGTCATGGTGACGAAGTTGTCCCAGCCGCCGCCCCTGAGCGGATAGCCGCTGGCCGGCGTGGCGTTGCGCACGGCCGGCAGCTGCCGAAGCGCGAGCAGGTCGGCGCGCACCTGCGCATCGACCTGTTCCGTCGAGCGGTCGGCGGCCCACTGGTTCTGGATGACGAACACGTTCGCCTCGTCCACGCCACTCGCCGCTGACAGGTTGGCCAGCCGCTGGTGGATGATGAACAACGCATTGCACACGATGGCCAGCGTCAGCGCGATCTGCAGCGCGATCAGCAGGGTGCCCGCCTTGTGCCGGCGCAGCGCGGTGAGGATGGGCCTGATCTGGATATGCATGGCGCTCTCCTCAGCTCGACTTCAGTTGCCAGGCGGGCTGCACGTGTGCTGCGCGCCACGCCGGGTAGAACGCTGCCGCCACGGTGGCGAGGATCGCCACCACGAAGGTCAGGCCCACCAGCGAGAGGTCGAGCCGCGCCAGCCTGGCGATCTCCGGCTGGAACAGGATGCCCACGCCGGACACGCCCACCGCGGTGAACAGCAGGCCGAGCACGCCGCCGGCGAGGCCCACCGTGCCGGCCTCGACCAGGTATTGCGTGTAGATCTCGCCGCGCGTTGCGCCCAGCGCGCGGCGCACGCCGATCTCGCCGGCGCGGCGCATGAACTTGGCCAGCAGCAGGCCGATGGTGTTGACCAGGCAGATCAGGAAGAAGCCCAGTGCCACCACCAGCGCGATGCGGCTTTCCGGCGGCACCACATGCTCGTAGTCGAGCCACTGCGTCACGTCGCGCAGGCGCACGTTGGCGGCCCAGCCGAAGCGGCCCGCGCGCTGCTGGTCGGCGGCGTAGTTCTCCAGGAAAGCACGGTAGCGGGTGACTTCGGCGGGGCTGTCCAGTTCCACCCACGGCGTGAGCCACACGCAGTTGCTCTGCAGGTAGCCCTGCCAGCTGGTGTAGCTGATCGAACCGCGGCAACTGTTGCGCCCGCCCGTGCGCATCTGCAGGTCCAGCGCGCGATTGAACACCATGTAGATGTCCGGCTCGTCGGCGAAGCCGCTGGTGCTGAACAGGTCGTAGAAGCGCGGGCGCGGGTTCCAGTGGCTGGCGACGCCCACGATGCGGAAGTCATGGCCGCCCAGCCCGAGCGTGCGCCCCACGCTGTCGGCGCCGCCGAACAGCTTCTGGTTGAGCTCGCTGCTGATGACCACGTCGCTGGCCCGCGCGTCGTCGTCCTGCGCGGCCCAGCCCCTGCCGTAGCGAAACGGCACCTCGAACATGCCGAAGAAATCGGCGGTGACGGCGTAGCCGTTGGCGTTCAGCGGAAGCTCGCGGTTGCCTCCCGGCATCACCGACAGCTGCACCGGATACAGCAGGGTCTGGCGCTTTGCCTGAAGCGCACGCAGCAGCGCCATCGCGTCGACGTAACCCAGCGCTTCCGCCGGCTCGCCCTTCAGGTTCTGCTGCGGCCCCCAGCCGTCCACCTGCGGCGTGAACAGCTGCGAGGACTTGCCCGGGATCGGGTTGCCCGACACCGCGCGGAACACCGACCAGGTGATCATCGACGCGGCCACGCCGAAGCCGATCGCCATCACCATCAAGGTGGTGAGCGCGGGGTTGCGCCGCAGGCTGCGCAGGCCGAGTTGGAGGTAGTAGGCAAGCATCAGGAATCTCTGCCGGAGAAGTGGGTGGGAAATGGAGAATCGGGATAGGGAGTTGCCACGACGCCACGTCCGTGCACGCTTTTGCCATTCCCTATTCCCTGCTCTCTATTCCCGCCCAATCAGCCATGCGCCTCGTCGGCCTCGACCGCGTGCATGGTGTGGAAACGCGGGTCCTCCGACAGGTCCACCACCTGGCCGTCGATGATGTGCACGTTGCGCTGGGCGCGGGCGGCCAGTTCCGGGTCGTGCGTGACCATCACGATGGTGGCGCCTTCGCGATGGATGTCCTCCAGCAGCTCGAGCACGCCGCGCGCCATCTGGGTGTCCAGGTTGCCGGTCGGTTCGTCCGCCAGCAGCAGGCGCGGCGAGCCGGCCAGCGCGCGGGCGATCGCCACGCGCTGCTGCTGGCCGCCGGAAAGTTCGGCCGGATAGTGCTTGGCGCGCGAGGCCAGGCCGACACGCTCCAGCGACTCCATGATGCGCTGCTTGCGCTCGGCCGCTTTCATGCCGCGGTAGCGCAGCGGCACCTCGATGTTGTCGAACACGTTGAGGTCGGGGATCAGGTTGAACGCCTGGAAGATGAAGCCGATCTTCTCGTTGCGGATCTTCGAGCGGGCGTTGTCGTTGAGGTTGCTCACCTCGATGCCGTCCAGGTGGTACTCGCCACCCGAGAAGGTTTCCAGCAGTCCGGCGATGGTCAGAAAGGTGGTCTTGCCGGAGCCGGACGGGCCGGTGACGGCGACGAACTCGCCCTCTTTCACGTCGATGTTGAAATCGCGCAGCGCATAGGTCTCCACCACTTCGGTGCGGTAGACCTTGGACAGGTGGGTCATCTTCAGCATGGTTGCGTCCTTTGGTGGTGGTGATGGTGTTCTGCCCCTCCCCCTGCTGCGCAGGGGGAGGTCGGGAGGGGGTGACGCTTTTGATCTTGTGTGACGAATAGCTACCCCACCCCAGCCCTCCCCTGCATGTAGGGGAGGGAGTGAATCTGCGTCAGTTGCTGATCGCGACCGTGGCCGCGCCCTTGAAGCTGTCGGTACCGGAGATCACGATGCGGTCGCCTTCCTTCAGGCCATCGAGGATCTCCACCTTGTCGATGCTGGAAGCGCCGACGCGGATCGGGGTTTTCTTGGCGATGCCGTCGCGCACCAGGTAGGCATAGCTGCCGCCGGATTCGTCGACGAACGAGCCGCGCTGCACGGTCAGCACGTTGTCGCGCTTGTCCAGCAGCACGCGCACCGACAGGCGCTGGTTCTGCCGCAGCTGCTTCGGCGTGTCGCCCTCGAAGCGCAGCCGCGCGGCGACCTGGCCGTTGACCACTTCCGGCGAGATCGCGCTGACCAGGCCCTTCCAGGTGTGGCCGTTGCCGCTGATCTCGCCGGCCATGCCGATGCCGAGATCGCGGGCGAAGCTTTCCGGCACCTGCATCTCCACCTGCAGCGCGGACAGGTCGATCACGCTGAGCAGCTGCGCGTCCTTGGCCACGGTGGCGCGCTCGGCGATGAACAACTGGCCGACCTGGCCGTCCACCGGCGACTTCACGTTGAGGTCGTCGACCTGGCGCTGCAGGTCCTTCACCAGCAGCAGCTGGCGCTCGTGCGCGAGCTTCTTGGACTGGATGTCGAAGCTGAGGCTGTCGTTGTCGAGGCCGAGGTTGGCCTTGGCGTGCGCCGTAGCGATTTTCGACTTGTCCACCGCGTCCTTGGCCTTGTCCACGTCCATGTTGGACACCGCGCCCTTGGCATACGCCTTCTGGTAACGATCGAGGTTGCGCTCGGCGGTGGTCTGGTCGATGACCGCGTTGTCGTAGGTTTCCTGCAGCGCGGAACGCTGCTTGCGCGCGTCGATCTGCGCGCGCCGGTACTCCACTTCCATCGCGTCGGCGTTGCTCTGTTCCTGCGCCAGCTTGTTGGTCAGTTCCGGGCTGACGATGGTGGCCAGCACCTGGCCGATCTTCACCGTGTCGCCGGCATGCACCTGCAGCGTCACCGCGCCGCCGGAGTTGGCGTACAGGGTCGGGCTGACCGCCGCCACCACCTTGCCCTCGGCGGCGATGTCGCGCACGAACGGGCCGCGCTCGACGGTGGCGAAGGCAAGCCGCGAACTGCTGACCGAGGCGGACGCCGAGAACAGCCGGCCGATGCCCGGCGCCAGCCAGGCCAGCAGCGCCAGCACGAGTACGCCGGCGCCCAGCAGGATCAGCTGGCGCTTGCGGTTGGGTTTGACCTCGACCAGTCGGTCTTGTGCGGAAGTGTCGCGGATCATCTATGCCGTTCCTGACCGCGTGCAGCGCGGTTGCATACGGTCTTCTGCAATCCGTGTGCCATTCGGAAACGACTGGATAATTACTTGTTTCTCATGCGCTTGGATGGTGACCGCGCCATCCGCGCGGTGTCCGCGGACACTGCCCGGACGCCCGGCGATCCGCCGCCGGACGGCCGCGGCACAGCCCCGGCGTCGATCGCAACGCCGACGATGAGCGTAGGGATGGGCATCGGGATCCCCGGCGGGAGCGGGTTTCGCATGCCCGCCCTTCGGCCGCCCCGTTCAGCCCGCCTCGACGATACGCCGGATCCGCTGCGCCACCGTCGCATCCAGCCGTGGCAGCAGTTCCAGCGCGTCCAGGTTTTGCTCCAGCTGCTCGCGCTTGCTGGCGCCCAGCATCACCGTGGAGACGTGCGGGTTGAGCAGGCACCAGGCAATCGCCAGCTGCGCCAGGCTGGTGCCCAGTTCGGCGGCGATCGGCTGCAAGGCACGCACCTTGCCCAGGCGCTCGTCGCCGTGGCCCAGCACGCTCTCGCGCAGCCACTCGTAGCCGGGCTGGGCCAGCCGCGAGTCGGCCGGCACGCCGTCGTTGTACTTGCCGCTCAACAGGCCGGACGCCAGCGGCGACCAGATCGTGGTGCCCATGCCGTAGGCCTCGTACAGCGGCGCGTATTCCACTTCGACCCGCTCGCGGTGCAGCAGGTTGTACTGCGGCTGCTCCATCACCGGCGCGTAGAGATGGTTTTCGCGGGCGACCCGGTGCGCCTCGTGGATCGCCTCGGCCGGCCATTCGCTGGTGCCCCAGTACAGCACCTTGCCCTGGCGAATCAGCGTGTCCATCGCGGCCACCGTTTCCGTGATCGGCGTGTCCGGATCGGGGCGATGGCAGAAGTACAGGTCCAGATAGTCCACGCGCAGGCGCTGCAGCGCCTGGTGGCAGGCCTCGATCACGTGCTTGCGCGACAGCCCGCGCTGGGTCGGCAGCGGCTTGTCGACCGCACCGAAGAACACCTTGCTGGAGACGCACCAGCTATCGCGCGGGAAGCGCAGGTCGGCCAGCACGTCGCCCATCACCTGCTCGGCCACGCCGTTGTTGTAGGTCTCGGCGTTGTCGAAGTAGTTCACTCCGCGCTCGTGCGCCAGCGCCAGCAGCTCGCGTGCCTGCGCGCGCCCCACCTGCTTGCCGAAGGTGACCCAGGCGCCGAACGACAGCGCGGAAAGTTGCAGGCCGGAGGTACCGAGGCGGCGGTAAAGCATGGGGATGCTCCTGTGACGGGAAAGACCGACAGCATGTCCAATCCACGGGCGCGACACAACGGCGTAATCTTGTGTTTTCCCCGCTACAGGAGTTCGCCATGTCCTCGATCACCGGCTGGGCCGCCAGCGCGGCTGGCCAAGCGCTGAAACTGGCCACGTTCGACGTGGGCGAACTGGGCGCCGAGGAAGTGGAGGTTGCCGTCGACTACTGCGGCATCTGCCATTCCGACCTGTCGATGATCCACAACGAATGGGGTGGTTCGCGCTATCCATTCATTCCGGGGCATGAAGTGGTCGGCCGGGTCGTCGCGCTGGGCGCGCAGGCGAAGGGTTTGTCGATCGGCCAGCGCGTCGGCATCGGCTGGACCGCCGAGAGCTGCATGCATTGCCGCCAGTGCCTGTCCGGCGACCAGAACCTGTGCGCGCAATCGGTGGCGACCATCGGCGGCCACCACGGCGGCTTCGCCGACAAGCTGCGCGCACACTGGGCGTGGACGATCCCGCTGCCCGAAGGCATCGACCTGGCCAGCGCCGGCCCGCTGCTGTGTGGCGGCATCACGGTGCTGAAGCCGTTCCTCGCCTACGACATCAAGCCTACCGCGCGGGTCGGCGTGGTCGGCATCGGCGGGCTGGGCCACATGGCGGTGAAGTTCGCCGCAGCGTGGGGCTGCGAGGTCACCGCGTTCACCTCCACCCTGGCCAAGGCCGACGAGGCGCGCGGCTTCGGCGCGCACCACGTGGTCGCCAGCCGCGACAGCGCCGCGATCAAGGCGATCGCCGGCTCGCTCGACCTGCTGCTGATCACTGTCAACGTGGCGATGGACTGGAACGCGCTGCTCGGCACACTCGCCCCGAAGGGCCGCATGCACGTGGTCGGCGCGGTGCTGGAGCCGATTCCGGTACCGGCGTTCAGCCTGATCGGCAAGCAGCGCGAGGTGTCCGGCTCGCCCACCGGCTCGCCGGTCGACATCGCCCGCATGCTGGACTTCGCCGCCCGCCACGACATCCGCCCACAGGTGGAAATGTTCCCGATGGCGAAGGTCAATGACGCCCTTGCCCATCTGGAAGCAGGCAAGGCTCGTTACCGCATCGTGCTGGAAGCGGCCAGTTGAGCGCCTGCTGCACCACCCGGCGCAGGCGCTCGATGCCTGCGCCGGGTGTTCGTACCGCAGGCGCTGGCGCGGCCCCTTCCGGCGCTTCCCATGCATTACCGCCCGAGTATCGCAATCCAACGCGTAGCGCCGCTTCTTACCCTGGGGGCGCTCCGGATGCGGGCACCCGACGCAGCGCGACGGGCTTCGTGTCGAATCAGGACACGACACAAAACCGGCGCGCTGATGCCGGCATTCCGGGCCCGGGCTTACTCTTCCTTGAAACTGGTTACCGTCTTGCTTGTTTCGAGGCTGGGGTTTTTGGAATGAATGAGGATGGCAACGCCATACTTCTCAAGATAGCCATAGCGCGCGATGCCTATCACGACGCCATTGACGTTCAAGGAATGACATTCCACGTCGTGCGCCGAGCCTTGAATCATCGGATTTATCTGCGAGGCCGGATAGGATTTGCCAGCCGAACAGTCGTAGCGGACCTCGATCGTTGCCGAACCAGGCATGTTGGTGGTCTCGGTCGCCGCATAGGAAAAATGCGAACCCTCGACCGAGCCATCAATGTGGCTGACGCTGATCATGTCAGCAATGGGCGGCATGGTCGTGGCATTCACCGAAATGCCTTGGGCGCGCAGCGCCATGACACCTCTATAGTTCAGCGCGAAGAAATAACTCTGCTCAAAACCATTCAATTTCGTCACGCCCACCTGCCTGACAAAACCATTGCCGGCATTCTCGTAAATGCTCTCCGACTCGGATGAAACCGGCACTGCCACACCCATCTTGTCGACCACGACCTTGGATTCGATGCTTATGCGCTTGAAGCCGACCGACTTCGCGCCGTGCTGCGTTATGGCGTCGAAAACGTTCTTCGGCAGCGTATCAGGCGAATACTGATGATGGAGGTAAGCATCCTTGTCATGCAGTGCAACGGCGACCGAGTTGGTCGGGTCTTGAGCAGGAACTCCCATGCCTTGCGCAAAAGCCGTCGACATGGGCAGTACCACGACCAAAGCCGTAAAAATATTCCTTGCGACGAAATCCATCCTTTTCCCCTGATTTTCAACTTGCATTCCTGGCCATCCGGAACGAAGCCAGCTGCAGAGGCCTGGTTGCGGACCTCCACTCCCCTTGCACCGGAATGGGACACAAAAACCGGTCCGATCATCATGCACGACGCTCTGCGAACCGTGCAAGATCATTGCAAATAAATCGCATACCGAAAGCTACGACCGGCTGAAAATCCGATCGATGTTTCGTATTTATTTGCGACGCCGCGTTGAAAATCGATTCGCTACTCGACGTTTCCGGCTTGCAGCTTCATGCGCCGTATTCGAGTTTGAACGACAGGTACAGTACCGCCGCAGCAAAAACCCCGGCCACGACGTCATCCGCCATCACGCCCATGCCGCCCTTCACGCGCCGGTCCAGCCAGCGAATCGGCCACGGTTTCCACACGTCGAACAGGCGGAACAGCACGAAGCCGCATGCGATCGCCCACCACGGTGCGGGCAGCACCAGCAGCGGCAACAGCGCGATCCACTGGCCGATGAATTCATCCCATACCAGGCTGCGGTGGTCATCGACGCCGAGCGCACGGCCGGCCACGTTGCAGGCCCACACGCCAACGGCAAAACCGGCCAGCAGCACAACCAGGTAGATCGGCAACGGCAGTTCACGCAGCAGCAGCCACGGCAGCAGCGCGACCAGCGAACCGAACGTACCCTGCGCTACCGGCGCCAGGCCCGAACCAAAGCCGCAAGCCAGCCAGCCCGCCGGCGTGGCCAGCAGGGCGCGCCGCTGGTCCGCGCTGAGGTGCTTCTTTGCGCTCACGCGAAATGCTCCCAGCCCGCTCGGTCCATCGCCAGCCACGAGCCATCGGTGGCACGCACACGCACACCTTCGCCTTCCACGATGCGGCCGATCTTCGTGGCGCCGCAGCCGAGCCGGGCCAGGCCGGCCTGCAGCTCGGCCACGCGGGCGGCCGGCACGGTGAAGCACAATTCGTAGTCGTCGCCGCCACTCAGCGCGAAGTGCAGCGCGGTGGCGTCGTCGTACAACTCCAGCAGCGCCGACGAACGCGGCAGCAAGGCGGCCTCGATCTCCGCCGCGACGCCGCTGGCAGTGCAGATGTGGCCCAGGTCGGCGAGCAGGCCGTCGGAGACGTCGACGCAAGCCGTAGCCTGCCCACGCAACGCCGTGCCGACCGCCAATCGCGGCGTCGGCCGGTTCAGCCGCTCGATCAGGAAGCCGCGCAGCCCGGCACGACCGTCGTCGTCGCGCGGCGGGTACTGCAGGGCATGCAGGCCGGCGGCCGCGTCGCCCAGCGTGCCGGTCACCAGCACGGTATCGCCCACCCGTGCGCCGGCGCGGGTGAGCGCCTGGCCCGGCGGCACGAAGCCGTGCACGGCCACACTGATCGTCAACGGCCCGCGAGTGGTGTCGCCACCGACCAGGGCCAGGCGGTGCGGCTGCGCCAGCTGCGCGAAGCCTTCGGCGAAACCCTCGACGAAGGCCGCGTCCGCGCTGGGCAAGGTCAGCGCCAGCAGCGCCCAGGCCGGGCTCGCCCCCATCGCGGCCAGGTCGGACAAATTTACTGCCAGCGCCTTCCAGCCGATGTCGGCCGGCGCCGTGCCGCGAGGGAAATGCACGCCCTCGACCAGGGTGTCGATCGCCACCGCGAGCTCCTTCCCCGATGGTGGCGCCAGCACCGCGGCGTCGTCGCCGATGCCGATGCGCACGTCGTCACGCGGCTGCGCGGTAAGTTCGCGGAGGCACTCGATCAGGCGGAATTCCATGGCGGCGCGGCTAGCGGGTAAACACCAGGGTGGGGCTGTCGTGATAGCTCGACGACTGCCACAGCCGGAAGCCGGCCTTCTCCGCCACGCGGATCGAGGCGCGGTTGTCCGGCGCGATGATGCAGACCGCGCGCAAGGTCGGCCGGTGCTGCTCCGCCCAGCCGATCGCGGCGGCCACGGCTTCGCTCGCATAGCCCTTGCCGTGCGCGTGCGACGCCAAGACCCAGCCGAACTCCAGCATGCCGTCCAGCGACGGTTGCAGGTTGCGCCTGAAGTCGGCGAACCCGATGTCGCCGATATAGCGCCCGGTGGACTTCTCTTCCACGGCCCAGTAGCCGTAGCCCAGCACGCTCCACAGACCCATGAACTGCAGGAATCGACGCCAGACTTCTTCCGCGGTCAACGGCCGGCCACCGATGAAGCGGGTCACCTCTGGATCGGACCAGATCGCGACGCGTTCGGCGTGATCATCGACACGATGCGCTCGCAACCGCAGGCGCTCGGTGTCGAGAACAGGAACGAGGAACGGCGGCTCCGCGCCGCTCATCAGCCGCGCTTCTCGACCGCGCGCAACTCGCCGGCCAGCTTGTCCAGCACGCCGTTGACGTAGCTGTGGCCATGGTCGGCGCCGAAGCGCTTGGTGACCTCGATCGCCTCGTTGATGATCACCCGGTACGGCACGTCCGGACGGAACTTCAGCTCGTACGCGGCCAGCCGCAGCGCGGCGCGCTCGATCGGATCGACCTGCGCCACCTCGCGGTCGAGGTGCGGGCGCAGGGCTTCATCCAGAGCGTCGACGTTGTTCTCCACGCCGTGCAGCAGGTCCTCGAAGTAGTCGAGGTCGGCCACTTCCATGTCCTGCTCATGGCGGAACTGGTCGATCACCGCATTCATGTGGCTGCCGCTCAACTGCCACGCATACAGCGCCTGCAGCGCACGGCGGCGGGCGCGCGAGCGCGCGGCCAGGTCGATGCCTTCGGGACGCGTGTGCATCACAGCTTGCCGTACAGGTTGACCATCTCGAGCGCGGCGATCGCGGCGTCGGCGCCCTTGTTGCCGGCCTTGGTGCCCGCGCGCTCGATCGCCTGCTCGATGCTGTCGGTGGTCAGCACGCCGAACGCCACCGGCACGCCGGAGCTGTAGGCGGCCTGGGCCAGGCCCTTGGCGCATTCGCCGGCGACGTAGTCGAAATGCGGCGTGGAACCGCGGATCACCGCACCCAGCGCGATCACCGCGGCGTACTTGCCGGAGTTCGCCAACTTGTGCGCGACCAGCGCGATCTCCCACGCACCCGGCACGCGGACCAGCTCGATCGCGTCGTCCTTCACGCCGTGGCGCACCAGCGCGTCGCGTGCGCCAGCCACCAGCGGTTCCACGACGAAGCCGTTGAAACGGCCGGCGACGATGGCGAAACGGCCTTTCGGGGTGGCGAAATCGCCTTCGATGGTCTTCATTGCGGATTTCCTTGATGGGGCGCGCGGCCCATGCAGATCGGCCATTTTACGGGTTTGTCCGCCGGACTGCTCGCGCAGGCTCCCTCCGGCAGCGGGAGCCAGGGCGTCAGGACTGAGGTGGCAAGTGCGGATAACCGCTGAAATCCAGCTGCGCCTTGCCGCCAGCGACCCGCAGCCGTGCCGGCGCGCCGAACGGCAGGGTGAACTTGTCCGGCTCGTGGCCGATCGGCAGGCCGTCGATCACCGGCATCGCGCTGGCGCGGCGGATCTGCGCGAAGCTGTCGGCCAGGTCGTAGCCGTTGTCGTAGCTGCTGGGCCGGCACTGGCTGAAATGGCCCAGCAGCAGCGCACGCTGGCGCCCCAGCACGCCGGACAGGTGCAGCTGATACAGCATCCGCTCGATCCGGAACGGCGGCTCGCCGATGTCCTCGACGAACAGGATGCCGCCGTCGATCCCGCGGCCATCGATGCCGGGGAAGTACGGCGTGCCGAGCAGGCTGCACAGCACAGCCAGGTTGCCACCCCACAGCGGGCCCTCCACGTCGAGGTCGGCGTCGGATGCGGTAGTCCACTCGACCTGCGTTGCCGGTGCGCGCACG
Organism: Rhodanobacter thiooxydans; assembly: GCF_030291135.1. Taxonomy (NCBI): domain Bacteria; kingdom Pseudomonadati; phylum Pseudomonadota; class Gammaproteobacteria; order Lysobacterales; family Rhodanobacteraceae; genus Rhodanobacter; species Rhodanobacter thiooxydans. The sequence goes on along the minus strand of NZ_CP127409.1, from coordinate 751,492 downwards.
GTGTCCCAGAAATGCCGCCAGGTGAATTCGCTGAGCGTCTCGGCGCCGAAATCGGCGCCGAGCATCGGGCCGCTGAAGGTGCACAGGCCGCTCTTTGCATGCAGTGCCAGCTGCAGGGCGGTGAAATCGCTGTGGCCGACCAGCAAGGTGTTGCCGCCGCCGAGCCGTTCGCGCAAGGCGTCGTAATGCAGCTGCGCCAGCAGGCGGGTGGCGCCGTAGCCGCCGCGGATCGCCAGCGCGATATCCGGCAGTTCGTCCAGCGTGGCCAGCGCATTGAGGTCGCCGGCCCGCTGCGCGTCGCTGCCGGCGTAGCGCTGCTCGCTGCGATCGAGCACCTCCAGGCTGCTCAATACGCAACCGGCCTCGCGCAAACGCGTCACGCCGCGCGTCATCGCGGCGCGATCGTGCGGGTAACCGGAGGGAGCGATCAGGCGGATGCGGGTTTCAGGCATGAGTCGATCATACGGTGCCGAAGCAATGGTTGCAGGGCGGCGTCATGGCGAATCGGAGCCGCTTCGCAGGGCAGTCACCGCCCCCGCCCTGCGTCAAGCACAAGACAAATGCAAAGGCCGGCGGGGAGTGCCCACCCTGCGCAGCAGGAGAGGTTTCACACGTATTCGACCACTTCCAGCCCGAAACCGCCCAGCCCGACCATCTTGCGCGGCGTGCCCAGCACGCGCAGGCGGCGCACGCCGAGGTCGACCAAAATCTGCGCGCCGAGACCGAGCTGGCGCCATTCCTGCTGCTGCGCTTCTTCCGGCGCCTGCGTGCCGGGCTGGCGGTTGAGCCGGGCCAGCAGCGCCTCGGGGGTGTCCTCGCCGGACAGCACCAGCAGCACGCCGCGATCCTCGTCGGCGATGCGTCGCAAGGCCGAGGTGACGGTGAGGCCGAGGTCGTCGCGTTTCAGGTGCAGCACGTCAGACAGCGTATTGCGCACATGCACGCGGGTCAGCACCGGCGCACCGTCGTTGACCTTGCCGCGTACCAGCGCGTAGTGCAGGCCACGGCGGATCGCGTCGCGGTAGGCGACCAGGCGGAACGAGCCGAACTCGGTGTCCACGTCTTCCTCATGCACGCGCTGCACGGTCTTCTCGGTCTCCAGGCGATAGCGGATCAGGTCGGCGATGGTGCCGATCTTCAGACCGTGCTTCTGCGCGAAGATCTCCAGTTCCGGCCTGCGCGCCATCGAGCCGTCCTCGTGCAGGATCTCGATCAGCACCGCCGACGGCTCCAGTCCGGCCAGCGCGGCCAGGTCGCAGCCGGCCTCGGTGTGTCCGGCGCGGGTCAGCACGCCACCGGGTTGCGCGGTGAGCGGGAAGATGTGGCCCGGCTGCGACAGGTCCTGCGGCTTCGCGTCCGACTTCACCGCCACCTGGATCGTGCGTGCGCGGTCGTGCGCCGAGATCCCGGTGGTGACGCCCTCGGCCGCCTCGATCGAGACGGTGAAGTTGGTGTGGTAGGCCGAGGTGTTGTCGCTGACCATCGGGCGCAGGCCGAGCTGGCGCGTGCGCTGCTCGGTGAGGGTGAGACAGAGCAGGCCGCGCGCCTCGCGCACCATGAAGTTGACGTCCTCCGGCCGCACCATCTGCGCAGCCATGATCAGGTCGCCCTCGTTCTCGCGGTCCTCGTCGTCGAGGATGACGACCATGCGGCCGGCGCGGAGGTCGTCGAGGATGTCGGGGATGGAGTTGAAAGCCATGGGTATTCCTTTGAGGAAGATGTTCCCCCTCCCCTGCTTGCGGGGGAGGGTTGGGGAGGGGTTCGCTCTTGATCCTGAAATCAAAAGCCCTACCCCCTCCCAACCTCCCCCTGCTTCGCAGGGGGAGGAGCCGGGAGATCAGGCAAAGCCGTGCTGCTTGAGGAACGCCTCGTCCAGCCTCGGCGTCTCGCCGCTGGACAGCAGCCGCTCGATGTAACGCGCCACCACGTCGACTTCGATGTTCACCGCATCGCCCACGCGGCGCGCATGGAATGCGGTGTGCTCGACCGTGTGCGGGATCAGGTTGACGCCGAAGCGCGACCCGGCGACCTCGTTGACGGTGAGGCTGGTGCCGTCGATGCAGACCGAGCCTTTCGCCGCGATGTAGCGCGACAGCGCCGCCGGCACTTCGAAGGTCCAGCGCTGCGAGCGGCCATCGGGCGTGATCGAAACTACCTTGCCGAGGCCGTCGACGTGACCGGAGACCAGGTGCCCGCCTAGCCGGTCGGCCAGGCGCAGCGCCTTCTCCAGGTTCACCGGATCGCCGGCCTTCAGCTGGCCCAGCGAGGTCAGCGACAAGGTCTCGTTGGAGACGTCCGCGCTGAAGCCGCGCGGCTCCAGCGTGATCGCGGTGAGGCACACACCGGACACGGCGATCGAATCGCCCAGCTGCACGTCGGCAAGATCGAGGTCGGCGGTATCGACGGCCAGCCGCACGTCGCCGCCGCGCGGTTCGAGCCGTGCGACGCGGCCCACGGACTGGATGATGCCGGTGAACATCAGCGCACCTCCGACCGGAGGGTGATGGACTGCATGATGGCGATGGCTTTCATGAAACGTATCCCGCATGTTGTGAGCGAGTACGCCTCAAGGCATGAGGCCTGGCACGCGCCGTGAAGCGCCCGCCGTGCCGTCTTCTCTTTATCCGGACTGTGAGGAAGCGGTCGTCCGCTTCCAACCGTCGGCTCCGGAATCCGACCGGATCTGCTGACCTTCCGGCATGACCGGAAGCGCTCACGGGCTCGCCCCAAACCGTAAAAACCGGGGCCTACCGCCGGTGGGGAATTTCACCCCGCCCTGAAGACGCTATGTAGTGTTTGCCGGCAAGGCCGGCCGACGCAGTCTAGCACCGCCGTCACGCCGGCTCGCGTGCCACCGTGGCGGATGCAGCGTTCGCCGGGGCGCACACCCGAATGGCTCACGCCGGGCGCAGCTGCAGCCGCCAGTCGGCACCGAGCATGCGCTGGTCGACCACCTGCAACTGCCAGCGCCGCGCCATCTCGTCGAGCGTGGGCAGCTGCAGCAGCGGGCGGGCGCTGTCACCCAGCAGCAGCGGGGCGATGTAGAGCAGCAGCTCGTCGACCAGGCCGGCGGCGAGCAGCGCGCCGCACAGGATCGGCCCGGCCTCCACGTGGACCTCGTTGCAGCCGCGCCCGGCCAGCAGGGCCAACACCGCGCGCAGGTCGAGCACATCGTCCTGCGTGGCCAGCACCATCCGCTCGACCTGCGTGAAGCGCCCATCGTTGCAGGAGGCCGCCGCCCCGTGCAGCAGCAGGGTTGGCGCCGAACCGTCCAGCACGTGGCTGCCGGCCGGCGTGCGCAGCTGGCGGTCCAGCACGACGCGCAGCGGCGGCATGAACGTCGCGGCGTCGGGCCAGCGCACGGTGAGCCGCGGGTCGTCAGCCAGCACGGTGCCGCTGCCGGTGAGGATCGCCGAGCTGCGCGCGCGCCAGCGCTGCACGTCGGCGCGCGCAGCCGCACCGGTGATCCATTTCGATTCGCCGCTGGCCAGCGCGGTGCGCCCGTCCAGGCTCATCGCCAGCTTCAGCCGCACGAACGGACGGCCGCGCTCGATCCGGCTGAAGAAGCCGCAGTTCAGCTCGCGCGCCACTTCGCGCATCAGGCCGGATTCGACGGCGATGCCGGCGGCGCGCAGCTTGCCGATGCCGCGGCCGTCGACCTGCGGGAACGGATCCTCCGCCGCGATCACTACCCGTGACACGCCGGCGGCCACCAGAGCATCGGCGCACGGCGGCGTGCGTCCATGGTGCGCACATGGCTCCAGCGTCACGTAGGCAGTAGCGCCGCGCGCGCGCCCGCCCGCTTCGCGCAGCGCGTATACCTCGGCATGCGGCTCGCCGGCGCGCTGGTGAAAGCCGGTGCCGACCACCTCGTCGCCGCGTGCGATCACGCAGCCCACGCGCGGGTTGGGCTGGGTGGTGAACAGGCCGCGTCTGGCCAGGCGCAAGGCGTGCGCCATGTGGGCGTGGTCTACCGCCGAAAAAGAGTCGGTCACGATGCCGCGCCCCTGGCTGTCACTTGCCTTCGCGTTTGCCGCCGCCCAGCAACGGCAACTGCAGTTCGGCCAGCCCGGGAAGGTCGCGCTCCAGGCGCTCGATCTCCTCGCGGAACGCGTGCACGTCCTCGAACTTGCGGTAGACCGAGGCGAAACGCACGTAGGCGACCTGGTCGAGGTTCTTCAGCTCGCGCATCACCAGTTCGCCCACCTGGCGCGACGGCACCTCGCGCTCGCCGCTGCGGCGCAGGTCGTTGACGATGGCGCGTACCGCCGCGTCCACCGCGTCGCTGGTCACCGGCCGTTTCTGCAGCGCGCGCTCGAAACTCACCCGCAGCTTGCGCTCGTCGAACGTCTCGCGCCGCTCGCCGCTCTTCACGACCGTCGGCAGCTTCAGCTCGGCCGTCTCGAACGTGTTGAAGCGTTCACCACATTGCTCGCACTCACGACGACGACGCACACTGCTGCCGTCCTCGGTCAGCCGGGAGTCGATGACGCGGGTGTCTTCGTGCTGGCAGAAGGGGCAATGCATTTTTTACGGAATTCGGGATGGGAATTTGGGGTTTCGGAAAAAGCACAAGCTCACGGAACCCGGGACTCTTCCGAATCCCGACTCCCCAATCCCTGCACCTCAGCCATACACCGGAAACTTCCGGCACTGCGCCGTCACCGCCTCGCGCACGCGGGCGATCACCGCCTCGTCGTTCGGCGCGTCCAGCACATCGCAGATCCAGTTCGCCAGTTCGGTCACGTCCGCTTCCATGTAGCCGCGGGTGGTGACGGCCGGGGTGCCGACGCGCAGGCCGGAAGTGACGAAGGGCTTGCGCGGGTCGTTCGGCACCGCATTCTTGTTGACCGTGATGTGCGCCTTGCCCAGCGCTTCCTCAGCGGCCTTGCCGGTGACCTCGCGACCGATCAGGTCGACCAGCATCAGGTGGTTCTCGGTGCCGCCGGAGACGATCTTGTAGCCGCGTGCGATGAAGGTCTTCGCCATCGCCTTGGCGTTCTTCACCACCTGGGCCTGATAGGTCTTGAACGCAGGCTCCAGCGCCTCCTTGAACGCCACCGCCTTGGCCGCGATCACGTGCATCAGCGGGCCGCCCTGGATGCCGGGGAACACGATCGATTGCAGCTTCTTCTCGATCTCCTCGCCGGCACCCTTGGCCACGATGATGCCGCCGCGCGGGCCGCGCAGGGTCTTGTGGGTGGTCGAGGTGACCACGTGCGCATGCGGCAGCGGGCTGGGGTAAACACCCGCGGCGACCAGGCCGGCGACGTGCGCCATGTCCACGAACAGATACGCGCCGACCTTGTCGGCGATGGCGCGGAAACGCGCCCAGTCCATCACCTGCGAATAGGCGGAGAACCCGGCCACGATCATCTTCGGCTGGTGCTCGACGGCGAGGCGCTCGACCTCGTCGTAGTCGACCAGGCCGTTCTCGTCGACGCCGTACTGCACCGCGTCGAGGATCTTGCCGGAGAGATTCACCTTGGCGCCGTGGGTGAGATGCCCACCGTGGGCCAGGCTCATGCCGAGAATCTTGTCGCCCGGCTGCAGCAGCGCGAAGTACACCGCCTGGTTCGCCTGCGAGCCGGAGTGCGGCTGCACGTTGGCGTAGTCGCAGTCGAACAGCTGCTTCAGCCGCTCGATCGCCAGCTTCTCGGCGACGTCCACGTACTCGCAGCCGCCGTAGTAGCGCTTGCCCGGGTAACCCTCGGCGTACTTGTTGGTGAGCTTGGAGCCCTGTGCTTCCATCACCCGCGGGCTGGCGTAGTTCTCCGAGGCGATCAGCTCGACGTGATCTTCCTGGCGCTGGCCCTCGTCGGCGATGGCCTTGGCCAGTTCGTCGTCGTAACCGGCAATCGTGCAGTCCTTGGGGAACATTCTGGCCTCGGCAGGTGATGGGGGATTAGCCGGAAAGTGTAGCGCTGCCGGGCGTTTGCGGCCACCGCCGGGCGGACCCGGGCGGCGGCATCGGCGCAGGGCCACAAGCCGCTATAATGCGCGGTTTGACGAATTCCCTTTCCGTGCCGACCCAAGCAGGCGGTGCGGCGCACGCCTTCGGAGGTTGCATGAGCTCGCAGTACATCTACACCATGAACGGGGTCAGCAAGATCGTCCCGCCGAAGCGACAGATCATCAAGGACATCTCGCTCAGCTTCTTCCCCGGCGCCAAGATCGGCCTGCTTGGCGTCAACGGCGCGGGCAAGTCCACCGTGCTGAAGATCATGGCCGGCGTGGATACCGACTTCCAGGGCGAGGCGCGCGCACAACCGGGCACCAAGATCGGCTACCTGGCGCAGGAGCCGGACCTGAATCCGGCAAAGACCGTGCGCGAAGTGGTTGAGGAAGGCGTCTCGGTGATCCTCGACGCGCAGAAGCGGCTGGAAGAAGTCTACGCCGCCTACGCCGAGGACGGCGCGGATTTCGACAAGCTGGCCAAGGAACAGGAGCAACTGGAAAACCTGCTCGCCGCCAACGACGCCCATGCGCTGGAGCGCCAGCTGGAAGTGGCCGCCGACGCGCTGCGCCTGCCGGCCTGGGACGCGATCATCGGCCCACTGTCCGGCGGCGAGAAACGCCGCGTCGCGTTATGCCGCCTGCTGCTGTCCAAGCCGGACATGCTGCTGCTGGACGAGCCAACCAACCATCTGGACGCCGAGTCGGTGGACTGGCTGGAGCAGTTCCTGCACGACTATCCGGGCACCGTGGTGGCAGTCACCCATGACCGCTACTTCCTCGACAACGCCGCCGAGTGGATCCTCGAACTCGACCGCGGCCGCGGCATCCCGTGGAAGGGCAACTACACCGAATGGCTGGAGCAGAAGGACGCTCGCCTGAAGCAGGAAGCCAACACCGAGAAGTCGCGCCAGAAGGCCATCGCGAAGGAGCTGGAGTGGGTGCGTTCAGCCGCCAAGGGCCGCCAGTCCAAGGGCAAGGCCCGCCTGGCCCGCTTTGAGGAGCTGAACTCGGTCGACTACCAGCGCCGCAACGAGACCAATGAAATCTTCATCCCGCCGGGCGAGCGGCTGGGCCAGGAGGTGATCGAGTTCAAGAACGTGACCAAGTCGTTCGGCGATCGCGTGCTGATCGAAGACCTGTCGTTCAAGGTGCCGCCGGGCGCGATCATCGGCGTGATCGGCCCGAACGGCGCGGGCAAGTCCACCCTGATGAAGATGATCATGGGCAAGGAGCAGCCGGACACCGGCGAGGTAAAGCTGGGCCACACCACCAAGCTGGCTTATGTCGACCAGTCGCGCGACGCGCTCGACCCGAAGAACAACGTGTGGCAGGAAGTCTCCGGCGGCTCGGACATCCTCACCATCGGCAACTTCGAGATCCAGTCGCGCGCCTACATCGGCCGCTTCAACTTCAAGGGCACCGACCAGCAGAAGATCGTCGGCAGCCTGTCCGGCGGCGAACGCGGCCGCCTGCACATGGCCAAGACCCTGCTGCAGGGCGGCAACGTGCTGCTGCTCGACGAACCGTCCAACGATCTGGACGTGGAAACCCTGCGCGCGCTGGAAGACGCGTTGCTGGAATTCCCCGGCTCGGCGATCGTGATCTCGCATGACCGCTGGTTCCTCGACCGCATCGCCACCCACATCATCGCCTTCGAAGGCGACTCGCACGTCGAGTTCTTCCCCGGCAACTACAACGAGTACGAGGCCGACAAGAAGCGACGTCTCGGCGACGAGGGTGCGCGGCCGCACCGCGTGAAGTACAAGAAGCTGGCCTGACGCCCCTGCTCCCTTCCCTGCTTGCAGGGAGGGTTGTGACCGAAGGGAATCCCTTGTGGAGGGTGGGGTCGCTCTCCGTCATACAAGATCAAGAGCCTCACCCCCTCCCGACCTCCCCCTGCGATGCAGGGGGAGGAGAAGATCACGGAGACCTCGATGCACTTCATGCAATCACTCCAGCAGGCCTGGGCCCGCAACGACTCACTGGTCTGCGTCGGCCTCGATCCGGAACCGGCGAAATTCCCCGCGCACCTGCGCGACACACCCGACGCGGTGTTCGCGTTCTGCGCCGCCATCGTCGACGCCACGGCGGACCTCGTCTGTGCGTTCAAGCCGCAGATCGCGCATTTCGCCGCGCTGCGCGCCGAGGACACGCTGGAGCGGCTGATCGCGCACATCCACGCGAAGCATCCCGGCGTGCCGGTGATCCTCGACGCCAAGCGCGGCGACATCGGCTCCACCGCGCAGCACTACGCCAGCGAGGCATTCGAGCGCTACCGAGCCGATGCGGTGACGCTGAACCCCTACCTCGGCCGCGACTCGATCCAGCCCTTTCTCGACCGCGCCGACAAGGGCGTGATCCTGCTCTGCCGTACCTCCAACCCTGGCGGCGCGGATTTCCAGGCGCTGGATTGCGGTGGCATGCCGCTCTATCTGCGTGTGGCCGAGACGGTTGCACGCGAGTGGAACGGCCATGGCAACTGCGCGCTGGTCACCGGCGCCACCTGGCCGCAGGAACTGGGCAAGGTGCGCGCACTGGTCGGCGACATGCCGCTGCTGGTACCCGGCATCGGCGCGCAGGGCGGTGACGTGGAAGCGGTGCTCAAACACGGTCGCACGGCGGACGGCAACGGCCTGCTGATCAGTTCGTCCCGCGCGATCCTCTATGCCGGCCGCGACGAGGATTTCGCGGCGACCGCGCGCGCCGCCGCCCGTGAATTGCGCGACACCATCAATCGCTGCCGGCGCGGCTGAGCGAGTCTCGCACCGGCACCGCGGTCAGCCCGCCGCCGTCTTCGCCGCCTGCAGCGTCTTCGTTTTCAGATCCAGCGTGTCGGCCGCATCCAGCAGCGCCCGCGCGAAGCTGCGCACCTCGGCGGGACGCAAGGCATACCAATTGCCGCTCTTGCCGGCCTCGTCCAGCTTGCGCCCCGCACGGGACACGCAATGCGGCCGGAAGATCACCATGCCAGTCAGCGCTTCCGAGCTGATGTCCGCCGAGACGATCTGCATGTGCGTTTCATCTTCTTTCTTCACCGAATTTCTCCCGGGCAGACATCCGCCCTCAAGCAGCTTACGCCACCGCAAGTTCAGGGGGTGTTTCCGCGTGCATCAGCAGCCCGCACAGCCGCGGTAAGCTGTGCGAGCTGCGCGCATCCACGGCAGGTCGCGTCGCGACTGCCCGGCGCAGCTTCCCCAACCCGGCAAGGAAGACAACGCATGTCCGAACAGACCGACGTCCGCGTGGAAGACTGGAACCGCTTGCAGCGGGAAGTAGCGCGTTTGCGCATCCTGGTGATCATCGCCCTGCTGGCGGTGATCGCACTGGCTGCCATGTCATGGCTGCGCAAACCAGACACACCGACCAGGGCGGACCCGATTCTCCGGGCACAGGGCCTGGTGATCACCGATGCGCAGGGGCACGACCGCATCCTGATCGGCGCACCGGTACCGGCCAGCAAGGATCGCCTGCGCAAGGACGATGCCTCCGACGGCATCATCTTCCTCGGCGCAACCGGTGCGGACCGCTTCGCCCTCGGGCAAATGCCCGCACCCTTCATTGGTGGCAAGAGCTACAAGCGCATCGGTGATGGTGACAACTACGGCTTGACGCTGTACGACACGAAGGGCAATGAGCGCGGCGGCATGGGCTACATGGGCATGGGCCGTGCCGTGTTCGGACTGGACCGGGCCACTCCACCCTACGATGCGATCGGCATGATGGTCGACGACAAGGAAGGCTTTGCCGGGATGATCATCAACTACGGCGATCCCAAGGCGAAGGACACCGGCATCGAATTGGGCACCGATACCAACAGCGCCCACATCAAGCTCAACGGCAAGGACGGCCTCCCGCGCGCGCAACTGGACCTCGACGGGACGAACAAGCCGGCGTGGCGGTTCGACGACGCGGAATCGGCAGCCAAGGCCGCACAGGATCAAAAGCACTGACGACAACAATGCCCTTGCGCAGCCAGCGGCTGCACAAGGGCATCAGTCGGCCACGATGCGCACCGGCAAGCGTGGCCCGGCGGCAACCGGGGTGGTCAGCCCACCACCTCAACACCATGCCAGAACGCCACGCGACCCTTGATCTGCGCGGCGGCATCTTTCGGTTGCGGGTAGTACCAGGCCGCTTGCGGATTGACCGCATCGCCGACAACCAGGTCGTAGTAACTCGCCGTGCCCTTCCATGGACAGACACTGTGATGATTGCTGTCGCGGAAATACTCGCGTCGGAGCGAGTCGGCAGGGAAATAGTGATTGCCCTCGACCACCACCGTATCGTTGCTCTCTGCGAGCACGGCGTCATTCCACGTTGCGCGCATCAGCCGTCTCCATGTTTTGGCCCGGAAACAGCACCTCGGTGTAGCCAAACTTGCTGAAATCGGTGATGCGCGACGGGTACAGCCGACCAATCAGGTGGTCGCACTCGTGCTGCACCACGCGGGCGTGGAAGCCTTCGGCGGTACGTTCGATGCGCGCTCCCTTCGGGTCGACGCCTTCGTAGCGAATCAGCGTGTAGCGGTTCACCGCGCCGCGCAGGCCGGGCACGGACAGGCAGCCTTCCCAGCCTTCCTCCATGTCCTGCGACAGCGGCGTGATCACCGGGTTGAGCAGGATCGTGCGCGGCACTTCGGGGGCGTCGGGGTAGCGTTCGGAATGCTCGAAGCCGAAGATCACCAGTTGCAGGTCGACGCCGATCTGCGGCGCGGCCAGGCCGACGCCGCCGGCGGCCTGCATGGTCTCGAACATGTCGGCGATCAGCGCGTCGAGCTCGGCGCTGCCCAACATCGCGGTGGGCACCAGCGGCGCGATGCGCAGCAGACGCGGATCGCCCATCTTGAGGATTTCACGGATCATGCGCTGCCTCGTCGTCGGGAAGGTCACGGCCTGCGATGGTGCCCGCTCCTGCGTGAACGCCGGCCGCCCGCTCAGCGGCTGCCGAACACCTTCTTCAGCAGGTCGGTGGTGCGCGCGCCCGGGTTGTGGCGGATCGACTGTTCCTGCTCGCCAATGGTGGTGAACAGGCCGTCCAGGGTCTTCGCCGTCACGTAGTCGTCCAGGTTCAACGGGCTGCCCGACGTCTTGCTGGCGGATTTTCCACCCAGCGCACTCAGCGAGCCCAAGGCACCGCCCAGAACACCGCCGCCGCTGCCGGAGGTGAACGCCTTGTACTTCTGGGTGACGCCGACGCTGTCGGTGGCCCTGGCCACGATCGGATGGATGCGCGCGGTCAGTGCGTCGCCGGCGACGCGGCGGAAGAAGTCGGTGGCCGCGTGGTCGCCGCCGGTGAGGATGCCGCGCGCGTCATCCAGGGTCATCTTGCGGATCGCGTCGCCGAAGATCTCGGCCACCTGCGGCACCGCCTTCTCGGCCGCGCGGTTCATGCTCAGCTCGAACGCATCGACCCTGGCGCCCTGGCCCAGCTCACGCGCCAGCTTGCCGGCCTGTTCGAGCTTGCCCGGCAGCGGGATGCGTACCTTGCTGTTGTTCCAGAAGCCGCCGTCGCGACCGAGGCTGTTGATCGCGTTGGTGGTGCCCTTGGCCAGTGCCTCCTTGAGGCCGGCGGCGATGTCGCTGGTCGGCAGGTTGCTGCCGAGCTGAGATGAACTGGACGCATGCGTCGACTGCTTGACCTTGTTCAGCAGGTCCTTGAACTGACCGGAACCGGTGGCCGTCAGCGGCAGCGCGGCGACCGTGAGGGCGAGGCTCAGCAAACCGTAGCGAACCGCGATGCGCATGACGAATTCCTTGTGGCCGGCGGGGCGGCCAGTGTAGCGCCGCCGCCTCGTCACGGCGTGACGAGGCGGACCTCGCTATTCGACCAAAGGCTAATGCCGATTGGCCGGTTTCGGGATTGACCATCGCGGCCGGCGGGATGAATCTTGCAGCACTGTCCAGGAGAACCCGCCCATGCAAGCCGCCGTCATGCCCAAACCCAGCCCGGCCAGCAAGATATTGTGGGTCGCCATCGCCATCGTCGGCGCGTTCTGCCTGGGCGTGGTGGCGCTGCGCCGGGGCGAGCCGATCAACGCGATCTGGCTGGTCGCCGCGTCGATCGCCATCTTCGTGATCGGCTACCGCTTCTACGGCAAGTTCATCGAGCACTCGGTGCTGCGGCTCGATCCCACCCGCGCGCCGCCCTCGGTGCTGCGCAATGATGGCCTGGACTACGTGCCCACCGACAAGTGGGTGGTGTTCGGCCACCACTTCGCCGCGATCGCCGGTGCCGGCCCGCTGGTCGGCCCGGTGCTGGCCGCGCAGATGGGCTACCTGCCCGGCACGATCTGGATCCTGTTCGGCGTGGTGTTCGCCGGCGCGGTGCAGGATTTCATGATCCTGGGTCTGTCATTGCGCCGCGACGCGCGCTCGCTCGGCCACATGCTGCGCGAGGAGCTGGGCCCGATGCCCGGCATCGTGGCGATGATCGGCGTGCTGGTACTGATGATGATCGTGCTGGCGGTGCTGGCACTGGTGGTGGTCAAGGCGCTCACGCACAGTCCGTGGGGCACCTTCACCGTGGCCGCCACGATCCCGATTGCGTTCCTGATGGGCGGTTACATGCGCTGGTTCCGCCCGGGCCGGATCCTGGAAGTGTCGATCATCGGCCTGGTGCTGCTGCTGGCCTCGATCTGGGTCGGCCGTTACGTGGCCGAATCGGCCACGCTGGCGCCGCTGTTCGACTTCGACGCCAAGGCGCTGGCCTGGTGGCTGATCGGCTACGGCTTCTGCGCCTCGGTGCTGCCGGTGTGGCTGCTGCTGGCGCCGCGCGATTATCTGTCCACCTTCCTCAAGATCGGCACCATCGCGCTGCTGGCGCTGGCGATCTTCCTGTCCGCGCCGATGCTGCAGATGCCGGCGGTGACGAAATTCATCGACGGCACCGGCCCGGTGTTCGCCGGCAACCTGTTCCCGTTCCTGTTCATCACCATCGCCTGCGGCGCGGTCTCCGGCTGGCACTCGATCATCGCCTCGGGCACCACGCCGAAGCTGCTGGCCAACGAAGGCCAGGCCCGCCTGGTCGGCTACGGCGGCATGCTGATGGAGGCGTTCGTGGCGATCATGGCGCTGGTCGCCGCCGCCTCGCTGCACCCGGGCGTGTACTTCGCGATGAATGCGCCCGGCGCGATCATCGGCACCACCGTGCAGGACGCGGCCACCACGATCAGCCAGTGGGGCTTCGTGGTGACCCCGGATGAATTGATCCAGACCGCCAAAAACATCGGTGAGGGCAGCATCCTCAGCCGCGCCGGCGGTGCGCCGACGCTGGCCGTGGGCATGGCCCAGCTGCTGCACAACATCCTGCCCGGCGGCGGCATGATGGCGTTCTGGTACCACTACGCGATCCTGTTCGAAGCGCTTTTCATCCTGACCACGGTCGATGCCGGCACCCGCGTGGGTCGCTTCATGATCCAGGAGATCGCCGGCCTGATCCACAAGCCGCTGCAGGAAACCGAATCGTGGACCGGCAACCTGCTGGCCACCGCGATCTGCGTGGCGCTGTGGGGCTACTTCCTGTACCAGGGCGCGGTCGATCCGCTCGGCGGCATCAACACGCTGTGGCCGCTGTTCGGTATCGCCAACCAGATGCTGGCCGCGATCGCGCTGATGCTGGCTACCGTGGTGGTGGTGAAACTCAAGCGCGAGCGCTACGTGTGGGTGCCGGGCATCCCGGCGCTGTGGCTGATCATCTGCACGCTCACCGCCGGCTACGAAAAGCTGGTCGGCCCGATCAGCTTCACCGCCGCCGCCAACAAGTACGCGGCCGCGATGCAGCAGGGCAAGCTGCTGGCGCCGGCCAAGACCCAGGCCGCGATGCAGCAGATCGTCACCAACAACTACGTCGACATGGTGATGACCGGCCTGTTCATGGTGCTGGTCGTGGCGATGGTGATCTTCTGCCTGCGCGCCGCGATCAGGGGCTGGCAGACCAACCACCCGACCGCGCACGAGGAACCGTACGTGGCGCTGGGTAGCGTGGCTGGCTGAGGACGAGGCGATGAACGCGAACTTCCAGTCCGTGCGCAAGTGGGCGGTGCAAACCGCCCGCCTGTGCTGCGGCGTGCCCGACTACGACGTCTACGTGAAGCACCTGCGCGAGCACCATCCCGAACGCGAGGTGCCCAGCTACAAGGAGTTCTTCCGCGAGCGGCAGGAAGCGCGTTACAAGGGCGGCGGCGGACGCTGCTGCTGAGCATTCGCAAGCCCCTCTGCTGTCACGGGAGGGGTGAGCGCACCGGAATATCTGCCAGTGCGGCCACGGTTCGCCGCCGCGCCGCGCTCAGGGTTTGCGCGCCACGACGATCTGGCTGATCGGCATGAACTCGTCCAGCTGCCGCTTGAGCTGCTGTCCCTGCGGCATGTCCAGCAGTGTCTGCCAGGCGGCGGTCCAGTGATCGAGCACCGGATGGGCGGGGTCATACAGCTCCACCTGGCAACCCCAGAACAGCGCCCACCAGATCGACCAGAAGAAGCCGTGCTGGGTGTGCTCCATCACCACCAGGCCGGCGTCGCTGACCCACCGAGCCAGCTCATCGCGATCGATCACCCGCAGCGCGCCACCGGGTTGCCCACGGTATTCCGGCGGCAACACCTTTTCCTGCAACCCCTCCTGCAGCGCGCCGGGTACGCTGAGCAGGTAGATGGCGCCGGAAGCACCGATCCGCACCAGCTCGGCCAGCACTTGTTGCGGATCATCCACGTGCTGCAACACCTCGGTGCAGATCACCCGCGTGGCCATGCCATCGTCCAGCGGCAGCGGGTTCGCGTCACTGACCAGCGCGGCGTGCGTGCCGCGGCCTTCGACGCTGAGCCGGGCGCGCACCTCGCGGATCACCTGCGGCTCGCGGTCGATGGCGTAGACGTGGGCGCCGTGGCGCGCGCAGAACACGCTGTTGACGCCGGCACCGCAGCCGACGTCCACCACCACGTCACCGGCACCGATCGGCATGCCGCGGAACAACTCGCCGCTGTCCTCGCGATACCAGCCGCCGAGTTTCGCGTCACGCAGGCCGACGGCCGACGGGCCGTGCGGCATGGCTTCGTCCGCGGCCGTGGCGACGGCAGGGGAATGCTCGACGGGATGCGACATGGCTGGCCTCCGGAACGGGAAAACGGTCACATCGGGCGCAGGCTCGCTTCCTGGTCTCCCGTGAGCGACTCCGGCTCGCCCACCCGATGCACGTAGTCTGGCAGCTTGATGCGAGATAGCGGCATGGAGGATAGTGAATTCACGCCAGCCGTCCCTGGCTTCCCGCTTTCACTGCCGCACGGCGGCAACGCATCGAGTGCGGGCCAGGCGTCCGCTGCCCCGTACGGCCATGACATCTCCCACAGGCCGTTCCGCCCCGGATCGGCGACAATACGGACTGCTCAGCCAATCACCACCCGATGTCCATTCCCGAATCCACCGGCGCCCCCGCGGCAGTCGCGTCCGGCCAGCACCATGCTGGCCTGCGGGTCATCGCCATCTACGAAATCGTCAAGACCGTCTGCCTGGTCCTGGTGGCGATGGCGGCCTTTCACCTCGACCGCCAGCAGAACTTCGAACAACTGGTGCACTGGCTGGAACATCTCTCGCTGGCCGACAGCAACAGCCTGCGCTGGAAGCTGGTCGGTCTGCTGCAGGATTTCGGGCCCAGCCGGTTCGTGGCGGTCGGTGTGGTCGCGCTGGGCTACGCCGTGCTGTTCGGTATCGAGGGCGTCGGCCTGTGGCGGGGCAAGTACTGGGCCGAGTGGTTCACCGTGATCGCCACCGGCTCGCTGATCCCGCTGGAACTGTACGAGACCCTGCACCGCTTCGGCTGGCTCAAGCTGGCCACCCTGGTCGGCAATGTGGCAATCGTGGTGTACCTGGTGCGCGTGGCGCTGCAGACGCGAGCGGCACGACATGCATCGAAGCCTCACACCTCGTGATGCGCCGCCTCGGCGGATAGCGCCGCACGTCGCGGCATCAGCTCGACCAGGTACATCGCCGCCAGGATCAGCCCGCCGCCGGCGAGCATGCGCCAGCTGATCACGTCGCTGCCCAGCAGCACCGCGAACGCGGCGGCGAACACCGGTTCAGTGGTCATCACGATGGCGGCACGCGCGGCAGGCAGGTGCGATTGCGCCCAAGTCTGCATCAGCATCGCGCCGGCGCCGGCGACCAGCGCCATGTACAGCACGGCGAACCAGGCGCCGCGATCGGGCGGCAGCATCGGCCCGTGCGGTGCGGTGGCGAGCAGGCAGACCGCGGCGATCGCCACCATCTGCACCGCCGACAGGCCGAACGCCTCGCCCTGCCGCGACCACTGGCCGAGCAGCACGATGTGCAGCGCGTACAGCGCCGCCGAGGCCAGTGTCAGCCACACGCCGAGATCCACCGAGACGCCGTTGAGCGACAACAGCGCCAGCCCCGCGGTGGATAGCGCCACCGCCAGCCACACCACGCCAGCCATGCGCTGGCCGAGCAGCAGCAACGCCAGGATCGGCGTGAACACCACGTACATGCCGGTGGCGAAACCGCTGACGCTGGGCGCGATCAGCGACAGCCCCCAGGTCTGCAGCAACTGGCCGATGCCGTAGATCGTGCCCAGCAGCAGGCCGCGCGCAACCTGTCCGCGGCCGAGCCGCCATACCGGCCGGGCGAACAGCACCAGCATGGCCATCGCGGCGATCACGAAGCGCACGGCCAGGAAATCCGCCACCGGCATGCGCCCGATCACATCCTTGATCAGCACGAAGGTGGAGCCCCACACGGCGGTCATCGCCAGCAGGCCAAGGGTGGCGAGGAGGGAGGTGGTGCGTGCGTTCATGGGGCGGGAAGTGAATGGAGAGGAGTGAGGAGCGAGAGAAAGGCAGCGGCGCCACGTAGCGGTTTTTCCTTCGCTATTTTCCCGTTTCTCCTCACTCGCTCCTCGCCTTCCGCCGCAGCAACTGCCGCGGGATCTGCAGCACGAAATGCCCCCAGATGCCCAGCCACACCACGCCGGCGGTCAGCGGGTTGCGCGCGGCCGGGTCGTGCTTGCGGAACCAGCGCCACATGCCGCGGTGCTTGTGCCGGCTGACGAACACCGGGCGGTGCCGGCTGGAGCTGCCCTTGCCGTGCAGCACGCGCACATCGCCGGCCAGCAGCACCTGGTAGCCAAGGTCGCGCACGCGGCGGCACAGGTCCAGGTCCTCGCAATGCAGGAAGTAGTCCTCGTCGAAACCGCCCAGACGCTGGAACATCGCGCGCGGCATCAGCATCAACGCACCCGAGACGGCCTCGGCCTCGATCGTCTCGGCCGGAATCTCCCGCTCGATGTTGACCTTCTCGCCGGCGCGGCCGAACAGGCTGTTGAGCGCCCGCTGCAGCAGTGGATCGCGCCGCCACGAGGCCGGATCGGGGCGACCGTCGGCATCGCACACCACCGCACCGATCAGGCCGGCCCGGGGCCGGCCGGACAGCAGGTCCAGCAAGCGCTGCAGGTCGTCCTGCAGCAACAGGCAATCGGGGTTGAGGATCAGCAGCGCCTGGCCATGTGCCTGCTTCGCGGCGAGGTTCGCCGCCGGGCCGAAGCCGAGGTTGCGGTGGTTGTAGATCACCTGCAGCCGCGTGTCGTGCACATGCGCGCGCTCGATCGCCTCGGGCACGCCGTCGTGCGAATCGTTGTCGACCAGGATCAACTCCAGCGGCAGCGTGCTGGCCAGCACGCTGCGCACGCATTCACGCAACGTCGGGCCGCTGTCGGCGGACACCACGATCACGCTGAGCGCCAGCGCGAACGGCGAGCGATGGGAAGCGGGGATAGTCACGGGGCAAGTATGCGCGGAGACGCGCGCAGGGAGAACCGTCCGCGACTTCACGTTTCTTCCACATCGTCTTCGCCAAGCACGGCCGACAACGCCAGCGGCATGTCATCGTCGCGGCGAAGCAGCCACGGCTGCTCGCGATACCAGCCGCCCAGCTGCCAGCCGCGCAGGCGATGCTGCCGCTCGTGCTGGCGATCCCACAGCAGCACGCCGCGGTCATGGTGCATGCGCGCGGCGAACCAGCGCCCACCCGGGCTGAAGGCGGCCTGCGCGCCGACGCCGTCGATGCGTTCGCCGATTTCAAAAAGGTACGCGCCATCACGGTAGGCCACGCGGCCGCCCAGTGGATCGACCAGACCGTCCGCGGCGACCTGCCATGTCGGCGGCTGCAGCTCGATGATCTCCGCGGGCGGACCGATCGGCGCCATCGCCAGTTCCGGCCACTCGGCGAATGGCGCCGCCGCCGGCGCGCGGCGCAGCGCGCGATCGAGCCAGGCCTCCAGGCCAGCCAGCAGCGTGTAGCCGGCCAGCGCGCCCAGCAAGGCCGCGCCCCAGGCAAACGCGTCGCCACCCAGTGCCCGCTGCAGCGCGAACAGCACGCCCGGCAGACCCCAGCGCAAGGCGCGCCGGATCAACGCGACATGTTCGACGGCCAGCCGGTGCTGCAGCAAGGTCACCACCGCCGCCAGCGCCAGCAGCAGCGGCAGACCCAGCCACCACGGCAGCAAGGCCAGCAGGACCAGCCAGGCCACGCGCGCCAGCACGCCACGCCACGCCGGCCTGCGGCGCCGGGCCACCGCTCAGCGCCTCGTTGCCTGGCGGGCGCTCAGCCGCACCACGCGCGGGCGTTGCGGAACATGCGCATCCACGGTGAATCCTCGCCCCACTGCTCCGGATGCCAGCTCAGCTGCACGCTGCGGAAGACGCGCTCGGGGTGCGGCATCATGATCGTCACGCGGCCATCGGCGGCGGTGAAGCCGGCCAGGCCGCCCGGCGAGCCGTTGGTGTTGAGCGGGAAATTCTCGGTCGGCTTGCCGCGGTTGTCGACGAAGCGCACCGCGCCGTTCGACTTCGACGGGCTGCAGGCGTGCGGGAAACTGACCCGGCCCTCGCCGTGCGCCACCGCCACCGGAATCCGCGAACCGGCCATGCCCTTGAAGAAGAGGCTTGGCGTGTCGAGGATCTCCAGCGTGGCCAGGCGCGCCTCGTACTGTTCGGACGCGTTGCGCAGGAACTTCGGCCAGTGCTGCGCGCCGGGAATGATCTCCTTCAGCTGCGACAGCATCTGGCAACCGTTGCATACGCCCAGCGCGAACTTCGTCGGGTCGGCGAAGAACGCGGTGAACTCGGCGCGCAGCCTGTCGTTGTACAGGATCGAGGTGGCCCAGCCGCGGCCGGCGCCGAGCACGTCGCCGTAGGAAAAACCACCGCAGGCGGCGAAGCCGCGGAAGTCCGCCAGCTTGATCCGCCCGCTGGCCAGATCGGACATGTGCACGTCCACCGCGTCGAAGCCGGCGCGGGTGAACGCGGCCGACATCTCGACTTGGCCGTTGACGCCCTGCTCGCGCAGGACCGCGATGCGCGGGCGTTCGCCCTTGCCGATGAACGGCGCGGCGATGTCCTGCGCCGGATCGAAGGTGAGCTTCGGGGTGATGCCCGGATCGGCATCGTCGAGTCGCCATTCGGAT
Source organism: Rhodanobacter thiooxydans (assembly GCF_030291135.1). Lineage (NCBI taxonomy): Bacteria > Pseudomonadati > Pseudomonadota > Gammaproteobacteria > Lysobacterales > Rhodanobacteraceae > Rhodanobacter > Rhodanobacter thiooxydans. Next base: position 732,069 of record NZ_CP127409.1, on the reverse strand, counting down.
TCGGCATCGGCGCTGAGCGGGTTGTCGCGCAGGCGCTGCATCGCGTGGCTGGTCTCGTTCCATGCCTTGAACAGCGTGCTCCAGTGCCACTTGAACAAGGTCTCGCCGCCGAGGAACAGCTTGATCCCCAGCTTCTCCTTCGGCCGGCCGATGCGATGACTGATGCCAGCCAACCCGTGCCTGATCAACAGCGCCTCGAACGCCTCGCGGTTCGCCTCGGCCACCTGCACCACCGCGCCGAGTTCCTCGTTGAACAGCGCACGCAGGGTCGCCTCAGCCCAGCCGTCCAGATGGATTTCCAGGCCGCAGTGGCCGGCAAACGCCATCTCCAGCAAGGTGGTGATGACGCCGCCGTCGGAGCGGTCGTGGTAGGCCAGCAGCAGGCCGCTCGCGTTCGCTTCCTGGATCAGCTCGAACAGCGCGCGCAATCGCTTCGCGTCGTCCAGGTTCGGCGGCACGCCGCCGCCGCGGTTGAACACCTGGGTCAGCGCCGAGCCGCCGAGACGGTCGCGCCCCGCGCCCAGGTCGAGCAGCCACAACTCGGTGGCGCCGCGATCCAGCCGCAACTGCGGGGTGAGCGTGCGACGCACGTCGCCGACGCGGGCAAAACCGGTGATCACCAGCGACACCGGCGACACCGTCCGTTGCGCGGTGCCGCCGTCCTGCCACACGGTCTGCATCGACAGCGAGTCCTTGCCGACCGGGATGGAGATCTCCAGCTCGGGGCACAATTCCATGCCGATCGCCTTGACCGCATCGAACAGCGCGGCGTCCTCACCCGGATGGTTGACCGCAGCCATCCAGTTCGCCGACAGGCGCACTTCGCCGAGGCTGGCGATCGACGCCGCAGCCAGGTTGGTGATCGCCTCGCCGACCGTCAGCCGCGCCGCGTCGGCGCTGGAGAGCAGGGCCACCGGCGCACGCTCGGCCATCGCCATTGCCTCGCCGGCATAGCCGTCGAAGTCGGCGATGGTCACCGCGCAGTCGGCCACCGGCACCTGCCACGGGCCGACCATCGGGTCGCGCGCATTCAGGCCGCCGACGGTGCGGTCGCCGATGGTGATCAGGAAACTCTTGCTGCCCACGCCGGGCAGGCGCAGCACGCGCAGCAGCGCTTCGTCCATGCCGATGCCGGTGAGGTCCGGCACCAGGTCGACGCGCGCCTTGTGCCGCGTGGCGTCGCGATGCATCCGCGGCGGCTTGCCGAACAGTACGTCCATCGGCAGGTCGATCACGGTCAGCCCGCGGCGCGGGTCGGTCAGCACCAGCTGGCGCTCGACCGTGGCGTCGCCGACGACGGCATACGGGCAGCGCTCGCGCATGCACATCGCCTCGAACTCAGCCAGATTCTCCGGACCGATCGCCAGCACGTAGCGTTCCTGCGATTCGTTGCTCCACACCTGCATCGGCGACAGCGAGGGGTCGTCGCAGGGAATCTTCGACAGGTCGATCACGCCGCCGACGCCGGCGTCGTTGAGCAGCTCGGGAATCGCGTTGGACAGGCCGCCGGCGCCGACGTCGTGCACGCTGACGATCGGGTTGTTTTCACCGCGCGCCCAGCAGGCGTCGATCACTTCCTGGCAGCGCCGCTCCATCTCGGCGTTGTCGCGCTGCACCGAGGCGAAGTCCAGCTCCGCGCTTGACGCGCCGCCGGCGACCGACGAGGCCGCACCGCCGCCCAGGCCGATCAGCATGGCCGGGCCGCCCAGCACGATCACCTTGTTGCCCGGCTGCACCGCGCGTTTCAGCACGTGGCCGGGGCGCAGATTGGCCAGCCCGCCGGCCAGCATGATCGGCTTGTCGTAGCCGCGGCGCAGGCCGGGTTCGGCGCTCTCGTGCTCGTAGCTGCGGAAATAGCCGCCCAGACAGGCACGGCCGAATTCGTTGTTGAACGCGGCGGCGCCGAGCGGGCCGTCGCGCATGATCTCGAACGCGCTGGCCATGCGCGGCGGCAGCGGGCGCTCCACTTCCCACGGCCGTGGCAGGCCGGGAATGCGCAGGTCGGACACCGAGAAGCCGGTGAGCCCGGCCTTCGGCTTGCCGCCACGGCCGGTGGCGCCCTCGTCGCGGATCTCGCCGCCGGCGCCGGTGGCCGCGCCGGGCCAGGGCGCGATCGCGGTGGGGTGGTTGTGCGTTTCCACCTTGATCGCGTAGTCGATGCGTTCCTCGTGAGCGCGCCACACGCCATCGGCTGGATCGGCGAAGAAGCGCCGGCCGGTGCTGCCCTCGATCACTGCCGCGTTGTCCGAATAGGCGGACAGCGTATGTGCGGGTGAGCGCTGGTGGGTGTGCTTGATCATGCCGAACAGGGTCTTGTCCTGTTCCGCGCCGTCGACCGCCCAGCTGGCGTTGAACACCTTGTGACGGCAGTGCTCGGAGTTCGCCTGGGCGAACATGAACAGCTCGGCGTCGGTGGGATCGCGGCCAAGCTCGGCGTAGCGGTCGACCAGGTAGTCGATCTCGTCGTCAGCCAGCGCCAGGCCCAGCCGCAGGTTCGCCGCAGCCAGTGCGGCCTGCGGCTCGGCGCCCAGCGCCACGTGCACCAGGTCGCCGGGCGAGCCAGCCAGGAACAGGCCTTGCGCGTCGTCGATGCGGGTCAGCACCGATTGCGTCATCGCGTCGTGCAGCACTGCCATGATCGCGGCATGGTCCGGCGCCTCGGCCGGCGGCAGGCCGGCGACCTGCCAGGCCAGGCCGCGCTCCACCCGGCGCACGTCGAAACCGGCGCCATGCAGGATGTCGGTGGCCTTGCTCGACCACGGCGAGATCGTGCCCAGCCGCGGCACCACCCACAGCGTGGCCGACTCGGGCAGCGCATCCTTCGCTTCCAGCACGGCCAGCAGGCGCTCGCGCAGCTCGCCTTCCGGCACCGTGCCGGCGTCGACGAAATAGACGAACCACGACGCCTGCACGCGCACGCCGCGATGCAGGGCATCCAGGCGGGCATTGAGGCGTTCGAGGCGGAACGGCGAGAGGGCGTTCTGCCCGTCGAGTGCGATCATGCGGGGAACGGCGCTATGCGAGGAAAACGCCTATTCTAACCCATGCTGCAATACGGCATAAGCCAAGGCCGGAGCCCCGCCCTTACGTTCCGTTCCCAGCCTTGCCGCTCAAGGGGCTTTCTTCGGTCGCAGGAGCGGGAGGCGAAGCTCAGCCGCCCTGCTGCAGCGCCTGCAGCAGCTGCTCGGGGGTCACATAACCACCCAGCACGCGCCCATCCGGCCCATAGATCGTCGGGGTGCCGCTGACGCCCAGCTTCACGCCCAGGTTGAACTGGTCCTTGACCGGGTTGGTGCAGGTCGCCGGCGCCGGCGCACGGCCATCCTTCGCGGCGGTGAACGCGGCCTTGCGGTCCTTGGCGCACCACACCGAGGCCATCTCGGCGTAGGTCGGCGTGGGCCGGCCGGCGGTGGTCACCAGGCCTTCGCGCGGCCACGCCAGGTACTCCACCGCGATGCCTTCCTTGTTGAACGCGGCCACGTGCTCGTGCAGTGCGCGGCAGAAGCCGCAGTTCACGTCGGTGAACACGGTCACCGTGTACTTCGGGTTCGCCGGCGCGAACACGATGCGATCGGACGCCGGCACCTTGGCCAGCTCGGCCTTGCGGAAACGCGCCCAGGCGGCGTCGCTGATGTTCTGCTTGCGGCTCAGGTCGATCACGTCGCCATGCATCGCGTACTTGCCATCGGTGCTGACGTAGAGCAACTGGCCGGCGGCGATCACCTGATAGAAGCCCGGCATCGGCGCCGGCTCGATCGAATCGACCTGCACGTTCGCCGCCAGGCTGTGGATCGCCTGCCGCACCATCTGCTGAGCCGCCGGCGTTACCGCCGCGCTGGCGGCCGGCGTCGCATCGTTTTCGGCAGCACAGGCAGCCAGGGAAAGTCCGCCGATGCACAGCGCCAGCAACAATTTCTTCAACATCACCAACCTCGTTCGATCCGTGGCCGGCGCGTTCGCCGGTGGCAGACACGCATTCTCGCACAGGCAGCTGAACGCCATTGGGTGCACGATGCCGCAGAAAGCGATGATCGGCGCCCCGGTTCGATGGTAGATTTTCGCGACACCGCCGCCCGAAACGGACCGGCAGTACAGCCCGGCCGCACGCGGCCTTTCCCGACAACCTGAATCGCCCGGCGGAATCCCCGTGATCATTTGCGCCCCCAACGTACTGACCGCCGAGGAACTCGGCACGATACGCAGCGAACTCCAGGGCGCCCCGTTCGTCGACGGCGCCAGCACGGCCGGCTGGTCGGCACGCGAGGTGAAGAAAAACCTGCAGATCGACATCAACACCGAAAGCCAGGCCCGGCTGCGGGAGATCGTGCGCAGCGCCTTCCTGCGCAACACCATGCTGCAGGCGGCGATCCTGCCGTCCGCGATGACGCAGGTCCTGTTCAACCGTTACGACGTCGGCATGCAATACGGCCGGCACGTCGATGCCCCGGTGATGGGCGGCCTGGGCAGCACGGTGCGCACCGACGTGGCGATCACGGTGTTCCTGTCCGACCCCACCAGCTACACCGGCGGCGACCTGGTGGTGGATACCAACGGCGTGGAATACGGCTTCAAGCTGGATGCCGGCTCCGCCATCGCCTACCCGGCCAACTCCCTGCACCACGTCACCCCGGTCACCCAGGGCGCACGTTACGCCGCCATCATCTGGGTGCAGAGCCAGGTGCGCGACGCTGGCAAGCGCGAGCTGTTGTGGGACCTGGACAACGCCAAGCGGCAGATCTTCGGCCGCGAGGGCAAGAGCGCCACCTTCGACACCATCAGCAAGTCGCATGCGAACCTGCTGCGCATGTGGGCGGAGGTGTAATTCACGGGTCGTGACATTAGAGAACCAAGCTATTTTATCCTTTTGAATTCGAATTCTGCCCAATGCAAATCTTTATTGGAAGCGAAGAGATCTTCTGATCAAATGCCATGAATTCTTTTGCATTCTGATCCAAGTAGTAAACTTGTAAAGTGTAGCAAGGACCAACCACACCATACATATGCTGGATAAGCTTCAAGTCGAAGGACCCTCCGTAAAACCATCTTGGGTGAAGATCAAGATACGAATTTGCGCTTAGCGGCTCAGCATTAATTGTGCTCTGGAGCTCTCTCTCGATACCTCTTTCCCTGATCACAAAATGAATAACACCAACTAACGGATCCATGGAAAGTGTTTTATTAATTCTCACGTAATCGTCAGAGGTGTTTTCAATTTTGATAGCGAGATCACTTCCAGATCGCACCAAGGTCAATCGAACGACCGGAGAACCAACTCCTTGCCCCGAGCACACTCCCGTCAAGAGTAAAAGCGTGACTAATAAAATGTAACCTATTTTTTTCACTCGATTAATCCTCATACTCACCCCCGCGGATGATGCTGCGCATGCAGCCGCCTCAGGCCTTCTTTCGCCACCAGCGTGTAGATCTGTGTAGTGCTGAGCGAGCTGTGGCCGAGCAGCATCTGCAGCGCGCGCAGGTCGGCGCCGTGGTTGAGAAGGTGGGTGGCGAAGGAGTGGCGCAGCACGTGCGGCGAGATGCGTTTCGGGTTGATGCCGACTTTCAGCGCGTAGCGCTTGACCAGGGTCCAGAACATCTGCCGGGTCATGCCTTCGCCGCGCTGGCTGAGGAACAGCGCCGCCGGCTGGCGGCCTTTCGCCAGCGCCGGCCGCGCCTCGGCCAGGTAGGCGCCGATGCGCGCCAGTGCTTCCTCGCCGACCGGCACCAGCCGGTCCTTGCCGCCCTTGCCGGTGACCCGCAGCACGCCCTGGCGCGGATTCAGCGCGGCCAGCGGCAACTCCACCAGTTCGGACACGCGCAGGCCGGAGGCGTACATCAGCTCCAGCATCGCGCGGTCGCGCAGGCCCAGCGTGGTGCTGGTGTCGGGCGCGTCGAGCAGGCCTTCGATCTCGCGTTCGGCCAGCGCCTTGGGCAGACTGCGCGGCAGCTTCGGGCGTTCGATCAGCAGGGTCGGATCGGCGAAACCCGGCTCGCTGCGGGCGAGTAACGCGTAGTAGCGGCGGAACGCCGACTGCCGCCGCGCGATCGAGCGCACCGCCGCCGGCTGCGCGCCGTGGTAGGCGGAGATGTCCTCGCGCCGTGCCGTGTGCAGGGTGCGTCCACGCGCCGCGAGCCAGCGCGCCAGCGCCTCCAGGTCGCGGCGGTAGGCCTCCAGCGTGCGGTCGGCCAGGCCGTCCTCCGACCAGACCCGTTCCACAAACGCGTTGATGCCCAGCCGGTCGGCTTCGGCGATACTGGCGCGGTTTTCTTCCTTCCTCATGCGCACGATGCTGGCCATTGCACGCGCACTACGCAAGCGACCGAGCCACGATGCCCGTGAACCCTGCCACCACCGACACGCCCTGCCCGCTGTGGCGCCGCCTGCTGGCGCTGGTCTACGACCTGCTGATCGTGGTGGCGATCGTGATGGTGGTGGGGCTGCTGTGCCAGCTGGCCACCGGCGGCAACCTGATCCGCACCGGCGCGACGACGGTGGTGCCGGTGTGGTACCAGGCGCTGCAGGGCGCGGTGGTGGCGGCGTATTTCATCGGCTCGTGGCGGCGCGGCGGGCAGACGCTGGGCATGCGGCCGTGGCGCATCCGGGTCACCCGCGACGACGGCGGCACGCTTACGCTGCAGCAGGCACTGATCCGCGTGCTGGTGGTCGCCGCGCCGCTGGTGCTGTTGCTGCTGGCGCCGGCGGCCGGATTGCGCGCGACGTTGTGGACGCTGCTGGCGGTGTGGGCCGGCTGGTTCGCCGTGGCTTTGTTCGACCCGCACCGCCGCGCGCTGCACGACATCGCGGCCGGCACCGAGATCCGCGTGCTGGGCTGAGAGGTTGTGATTTTTCAACCTCGAAGCCCGGCCATGGATGGCCGGGCGCGGATCGGGCACGCAAGTGCCTGATTCGCGTGAGCGAGTCCGGACATGTGCCGGACTCGCGACGGAAGAAAACCACAGGAAGTGGTTTTCTTCACAAGCGCTGAGCTTCACACTTCGCTCAGCGCATCCACGCTTCAATCCGCCGATGCCCGCATCGCACCCTGCCGAAAGCCGCAGCAACGCCGAACTGATCCGCGCCAACCGCGGCTTCTACGAATCGCTGTGGTCAGAGTCGAAACTGATCGGGCCGGAACGTTTCAACACGTGGCCGCTGCTGCGCGAACTGGCCGACGCCGCACCGCGCCGGCTGGAGGTGGCACCCGGCCTGCGCCCACGGCTGCCGTTGCACGGCACCTGCTTCGTCGATCTGAGCCATGCCGCGCTGCGTCGCCTGCAGGCAAGCGGCGCCAACGCGGTACACGGCATGATCGGCGCCCTGCCATGCGGCGACGACAGCTTCGACCTGGTTTGCGCGCTCGACATCCTCGAACACGTCGCCGACGACGATGGCGCGCTGGCCGAACTGGCGCGCGTGGCCGCACCCGGCGCCAGCGTGCTGCTGTCGGTGCCGCTGCATCCAACGGCATGGACCGCGTTCGACGACTTCGTCGGCCACTGCCGCCGCTACGAACCGGAGCGGATCGTGGCGCTGCTCGCGCGGCACGGTTTCACCATCGAACGCAGCGCGGTGTACGGCATGCAGCCGAAGTCCTCGCGCCTGCTCGGACTCGGCCAGTGGTACCTCACCCACCGGCGCGAGCGCGCGATGTGGTGGTACAACCGGGTGTTCATGCCGCTCGGCCTGCGCTTCCAGAAACCGCTGCGATGGCGCGAGGGTCTGGGCGATACGGACGGAGTCGACGAACTGTTGCTGCGCTGCCGTTACCGTCCGGTGGCAACGCCAAGTCACTGATTGGACAGGGCACCGCGATTGCGGCGTCGCAACACGCAGCGATCAAACAGCGCTAAGATGGCGCCTTCGTCTCCGGCTCGCCCACTTCCGATGCTCTATCAGATCCACGAATGGCAACGCTCGTTCCTCGGCCCGTTGAGCCACTTCGCGCAGGCCAGCGCGCGCATGCTCAACGGCACCAGCAGTCCGTTCGCGCAGATGCCCGGCGTGCAGCGGATGGCCGCCGGCTACGAGCTGATGCATCGCCTCGGCAAGGATTACGAGAAGCCCGAGTTCGGCATCCACACCGCCACTGCGCACGAGCACGAGATCGCGGTGATCGAACGGGTCGCGCTGGACAAGCCGTTCTGCCAGCTGAAGCGCTTCAAGCGCTTCAGCGACGATCCGTCCACCATCGAGAAGATGAAGAACGATCCGGTGGTGCTGGTGGTGGCGCCGCTGTCCGGCCACCACGCCACGCTGCTGCGCGACACCGTGCGCACGCTGCTGCGCGACCACAAGGTCTACATCACCGACTGGGTCGATGCACGCATGGTGCCAGCCGCGGCCGGCACGTTCGGACTTGACGACTACATTGCCTACGTCGAGGCGTTCATCCGCCACATCGGCGCATCCACGCTGCACGTGATCTCGGTCTGCCAGCCGACCGTGCCGGTGCTGGCGGCAGTGTCGCTGATGGCCGCACGCGGCGAAGCCACCCCGCGCAGCATGACCATGATGGGCGGCCCGATCGACCCGCGCTGCAGTCCCACCAGCGTCAACAACCTGGCCACTACCCAGCCGCTGTCCTGGTTCAAGGGCAACGTGATCCACACCGTGCCGCCGAACTACCCCGGCCACGGCCGCGAGGTCTATCCGGGCTTTCTGCAGCACGCGGGGTTCATCGCGATGAACCCCGGCCGCCACCTCAATTCGCACTGGGATTTCTACCAGGACCTGCTGCGCGGCGACCTCGACGACGCCGAATCGCACCGCAAGTTCTACGACGAATACAACGCCGTGCTGGACATGCCGGCCAGGTTCTACCTCGACACGATCGACAAGGTGTTCCAGCAGTTCCTGCTGCCACGCGACCTGTGGGACGTGGCCGGCGAACGGGTGAACCCCGCCGCGATTGAACGCACTGCCCTGCTCACCATCGAGGGTGAGCTGGACGACATCTCCGGCCTCGGCCAGACCGAAGCCGCGCACGACCTGTGCAGCAGCATCCCGGCCAAGCGCCGCGCACACAAGGTGATCGAAGGCGCCGGCCATTACGGCATCTTCAGCGGCCGCCGCTGGCGCGAGACGGTCTACCCGCAGGTGCGCGACTTCATCCGCCAGTTCGACGCCGCCCCCGCAGACTTGCGCAGCGTGGCGAAGGTCAGCCGCGCGCGAAAAACGCGCTGAACGCCGCGACGACGCGCTCGATGCCATCGTCGTCGATGTCCAGATGGGTCACCAGGCGCAGCGTGGGCAGGTAGCCGATGCTGATGCGGATGCCGGCCTCGCGCAGATGGACGTCCAGTTCGCGCAGTCGCTCGGCGGGCACGTCGATGAACACCATGTTGGTGTACTGGCCGAGCAGGTCGATACCGACGATCTCGCGCAGGCGGCCGGCCAGGTAGGCCGCACGGCGATGGTCGTCGGCCAGCCGCGCCACGTGGTGATCCAGCGCGTATTGGGCCGCCGCGGCGAGCATGCCGGCCTGGCGCCAGCCGCCACCGGTGACCTTGCGCCAGCGGCGCGCCTTGTCGACCAGCGCGTGCGAACCGAGCAGCACCGAACCGACCGGCGCGCCGAGGCCCTTGGACAGGCACACCGACACCGTGTCGAAATGCCGCGCGATCTCGCGCGCCGGCACGTTGCAGGCAACGGCGGCATTGAACAGGCGCGCGCCATCCAGGTGCAGGCCGAGTCCGTGCGCGCGTGCCGTGTCATGGGCCGCCTGCAGATAGTCCAGCGGCAGGGTGCGGCCGTGCCAGGTGTTCTCCAGCGCCAGCACGCGGGTGCGCGCGAAGTGCGGGTCGACCGGCTTGATCGCCGCCTCGATGCGCTCCAGCGGCAGGCTGCCATCGGCCGCCTGCACGATCGGCTGCGGCTGGATCGAGCCGAGCACCGCCGCGCCGCCGCCCTCGAACTTGTAGGTGTGCGCGTCCATGCCGACCAGGTATTCGTCGCCGCGTTCGCAGTGGCTCATCAGCGCCAGCAGGTTGGACTGGGTGCCGCTGGGCACGAACAGGCCGGCGTCGAAACCGAGCTCGTCGGCGAGGCGCTGCTGCAATGCGTTGACCGTGGGGTCCTCGCCGTAGACGTCGTCGCCGACCTCGGCCGCCAGCATCGCCGCGCGCATCGCCGCGGTCGGACGCGTCACTGTGTCGCTGCGCAGATCAACCCATTCCACGATTCACCCCCTGCTGTCGACAAAGAAGGCCAGCTTGGCCGCATCGGGCGTTCCGGGCAAGCATGTGTGCCGGCGCGAAGCGCTCAGACGCGCCGACGGAAATACAGCCAGGCCGCCGTCACCAGGATCAGCGCCGGCAGCAGGTTCGCCAGCAGCGGCGGCATGCCGTACACGGTGCCGAAATTCACCATCGCCTGCTGCAGGAAGTACCAGCCCAGCGCGAGCAGGATGCCGATGAACATGCGCTTGCCCAGGCCGCCGGAGCGCAGCGAGCCGAACGCGAACGGCATTGCGCACAGCACCAGCACCAGCACGTTGAGCGGATACAGCGCACGCCCCCAGAATGCCACCGCGTACGTGCCCGGACTCTGGCCGTTGCCTTGCAGATAGTCCATGTTGCGGCGCAGGTCGCGCATGGAAAGGTATTGCGGCTGGATCACCGATTGCGCCAGCACCTGCGGATCGAGGCTGGACGGCCACGGCAGCGCGGCCGCGGTGCTGGCATGGGTGCCTTGCGCATCCAGCGTGGTGACGCGGACATCATGCAGCACCCATTGCCGGCCGTTGTGCTCGGCAGTCCTGGCCCACACGAAGCGCTCGAGCCTGCCGTCAGTGGTGAAGGTGAACACGCGCACGTCGCTGAGCTGCACCGTGCCGACGCCATCGCGCAGTTTCAGCGAGGTGCCGCGGGCGTTGATCACGTCATTGCCGTCGCGCGCCCACAGACCGCTGCTGGTGCTCATGCCGAGGTTGCCGGGCTTCGCCCGCGTCTGCATCGTCTGCGCCTGCTGGTCGCCCCACGGTGCCAGCGTCTCGCCCATGATCACCACACCGACGATCAGCACCGCGACCACGCCCACCGCGGAGCCGGCGATGCGCAGCCGCGACATGCCGGCCGCGCGCAGCGCGGTGAGCTCGCCGGTGCCGGCCAGCCCGCCCAGGCCGAGCAGGCCGCCGATCAGCGCGGCGTTGCCGAACATCTCGTAGGCGCGGCGCGGAAACGTCACCAGCACGTAGGCCACCGCATTGCTCAGCGTGTAACCGTGCTTGCCGACGTTGCCGAGCTGGCGCAACAGCTGGGTCACCGCATCGAAGCCGGTCAGCACCAGCCACACCATCAGCAGCGAGCCGAGCACGCTCATCGCCACCAGCCGGTCGACGCGCTTGATGTTGAACACCGTCATGCCGGCACACCCGGCGACGGCACCCGCAGCTTGCGCGGGGAATACTGCTTCCACAGCATCCACAAGGCCAGCACCAGCACCAGCGCATGCAGCGCCCACAGCGGCGCCTCGCTATGCCAGTGGCCCTTGCCGATCTGCGCGCGGCCCAGCGCCAGCAGGGTGTAGTAGAGATAGAACGTGAGCACCGCCAGCAGCAGGCGACCGTACTTCGGCTCGCGCGGACTCTGCCGCGACAGCGGCAGCGCCAGCAGCAGCAGCACGAAGGTCAGCGGCGGCGCGTTGGCGCGCCAGGCCAACTCGGCGCGGTCGTCCGGGTCGTCCGACCGGGCCAGCGCCCAGCTGCTCTTCGAATGTGCCGGATCGTCGTCTTCGTTGGCCTGCACGCTGGACAGCGAGGTGTCGTTGCGCTGGTACTGCATCTGCCGCCAGTTGTTCAGGCCCAGCGGAATGTCGTACTGCCAGCCGTCCTTGAACGCGATGAAGCGGCCGTCGCCGTTGCTCTCCTGGTACAGCTCGCCGCTGGCTGCGCTGACCACTTTCAGGTGCGGCGGGCCGTCCTTGCTGTCGCTCTGGGTCGCCACGAACGTGCGCCCCAGCTTGCTGCCGTCGCGGCTGAGGCTGTCGACGAAGATGATGCCGCCCTTGCCGGGCAGCTCGGTGAAACGCCCTGCGTCCAGGCCCGCCGCGATCACCGAACGGTTCGCCTCCGCCACCAGCGCGTCGCTGGTGCGCACCGCCCACGGCCCCAGCCACAGCGAGACCAGCGTGGTGATCGCCACCAGCACCGCGCCGAGCATCAGCACCGGCCGCAGCAACCCGCGCGGCCCCATGCCGGAGGACGACAGCACGTGCATCTCGCTCTCGCGGTACATCCGCCCCAGCCCCAGCAGCACGCCGACGAAACTGGCCAGCGGCATCATGTTGGTGAGTCCGTCGAGCGTGCGCAGGCCGAGCACCTGGAACATCACGCTGGGCGGGAAGCTGCCGTTGGCGACCTGCTGCAGCACCTTGGCGAACGCGCTGCCGGCCACGACCACCAGCAGCACCACCACGGTGGCAGCCACGGTCTGCGCCAGCTCGCGCAGGAAATAGCGGTCGAGGATGCTCAGCATGCAATAAACTTGTCCGCTTGAACGGCCCGGCCCGATCGGCCGGCAAACCGCAAGTCTAGCCTGTCCGGCCGCAAGCCGGGCCCATGCAGGAACCCCCGATGACACTCCAGTTCAGCCTCGGCACCACCGCCCCCGCCACCGTCGACAGCGCCTGCGTGCTGGTCGGCGTTTACGAACAGGGCGTGCTGACCAGTGCGGCTGCCCAGCTGGACAGTGCCGCCGGTGGAATGATCAAGCGCCAGGTGGAGAGCGGCGACATCAGCGGCAAGGCCGGCAGCACCACGCTGCTGTTCGCGCCGACCGGCGTCGCCGCACAACGCGTACTGGTGGTCGGCCTGGGCGCGCAGAAATCGTTCGATGCGGCGCGCTACCAGAAGGTGAACATCGAGGCCGCGCGCGCGCTCGGCCGCCTGCCGGTGGCGAACGCGGTGTCCTACCTCAGCGAGGTGGACGTGCCCGGCCGCGACGGCGCCTGGCGCGTACGCATCGCCGCGCTGGCCTGCGACCACGCCGCGTACCGTTACACCGCCACGTTCAAGCCGCGCGACAAGAGCAAGCAGACGGAGCTGGCCGCGCTGACGTTCGCCGCCGGAGCCGACGCGCAGCGCGGGCTGGACCACGCGGTGGCGATCGCCGAGGGCGTGCACTTCGCCCGCGAGCTGGCCAACCTGCCGCCGAACATCTGCAACCCGGCGTACATCGCCGCGCAGGCGCAGGCCTTCGCCGACGCGCAGGACAAGGTCAGTTGCAACGTGCTCGACGAGGCCGCGATGGCGAAGCTCGGCTTCGGCTCGCTGCTCGCGGTGGCGCGCGGCTCGGTCAACAAGCCGCGCCTGATCGCGCTTGAATACAAGGGCGGCAACGACGGCGACAAGCCGTACGCGCTGGTAGGCAAGGGCGTCACCTTCGACTCCGGCGGCATCAGCCTGAAGCCCGGCGCCGGCATGGAGGAAATGAAGTTCGACATGGGCGGCGCCGCCGGCGTGCTCGGCGCGTTCGTGGCCGCGGTGAAGATGGGCCTGAAGCTCAACCTGGTCTGCGTGGTGCCGGCCGTGGAGAACATGCCCGACGGCGACAGCTATCGCCCCAGCGACGTGCTGACCAGCCTGTCCGGCCTCACCATCGAAGTGCTCAACACCGACGCCGAAGGCCGGCTGATCCTGTGCGATGCGCTGACCTACACCGCGCAGACCTGGCAGCCGCAGGCACTGATCGACGCCGCCACGCTCACCGGCGCCTGCGTGATCGCGCTGGGCAAGCACGCCAGCGGCCTGATGAGCAAGCACGACGACCTCGCCGCCGAACTGCTCGCCGCCGGCGAGGAAACCCTCGACCGTGCCTGGCGCCTGCCGCTGTGGGATGACTACCAGGCGCAGCTCGACTCCGGCTTCGCCGACGTCGCCAACATCGGCGGCAAGAGCGCCGGCGCGATCACTGCCGGCTGCTTCCTGTCGCGCTTCACCGACGGCCAGCGCTGGGCCCATCTGGACATCGCCGGCACTGCCTGGGAGGAAGGCCGCAAGGGCCTCGCCACCGGCCGTCCGGTGGCACTGCTGGCGCAGTGGCTGCTGGATCGCGCTGGCTGAGCGCATCCCGGAGCCGACCGCCATGCCCCGAGCCGACTTCTACCTGATCGACAAGCCGCGCTTCCGCGAACAGCCACTGCTGCTCGTCTGCGAGCTGGCGAAAAAGGCGTTCGCGGGGCAGCAGCCGACGCTGATCCTGACCCGCGACCACGACCAAGCGCAGGCGCTGGACGAACTGCTGTGGGCATTCGACGACGACGCGATGATCCCGCACCAGCTGGCCGGCGACGATGACGACGACGAGGTCGCGGTGCTGATCGTGCCGCCCGGCGTCGACAGCGCCGACCGCCCGCTGCTGATCAACCTGCGCGAGACCTGCCCCGCCGGCCGCTACCAGCGCGTGCTGGAGGTGGTGGCCGCCGATCCCGCCGAACGCGACGGCTCGCGCACGCGCTGGCGCGAATACCAGCGACTGGGTTTCGAGCTGCACAAATACGACATGTGACGCTCATGCCGGCGCGGTGGCACCGTCCACCACCCGCGCCAGCGCGCCGACCAGTTGCTCGCCGCTGAGCGGCTTGTGCAGGAAGCCGTCCATGCCCACCGCACGCGCCTTCGCCTCGTCCTCGCTGCCCTGGCGGGCGGTCACCGCCACGATCGGCAGGTGCTGCCCCGCGTGCTCGCGCTGGCGGATCAGCCGCGCCACCTGGAAACCGTCGACGCCCGGCAGGTCCAGGTCCAGCAGCACCGCATCGAACTGCGTGTGCGCCAGCTCGGCCAGCGCGGCCAGCCCGTTGACCACGTGCACCACCGCGTGGCCCTCGCGCTCCAGCAGACCGCGGATCACTGCCGCCACGATGGTGTCGTCCTCCACCAGCAGCAGCCGGTAGCTGCGCCCACTTGGCCGCTCCACCGGCGGCGGCACCACCGCCGGCTCGGCCAGCGGCAGCCGTACCCGGAACGTGCTGCCGTACCCCAGCCGCGACTCCAGCTCGATGCTGCCGCCCATCATGTCCACCAGCTCGCGGCAGATCGCCAGGCCCAAGCCGCTGCCGGCGCGCCGCTGCGGGCTGTCGGCCTGCTCGAAGCGCTGGAACAGCCGCGCCTGGCTCGCCTCGGGAATGCCCGGGCCGGTGTCGCTGATGCTGAACTGCAGACCGTCGGGCTGGCGCTGCGCACTCAGCGTGACACTGCCGTGCTCGGTGAACTTCAACGCGTTGTTGGCCAGGTTCAGCAGGATCTGCTTGATCCGCACCGCGTCGCCGAGCAGTTGCGCTGGCAGGTCCCCGGCCACGTCGAGCACGAAGCGGATGCCCTTGGCGTGCGCCAGGCCCTGTTCCAGCTGCGCCACGTCCTCCAGCAGTTGCCGCGGCTCGAACGGCACCGGCTCCAGTTCCAGCTTGCCCGCCTCGATCCGGGCCAGGTCCAGCGCATCGTTGAGCAGCTTCAGCAGCATCCCGCCGGAACGCTGCATCGCCTGCGTGTAGCCCTGCTGCTGCCGGTCCAGCGGCGTGCTCAGGAGCAGCTCGGCCATGCCCATCACGCCGGTCATCGGGGTGCGGATCTCGTGGCTCAGCGTGGCCAGGAACTGCGTCTTCGCCGCGCTCGCCGCCTCCGCCAGCTGCCGCTGCTGCTCGACCAGCTGCACGTGGTGGCGCTGCGCCATGCGCCGCCGCCAGCTGCGCAGCACCAGGCCGACCAGCGCCGCCAGCAGCAACACATAGATGACCCATGCCCACCAGCGCAGCCACGGCGGGGCCTGCACATGGATGCTGATCGGCGTGGCCAGCCCGACCCAGCGATCACCGGCACCGGCAGCCTGCACTTCCAGCGTGTAATCGCCCGCGGCAAGCCCCGCAAAATCCCGCTCGGCACGATTGCCCGCATCGACCCAGCCGCTGTCGAACCCGTGCAACCGGAAGCGGTAGCGGTTGACCGCGGGGTTGACGTACGAAGCGAGCCGTACACCGACGCGCAGGTCACGATCGCGCCAGCCCAGTTGCACCACCTTGCTGTCGAGGGCGATGGCGCGTACTTCGCCGGCGCGTTGCACGTTGAGATACGCCAGCGACAACGCCGGCAACGAGCCGGTCTTCTCCGTCTGCAACAGCCGTTCGGGCTGGAATGCCACGACGCCGCCGCTGCTGGCGACAAATATCATTCCGTCGGGCGCCATGGCGGTCGCGGTACCGTCGAAATTTGCATTCGACAGGCCATGCGCCGGACCAAACGACTTGAAGCGGCGCGTGTGCTGATCGAACAGCCACAGGCCCGGATTGGCAAACACCCATAACCGGCCCTGTCGATCCACCCGCAAGTCGCGCAGATCGGACTTGGGCTCCTCGTGGCCGAAATCGATGCTGTCATCTTGCACTGCACGTCCGTCGGCATACCGGTAGTGTTCGATCGCCGAGTCACTGGTGGCCAGCCAGAAGCCCGTCGCATCGAAGGCGAAAGCAACGATCTCCTGACGCGGTATGCCCGGCACGAAATGCAGTTTCCCGTCCTTGTCATCCTGCCGCAGCAAGCCGCCCTCGCTCGCATACCAGAGGCTGCCCGCATGGAAAGTGATCTGATCGGGACGCAGGATGCCGTCGCTGCCCTGCTCCATCGGCACCGGTGTGATGACCAGGCTGTCGGGGTCGACGACGAACACGCCTTCATTCCATGAGGCGACGTACATCCGTCCAGCGTCGCCAGCACAGAGCAGCACGGGCCGTGTCACCCGCGCATGGCCGAGATCGATCGAAGCGAGCTTGCCCCGGTCGAGCAGATGGAGCTGGGGCGGGCTGTCGATCCACAGGCGGCCACGCGTGTCCTCCGCCAGCGACACGATCTGCCCCTGGATGCCCCGCACGACATGCTGTATCCGGCCGGTGACCGCATCCAGCTTGTCGATCCAGCCATCGTTGCCACCCAGCCACAACCTGCCATCACGACTCATCAGAATCGTCGACGCCGCAATGCCGGTCAGACTGTCGGCATCATCCGGAATGTGGGTAAAGCGGGAGAACCCGCTCCATCCCGGCGGCAGGTAGGCGATGCTGGATTGATCGAAGGTGATCCACAGTCCACCTTCGCCATCGAGAGTCGTCTGCCACGTCTTGTTGCCGGGCAGCCCACCCTGCAACAACGGTTGAGCGGCGATCCGCTGCAGCTGCCCATCGAGATGGTCTCCGTCGACAGGATTCGCGTCGACGCGGTCCAGAAAGACACCATCGGCCGTGGCTATCCACAGCCGCCCCGAAGCGTCACGAGTGCTGCTCATGATCCGTTGCGATGACAGCTGCCGGCTCGCCAGCGGCCGCGCCACGCCATCGGCACCGATGATCAGCAGACCGCCGGTCAGCGACACCCGGATCTCGCCGTGCCCGCCGTCGATGCGCCAGGTCTTGCTCAGGTCGCCGCGAAACGAGGGATCCACCGGCACCTTGCGCACCGTGCCGTCGGGCTCGCGCAGGTACAGGCCACTTTCCGCGCCGATCCACAGGCGACCGTCGGCCCCGGCAAACAGCGCCCGCGTCTGGCCGAACGAGGCGGAGCGTTTCCCACCGCCAACGTCCAGCGGCATGTGGTCGAACCCGCTTCCATCCGGTCGCATACGATCGAGGCCGCCCTCCGTGGCCACCCACAACGTGCCGTCGGCCGTCTGTGCCATGTCCCAGACTTCATCGCTGGCCAGGCTGGCCGCCTGCTTGTCATCGTGGGTCCACCACCGGAAGCGCTCGCTCTTCTGGTCATAGGCAATCAGCCCGGTCGAAATGCCACCGGTCCAGACCCGGTTGTCGCGATCGATCAGCAGGGAATACGTGGGGTTGGCGGGCAAGGAGTTCGGGTCATCCGTCGCATGCCGGAACACCTTGAAGCCGACCCCGTCGAAGCGCACCAGGCCGCCGGCCGAGCCAAACCACATCAGGCCGTTGTGATCCTGTGCCACGGCGTAGATCGCGCCGCTGGGCAAGCCGTCCATCGTCCCGTAGCGGCGGAACTGCGGCGTCGGCAACGGACCGGCCGCCTGTGTGTCCGGCGCCACGGGTTCCGCCAGGACAGCGGGCATGGACACAAACAACGCGCCCAGGACCACGCCCAGCAGCCAAGCGGACAACCTTGATCCGTTCCCCATCAGTCCCCCTGATCCGGCGCTGCGAATCCGCACCGGCCTCGGCCGAAGCCGCGTCCCGACACACGATAGTGCCAAAACCACGTCGCGGGCGCGAACAGGCGTGCGCAAGGTCGACGCCAGGAAGCTGGCTAGAATGCGCGGATGTCCCGACGCCTGCGATTGCTGTTCTCCGCGCTAGCCATGGCCGCCTTGCTATGGCTGCTGTTCGCGGCCGCCGAACGTGCGCTCGCCCTGGCGCAACGCTTCCTCGCGTTGCCGACCTGGCTGCAATGGACGCTGGGCGGCGTGCTGCTGATCTTCGCCGCGGCCGGCCTCGCCGTGCTGTGGTGGCTGCTGCGTCCGCGCCGCAAGCGCCGGCCGCCGCCGGCACCCAATCGCGGCAGCCTGGAGCAGCGCATCGGCCAGCTGCGCGAACGCGGCGCCGACACCGGCGCGCTCGCCGCCGAACTGGGCGAGCTCGATCGCCGCCGCGCCAGCGCGCGCGTCTACGTGGCGCTGTTCGGCGAAATATCCACCGGCAAGTCCAGCCTGATCCGCGCACTGGCACCGCACGCACAGGTCGCCAGCGACGCCCGCGGCGGCACCACCCGCGCCATCGACCACTACGACGGCAGCCTGCCGGACGGCCGCACGCTGGTACTGGCTGACGTGCCCGGCAGCCGCGAGGCCGGCGGCGAGGCGCACGAAACGCTGGCGCGCGAGGAAGCACTGCGCGCGCACGCCGTGATCTATCTTTGTGCCGGCGACCTCAACCGTAGCCAGGCCGACGAACTGCGCTGGCTGGCCGACTTCGGCAAGCCGCTGCTGCTGGTACTGAACAAGGCCGACCAGTGGAACGATGCCGAACTCGATCAATTGCTGGCGCGCCTGCGCCGACACGCCCACGGCGTCGCCAGCGCCGTGCTGGCGGTCAGTGCCGGCGGCAGCGAGCGCTACCAACGCCAGCTTGCCGACGGCAGTACCGAGTCGGTCGAACGCCAACGCAAGCCCGCGATCGAACCGCTGCTGCAGGCCCTCGAACGGCTCACCGCACCCGGCGCCGAAGGCCTGGAGGATCTGCGCGAGAACGCCGTGCTGGCCGGCCTGCACCAGCGCACCGGCACGCTGGAAGCGCAAACCCGCGCCGAGGAAGCCGAGCGCATCGTGCGCAAGTACGCCCGCCGCGCCATCGTCGGCGCTCTGGCCGCGGTGGCGCCGGGCAGCGACCTGGTGATCCAGGGCGTGCTTGCCACCGGCCTCACCCGCGCGCTGGCCGAGCTGTACGGTGTCAAGGTCAGCGAGGTGCAGATCGAGGATTTCGTGCAGCAGGCCAAACTCACCCTGCGCACCGGCAGCTCGATCGTGCTGGCCGTCGCCGGCAACGCGCTGAAGGCGTTCCCCGGCCTCGGCACGTTGGGTGGCGGCGTGCTGCACGCCTTCGCCTACGCGCTGATCTTCGACTCGATGGGCCGTGCTCTTGCCGCCTCGTTGGCCGAACGCCACAGCCTCGACCAGGACGACGCCGGCGCCCGTCTCAAGGAACTACTCGCCGACGCCGGCGGCACACGCCTGCGCCAGCTGGCCACGCTGACCATGGAAGCGGTGCGCGAGCGCGAACGCGCGAACTGATCCACGAGCTGATTTTGAGAACGGGGCTGTCGCCCCGCGAATCGCTATGGCGTGCCGGCGAACGCCGCGCGCAGCCAGTCATGCATCAGCCGGTAGCTGCGGGTGGCGGCACGCTCGTCGTAGCGGCAGCCCGGCGAGTTCTCGCCGATTTCGGTGAAGCAGTGCACGGCGTGGCCGAGCACCACGAACTGCCAGTCGGCAGGGCTCATGCGCATCTCGTCCATGAACTTGTCCGCGTCGGGCATGGTGCCCTTGTCGTCGGCGCCGTTCATCACCAGCACGCGTGCCTTGATGTTCTTAGCCAACGCCGGGTTGTCGGTATCCAGGCCACCGTGGAACGACACCACCGCGGCCACATCGGCACCGCTGCGCGCAAGGTCGAGTACCGCCGAGCCGCCGAAACAGAAACCGATGGCGGCGAGCTTCGATGCGTCGAGCGGCGCACTGGCTGCCTGCGCCTTCAGCTGGCCCAGCGCCAGGTTGATCCGCTTGCGCATCAGCGCGCGATCGGCGTACAGCGGCTTCACCGCCGCCTGCGCCTGATCGGCATTACCCGGCTGCGGACGCACGCCGGCGCCGTACATGTCGGTGAGCAGGATCACGTATTCCTTGCCGGCGATCATCTCGGCCTTCTTTACCGCCACGTCGTTGATGCCGTACCAGTTCGGCACCATCACCAGCCCGGGCCGCTTCGCGCTCGACGCGTCGTCGTAGACCAGTACGCTGTGGAAACGGGTGCCGTCCTGCGTCCACTCGACCGGGCGGCGCACCATCTTCGCCTGTATCGAAAAACTCGAACCGGCCAGCAACAGCAGACAGCAAAGTCGGGCGATACGCATGGTTGATCCTCCGGTGGGTTGGCAGCGCCCTCCCCTGCACGCAGGGGAGTGTTGGGGTGGGGTCGCTCTTGATCTTCAAGCCAAGAGCTTCACCCCCTCCCGGCCTCCCCCTGCGAACGGGGGGAGGGGCAAAGATCAAAGTCCGGCGGCGTGTTCCGAGAACCGCCGCTTCAGTGGCGCGAATCGATCCAGCAGGCGCACGCCGACGCTGCGCGCGGCAACCAGCGCCGGCGACTGCCATGCGTAGATGCGCGCCAGCGCGTCGAAGCCCAGCGCGTCCAGCGTGTCGGCGCTGCGCCGGCGGCGCGCGTAGCGGCGCAGCACGTGGGCGGCGCCGATGTCGCGGCCGGCCGCGCGGGCGTCGACCAGCGTGTCGCGCAATTCGGCCACGTCGCGCAGGCCCAGGTTGACGCCCTGCCCGGCCAGCGGATGCACCGCGTGCGCGGCATCCCCCAGCAACACGACACGGTCGGCCTGGTAGCGCTCGGCCAGTTGCAGCTTCAACGGGAACGCCGCACGCGGCGTGCTGGCGACGATCCGGCCCAGCCGGAAGTCGCTGGCCACGCCGAGTTCGTCGAGGAAAGTCTTGTCGTCCAGCGCCAGCACCCGCTGCGCCTCGGTCTCGGGCAGCGACCACACGATCGAGCTGCGCCCGTCCGCCAGCGGCAGCAGCGCCAGCGGGCCGCCCGGCAGGAAACGCTGCCAGGCGGTGTCCTGGTGCGGGCGCTCGGTGGCGACGTGCGCCACTACCGCGCGCTGCGCGTAGTCGCGGCCACGCGTGCCAATGCCGGCCAGCCGGCGCAGTGGCGAGGCAGCGCCGTCGGCCGCCACCAGCAGGCCCGCTGCCAATGTCTCGCCGGTGGTCAACTCCAGCTGGATGCGATCCTCGCGCGCCTCGAAACCTTTCACTTCGGCCGGGCACAGCCGGCGCACGCCGGCAGCTCCCAGCGCCTGCCACAGCGTCCATTGCACCAGGTTGTTCTCGACGATATAGCCGAGCCGGTCGCGGCCCTCGCTGACCGCGTCGAAATCGATCGCCGCGCCGCTTTCGGCATCCCACACGTGCATGCGCGTGTAAGGGCCGGCGCGAGCGTGGCGGATGGACGTCCAGACGTCCAGTTCGTCAAGCAATGTCAGCGACGACGGCGCCAGCCCGACCACGCGCAGGTCCACCTCGGCGCTCGCGTCCCATGCCACCGGCGCGCGCGCCTCCAGCAAAGCGGTGCTGAAGCCGGCCCGTGCCAGCGCCAGCGCAGCGGCGGCGCCGACCATGCCGCCGCCGACCACGGCCACGTCCAGCGCGGGGGCGCGGCGGCGGGAAGGCATGTCCTGCAGCGGAGCGTTCATGGCAGGCGCTCCAGCACCGCCAAAGGCGGCTCGCCGCGAAAACCCATGCCGCGTCGCGCCAGTGCGCGCTGCAGCGGCGGCAGCCGGTCGCAGGCCAGCAAGGCCAGCGAGCGCAGCGGCGCCAGCAGCGGTTGCGGCAGGCAGGCCAGCCGCACCAGGCCGTGGCTCATCGCCATGGTGCCAGTGCGGTCTGGCGCGCGCCGCGCAGCGTAGCGCGCCAGCAGATCGGCAGCGCCCGGATCGGGTGCGCCCGCCACCAGCTCGGCCAGGGTCAGCGCATCGCGCAGGCCCAGGTTGAAACCCTGCGCGCCGATCGGATGCACGGTCTGTGCCGCGTTGCCGACCAGCACCGCGCGTGGTGCGACGAGCTGCGTCGCCGCCACCCGGTGGATCGCATACGGATGGCGCCTGCCGGGTCGACTCAGGCGACCCAGCCGCCAGCCGAAGCGACGCTGTGCCAGGTCGATAAAACCCGCATCGTCCAGCGCGACTACCGCCTCGGCCTCGTCGGCGGACACCGTGAGCACCAGGCCGCAGCGGCGCTCAGCCAGCGGCAGCAACGCGACCGGCCCGTCGTCGGCAAAACGTTCGTACGCGCGGTTTGCGTGGTCGCGTTCCGGGGTGACCGTGCACACGAACAAGGTCTGCCGATAGTCGTGCCGTTCGGCGTCGATGCCGAGCTGCGCACGTACGAACGAATGCGTGCCGTCGGCGCCGACCAGCAGCGGCGTATCGAGGCTGCGCGTCCCGTCGCCGGTTTCGATCTGCGCGCGCCAGCCGCCGGCCAGCGGCTGCAGCGCGGACAGGGTGGCCGGCGCCAGCCGGGTCAGCCGGGTGCATTCGTCCAGCCGGCGCAGCAGCGCGGCGCCGAGCTCGCGCGCCGGCAGGGTCCAGCCCAGTGCATCGACGCCCTGTTTGTCGGCATCGATGCGCGCGCTGCCGAACTCGCCGGCACGGCTGACATGGATGTGCCGGATCGGCGTGGCGCGGGCGGCGGCATGCCGCCACACGCCGATCGCCGCCAGCCCGTTGACGGTGGCCCGGGCCAGCGCCAGGTTGCGCTCGTCGTAGCTGGGCTGGGCATCGGCGCGCGGCGCGGCGGCCTCGACCAGGGTGGCGGCGATGCCGGCGGCATCCAGCGCGATCGCCAGGCTGGCGCCGACCAGGCCGCCACCAACGATCAGCACGCCGCCCTCGACAGGGGTTGCGGAGGGATTCATGCCCGGATGATACGCGCGGGCACGACGTCTCCGCACCGGGCGGCGTGACACCGGCGCATCGGCCCGGCCGCATTGGGCTAAACTTCGACATCTGTATTCAGCCGAGCAGCACGGAGTCCACATGGCAATCGCAACGACCCGACGCCTGGCCATCTTCCTGGGCCTGGCCCTGGTGATGGGCGTCACCCGCTTCCACCCCTCGCTGCTGCACCACGCGCTGTGGGATGCCTCGTGGGGCGTGTTCTTCCTCGCCGGCTTCTGGCTGCGCGGCCAGGGCCGCTGGGCCGGTTGGATGACATTTGCGCTGCTGATGGCCGAGGCGGTGCTGGTGGACTACCTGGTAATCAGCGGCCAAGGCATCGACTTCTGGAGCCATTACTGCGTGTCGCCGGCCTACTGGTTCCTGCTGCCGTCCTACGCGGCGCTGTGGCTGGGCGGCAGCTGGCTGGCGAAGCGCCAGCAGGGCCTGAACCTGCGTACGCTGGGCCTCGCGGTGGCCACACTGCTGGTCGCCGAGGGCGTCTGCTATCTGGTCTCCAACGGCAGCTTCTACTGGATCAGCGCCAGCGTGCCGGCACCGCGCAGCCTCGGCGCGTGGTTCGGCAACCTTGGCGACTGGTACCTGCCGTTCCTCGCCGGCACCTCGGTCTACGTGGCGCTGGGCGCCGTGCTGCACGTGCTGGCGACCCAGCTGGCGCACGCATCGCAGCGCAGCGGCCACATCCGGCACTGACGTGGGCAACCGGCTCTCGAAGATCTACACGCGCACCGGCGATGACGGCAGCACCGGCCTCGGCGACGGTTCGCGGGTGGGCAAGGATTCGCTGCGGGTCAACGCCTATGGCACGGTGGACGAGCTCAACAGCACGATCGGCATGCTGCTGGCCGCCGACGGCGTCGATGACGAAGTGCGCGAGGCACTGACCCAGGTGCAGCACGACCTGTTCGACCTCGGCGGCGAGCTGTGCATTCCCGGCATGGCGATGGTCGAGGACAGCGACATCGAGCGGCTGGAGCGCATCCTCGACGAACTCAACGAACCGCTGCCGCCGCTGAAGGAGTTCATCCTGCCCGGCGGTGGCATGGCCGCCGCCTGTGGCCACCTGGCGCGCACCGTGTGCCGCCGCGCCGAGCGCGAAGTGATCGCGCTGTCGCGGGTGGAAGATATCCGCAACCAGCCGCAGCGCTACCTGAACCGGCTGTCCGACCTGCTGTTCGTGATCGCGCGCGTGCTGGCCCGCGCCAGCGGCCACGGCGAAGTGCTGTGGCAGCACGAACGCCGCCGCAAGCCCAAACCTGTCGGGTAAGCCGCGGCATGCTGCGGCTGTACACCCACCCTGCCTGCCTGCAGCACGACCCGGGCCCGGGACACGTCGAACGGCCGTCACGGCTGTACGCGGTGTTGCAGGCGCTGGACCACGACCGTTTCGCCGCGCTCGACCGCATCGAGGCGCCGCAGGCGACCCGCGAACAGCTTTGGCGCGTGCACGACGCGGCCCACGTCGGGGAAATCCTGCTCGGTGCACCGCCAGGCGACCTGCTCGCGCTGGACCAGGACACCGTGATGGGCCCCGGCTCGACCGAGGCGGCGCTGCATGCGGCCGGCGCCGTGGTGGCCGCGGTCGACGCGGTGCTCGGCGGCGAAGTGCGGCGTGCGTTCTGCGCGGTGCGCCCGCCCGGCCACCACGCCACGCGCGAGCGGGCGATGGGCTTCTGCCTGTTCAACAACATCGCGGTGGGCGCCGCCCATGCGCTGGCCGCACATGGCCTGAAGCGGGTCGCCATCGCCGATTTTGACGTGCACCACGGCAACGGCACCCAGGACATATTCGAGCGCGAGCCGCGCGTGCTGTTCGTCTCCAGCCACCAGTCGCCGCTCTACCCTGACAGCGGCGGTGAGGACGAACGCGGCGTGGGCAACATCGCCAATGGCACGCTGTCGCCCGGCGCCGGCTCGTACGAATTCCGCGAGCTGTGGGACGGCGTGCTGCTGCCTCGGTTGCATGCCTTCAAGCCGCAGCTGGTACTGGTCTCGGCCGGCTTCGACGGCCACCGCGACGACCCGCTGGCCGACCTCCGACTGGGTCAGGAAGACTACGCGTGGATCACCGGACGGCTGGCGGCGCTGGCCGACGCGCATGCCGGCGGGCGGCTGGTCTCCACCCTGGAGGGCGGCTATGACCTGGCCGCGCTGGCTGCCAGCGTGAGCGCGCACGTCGGCGCCCTCATCGAGTAAAAACCTGCGCAGCACACCGCTGCCCCGCATCGAATTTCCCCGTTTGATGCCCGCCCATGCTGAATCCCGGCGTGTGGCGGGAAACGTTCAGCTGCCGTCCGGGGGGTCTTTCTGCTAGCTTAACGAGCCTTCGAAGCCGGCAGATTCCCCGTGACGCCCAAGCTACCTCCACGCCGCCTGCTGGCAGTCGCTGCCGCCCTTGCCCTGTTCGGCGGCCAGGCCGACGCCAGCAGCACCCAGGCCCGGCCCGCGAGTCCCGCCGCCCCGATCGACCAGGCCTGCCCGCTGGGCTCGTTCCACTGTGCGCCGCGCCCGCTCAACTACGCGATGTGCCGGCCCAACGCCTTGCTGGAGTTCTACGACCCCAGCCTGGGCACGGACACCCGCCTGCGCGAAACCAGCCCCACCCTGGTGCAGGCGCAGCACGTGGACAGCTCCAACCAGTCGGTCTACCACCTGTCCGGCGAAGTGAAACTGCAGCGTGCCGACCAGCAGCTGCAGGCCGAGCGCATCGACTACAACGACCAGAACACCGACTACGACGCCCGCGGCAACGTGCGCTACCAGGAAGCCGGCCAGTTGCTGGCCGCCTCGAGCATGCGCGGCAATACCGAAGCCAGCCGCGGCGTCGCCAACGACGTGCGTTACCAGATGCTCGACGCGCGCGGCAACGGCACCGCCGGCCAGGGCCAGATGCTGGATGCGCAGCACACGCGCTACTCGCAGGCCACCTACTCCACCTGCGACGTCGGCCACCACCTGTGGGAGTTCCGCGCCAAGTCGATCACCATCAACAAGGAGACCGGCGTCGGCGTGGCGCGCAACGCCACCATGCGCCTGGGCAACGTGCCGTTCCTGTACCTGCCGTATTTCAGCTTCCCGGTCGACGACCGCCGCAAGACCGGCTTCCTCTACCCAACCATCGGCCATACCAGCCGCGCGGGCTACGAGATCAGCACGCCGTACTACCTGAACCTGGCACCGAACTACGATGCCACGCTGGACCCGCGCATCTACAGCGCGCGCGGCGCGATGCTGGCCGGCGAATTCCGTTACCTGACGCCGGGCAGCCGCGGCCAGCTCAACGTGGAATACGTGCCGAACGACCACGGC
Organism: Rhodanobacter thiooxydans; assembly: GCF_030291135.1. Taxonomy (NCBI): domain Bacteria; kingdom Pseudomonadati; phylum Pseudomonadota; class Gammaproteobacteria; order Lysobacterales; family Rhodanobacteraceae; genus Rhodanobacter; species Rhodanobacter thiooxydans. The sequence goes on along the minus strand of NZ_CP127409.1, from coordinate 705,586 downwards.
GAAAGCGACGGCCTGGCCGACACCAAGGGCGACTCGCGCTACCTGGTGAAATTCGCCGACAACACGCAATTGTGGAAAGGCTGGCAATTCGTCGGTTCGTACAACCACGCCTCGGACAGCAGCTACCTGTACGACTACGGCGACGCCCTGTCCCACGCCGCGGTCTATACGCTGGCCTCCAACGCCGCGATCGTGGGCGGCGGCAAGTGGTGGAACGCCTCCTTCGGCGGCACCATCTACCAGAACATGAACCCGTTCGTGACCGACAGCGGCCTGCCGTACAAGCAGCTGCCCTACGCGAAGTTCAGCCTCGACGTGCCGCTGTCACGCTGGCTGGAATTCGGCATGGACAGCTCGGCGGTGGCATTCCGCAGGACCGGCTCCGTCGAAGGCCAGCGCGAAGACCTGTATCCCTACTTGGAGGCGGACTTCGGTAGCTCGGCGTGGTTCGTGCGGCCAAGGCTCGGCTATCGCTACACCGCCTACCAGCTGGACAACGGTTACCAGAATTACGGTTACAGCGGGCGACTCGGCAGCGGCAGGAAAACACCGTTCGATCAGCAGTCGCCGAGCCGATCGCTGCCGATCGTCAGCCTCGACAGCGGACTGGTGTTCGACCGCAGCACCACGCTGTTCGGCGACAGCTACACGCAGACCCTGGAGCCGCGGCTCTACTACCTGTACGTGCCGTACCGCAACCAGAACAACCTGCCACTGTTCGACACCCGGACGATGTCGTTCGACTACTGGCAGCTGTTTTCGACCAACCAGTTCTCCGGCGCCGACCGCCAGATGGATGCGAACAACCTCACCGCCGCGCTCACCACCCGTCTGCTGGACGACGGCGGCGTCGAGCGGGTGTCGGCCAGCATCGGCCAGATCCACTATTTCAGCCCGCAGAAAGTGCTGGGCACGGATTGGGTGCGCTCGGCCTACGTGGCCCAGCTAGACATGCAGCTCAGCGACCGCTGGCGCCTGAACAGCGCCTACCAGTGGAGCCCGAACACCCGCCTCACCGACCTGGCCGCGGTGCAACTGCAGCGGCGCATCCGCACCGACGGCATCCTCAACTTCTCCTACCGCTACCGTCGCGGGCTGCTGGAACAATACAGCGCGTCCGTGGTCTACCCGGTGTCCGAACGCTGGCGACTGGTGGGTGCATGGACCTATTCGGTCAAGGACCGCGAGAGCGTCGATGCACTGGCGGGCGTGGAATACGACAGCTGCTGCGTGTCGCTACGGCTGGTGGGGCGCAGCTACGTGAACCAGAGCTACTACGGCTTCGGCCCGGTTCCGACCGGCGGCAACACCAACCATCGCGACAACGCCGTCATGTTCGAAGTGGTTTTCAAGGGGTTGGGCTCCACCGGCGGCCAAATCGATCCACTGCTGCGCCGTGATATTCTCGGCTATCAATAAACGCATTCGCCCCGGCGACCCAGGCTTTCCACAGATGAAGCAATCCCTCGCATCTCTCCTGCTCGCGCTCGCGATCATGCTCCCCGCCCACGCCCAGCTGCTGGCCCCGGCCGCGCCGGCCGGCCAGTCGCTGGACCGCATCGTGGCCGTGGTCAACGACGACGTGATCCTGCAGAGCGAGCTGAACGACGCGGTGGCCTCGGTGCAGCAGCAGTACGCCGGCCACACCGAGCAGTTGCCGCCGATGAACGTGCTGCAGCAGCAGGTACTCAATCGGCTGGTACTGATGCGCCTGCAGATCCAGAAGGCGCAGGACCAGGGCATCCACGTCTCCGACGCCGATGTCGACCAGGCGATCCAGGGCGTGGCCCAGCAGAACAAGCTCAGTCCCGAGCAGTTGCGTACCGAGGTGGAACGCAGCGGTGCCAGCTTTGCCTCGTTCCGCCAGCAACTGGCCGACCAGATCACCGTGCAGCGGCTGCACCAGAGCGTGGTGCAGGATTCGGTATCGGTCACCGACAGCGAGATCGACAACCTGCTCAGCAGCCCGACCTACAAGGCCGGCGAAGTGCATCTGGCGCACATCCAGATCAGCATTCCCGGCGGCGCCGACGCCGCCGCGATCCAGGCCAGCCAGGCCAAGGCCGAGCAGGCGCTGGCCGCGATCAAGGGTGGCATGGATTTCAACGCCGCCGCGATCCGCTACTCCGATGCGTCCGATGCACTGGACGGCGGCGACCTCGGCTGGCGCCGACTGGACGAGATTCCGCCCGCCTTCGCCGACACCATCGCCTCGATGAAGCCCGGCGACGTCAGCCCGGCACTGCGCGGCCCGACCGGCTTCCACATCCTCAAGCTGGTTGACCAGCGCCAGAGCAGCCGCAAGGTGGTCGCCGAGCTGCACGCCCGGCAAATCCTGATCAAGCCGAGCGAACTGCTGACCCCGGCCCAGGCCGAGCAGAAGGCGCAGGACCTGTACCACCGCATCGTCGACAAGCACGAGGACTTCGCCACCCTGGCGAAGGAAAACTCCAAGGACGACACCACCGCCAACCTCGGTGGCGACATGGGCTGGTTCCCGCCGCAGGCGTGGGGCGAGGCGATCGCCGCCCAGCTGGCCCAGCTGAAGGACAACCAGGTGTCGAAGCCGTTCCAGAGTTCCGCCGGCTGGCACATCGTGCAGCGGCTCGGCGAACGCCAGAGCGACCAGACCGTGCAGATCGAACGCGACCAGGCACGTCAGGCCATCGGCACGCGCAAGTCCGAGCAGGCCTACGACGACTACCTGCGTGACCTGCGTTCCAATGCCTATGTCGACATCCTGGTGCCCGAGCTGCGCGTCGCGGACGACCGGGCTGCCGCCAGCTCGCCGTAAAGGCGGCTGAACGTCATGCCATTGCCCCGGCTCGCGCTTACCGCGGGTGAGCCGGCGGGCGTCGGCCCCGAGCTGCTGGTGCGCCTGGCGGCCACGCCGCTGGCGGCCAGCCTGGTGGCGATCACCGACCGCAACCTGCTGCAACGCGCCGCGTCGCGTTGCGGCCTGGCCGTCGAACTGGCCGATGACGACGGCAGCACGCAGACGGCGCGTCGCCCCGGCACGCTGCGTGTGCACCACACCCCGCTGACGATCGACGAAGTCCCCGGCCGGCCCGATCCGCGCAACGCCCGGCACGTGCTGGACACCCTGGCCGAGGCCGCCGACGGCTGCATGGCCGGACGCTACGACGCCGTGGTCACCGCGCCGCTGCAGAAATCCTCGATCAACGACGCTGGCATCCGCTTCAGCGGGCATACCGAATTCTTCGCCGGACGCGCGCACGCCGACGTGGTGATGATGCTGGCCAGCCCGGAATTGCGGGTGGCGCTGGCAACCACCCACCTGCCGCTGGCGGCGGTGTCGACGGAGATCACCCGCGAGTCGCTGGCGCGCACGCTGCGCATCGTGCACGCCGAACTGCGCGCGAAGTTCGGCCTGACCGAGCCGCGCATCGCGGTGCTCGGCCTCAACCCGCACGCCGGCGAGGGCGGCCACCTCGGCCGCGAGGAACTGGACACCATCATCCCGCTGCTGGACGAGCTGCGCGCCGAAGGCCTGCAACTTCTCGGCCCGCTGCCGGCCGACACCGCCTTCGTGCCGGCGCAGCGTGCACGCTACGACGCGGTGCTGGCGATGTACCACGACCAGGCGCTGCCGGTGCTGAAAAGCGAGGCATTCGACCGCACCGTGAACCTCACCCTCGGCCTGCCGTTCATCCGCACTTCGGTCGACCACGGCACCGCGCTGGACCTGGCCGGCACCGGCACCGCCGACCCGGCCAGCCTGATCGCCGCGGCGAACATGGCCTTGGAACTCGTGGCGCACCGTGGCGCTCATCCGTCCTCGCCCCTGCGGGGAGAGGAGCGCGGTGAGGGCCCAACCTTGCGAAAGACCCCATGAACCACGCCCCCGCACGCCCCAAGAAAAGTTTCGGCCAGCATTTCCTGCACGACCGGCGCTACATCGACCGCATCGTCAGCGCGATCGCGCCGCGGCCGGAGGACTTCGTGGTCGAGATCGGCCCCGGCGAGGGCGCACTGACCCTGCCGCTGCTGGCCGCGGCCGGCAAGCTCACTGCGATCGAGCTGGACACCGACCTGATCCCCGCCCTGCAGGCGCGTGCCGCCGCCGCGGGAGAACTGCACATCATCCACGCCGACGTGTTGAAGGTAGACTTCAGCGCGCTCGCACACAGTCATGGCGTGCCGCGGCTGCGCATCGCCGGCAACCTGCCGTACTACATCTCCAGCCCGATCCTGTTCCATTGCATCGAGCACGCCGCGGCGATCGCCGACATGCACTTCATGCTGCAGAAGGAAGTGGTCGAGCGCATGGCCGCCGAACCGGGCAGCAAGGTGTACGGCCGGCTGTCGGTGATGCTGCAGCTGGCGTGCCGGGTCGAGCCGCTGTTCGACGTGCCGCCGGAAGCCTTCCGCCCGCCGCCGAAGGTGGAGTCCGCCGTGGTGCGGCTGCTGCCGCTGGAACCGCACGAGCTGCATGACGCACAGCCCGGGCATGTCTACGCCGTGGTCAAGGCCGCGTTCGGGCAGCGGCGCAAGACACTGGCCAATGCGCTGAAGCAATTGCTCAATGCCGAGGCGATCCGTCGCGCCGACGTCGACCCGAAAGCGCGCGCCGAAACCCTCGCCCCGGCCGACTTCGTGCGCCTGGCCAAGGTCTACGGCAGTCTCTGACGGGCGGCGGCGCCCCATTCGCGGCGACAGGCCTTACAATCCGGACATGACTGAAAAATCTTCCTACACGATCGACGTGCAGGTCGAAACCCGCTTCGTCCCCGATCAATCGAAGCCCGGTGACAATCGCTACGTTTTCGCCTACACCGTTACCCTGCGCAATGCCGGCGAGATGCCCGCGCGCCTGCTCACCCGCCGCTGGATGATTACCGACGCCAACGGCAAGGTGGAGGAAGTGACCGGCGAAGGCGTGGTCGGCGAACAGCCGTGGATGCGGCCCGGCGACGATTTCGAATACACCTCCGGCGCCGTGCTGGAAACCCCGGTCGGCACCATGGGCGGCAGCTACCAGATGCTGGCCGACGACGGTACGGAATTCGAGGCGCCCATCCCGACCTTCACCTTGTCCATTCCGCGTACGCTGCACTGATGGCCCTGCGCTGACATGGCTACGTACGCGATCGGCGACGTGCAGGGTTGCTATCCCGAACTGCAACGCCTGCTGGAGAAAGTGCGCTTCGACCCGGCGCAGGACCAGCTGTGGTTCTGCGGTGACCTGGTCAACCGCGGCGGGCAATCGCTGGACACGCTGCGGCTGATCCACGGCCTGCGCGAGCACAGCGTGGTCACCCTGGGCAATCACGACCTGAGCCTGCTGGCCATCGCCCAGCGCCGGCCCGACGCGCAGGCCCGGGTGAACCCGGAGCTGCGCGAGGTACTGTTCGCCGACGACGCGCCGGTGCTGTTCGAGTGGCTGCGCTCGCAAAAGCTGCTGCACCACGACGAGCAGCTGAACTGGACCATGGTGCACGCGGGCCTGGCACCGATGTGGACGCTGCGCCAGGCCATGCGTTCCGCCCAGGATGTCGAGCGCGAGCTGTCCAGCCCGCGCCACCCGCGGCTGCTGCGCAACCTGTTCGGCAACCGGCCGGCGCAGTGGACGAGCCGGCTGCAAGGCCTGGATCGCCAGCGCGCCACCATCAACACGATGACCCGCATGCGCTACTGCGACGTCAACGGCCGCATCGACTTCGAGGCGAAGGGCATCCCCGGCACGCAGAAGGCCGGACTGTACCCGTGGTTCGAGGTGCCCGGCATGCGCCGGCGCGACACCCGCATCGTCTGTGGCCACTGGTCGACGCTGGGCCGATTCGCCGGCCTCGGCGTGCACGCGATCGACACCGGCTGCGTCTGGGGCGGACAGCTCACCGCCCTGCGACTGGACAGCGAGGAGCCGCAATACGTCACGGTCAACGCCGAGCCGCATCGCAAGCGGCCGCCGGGCGGCGAGGATTGATTCGCTACGGATCGAACCGACAGGCATGAAAAACCCCGCCGCGGCGGGGTTTTTCATGCCTGTCGAACCGGCTCAGGCCAGCTGGCCGTGGCAGTGCTTGTACTTCTTGCCCGAGCCGCACGGGCACGGGTCGTTGCGACCGACCTTGGGGCCGTCGTGCTGGGCCGGCTGGGCCAGGCGCATGCCGGCACCCACCGCCGGTTCCGCGGCGCCACCGAACGCGCCTTCCGCCGGCGCACCGCCGCCGCTGGCCAGCATCTGTTTCTGCAGGCGATCAGCCAGGCGCCGCTGCTCGGCCTCCATCGCGGCGACTTCCTCCTCGCTGCGGATACGGATCCGCGCCAGCATCTGCACCACTTCGGCCTTGATCCGCTCGAGCATGTCGGAGAACAGCTTGAACGACTCGCGCTTGAACGCCTGCTTCGGGTCCTGCTGCGCGTAGCCGACCAGGTAGATGCCCTGGCGCAGGTAATCCATGCTTGCCAGGTGATCCTTCCAGGCGTTGTCGACCACGGTCAGCATGATGTGTTTTTCAAGCTGGCGCATGGTCTCGGCGCCGATCTGCGCTTCCTTGGCCTGGAACAGTTCGTTCACCGCGCCGCGCACGTGCTCGAGGATCATCTTCGCGTCGATCTCGTGCTGCTGCTCGACCCAGCGCTTGAGGTCGAGCGACAGGCCAAGCTCGCTTTCCAGCTCGCGGTCGAGACCGGCCAAGTCCCACTGCTCGTCGATGCTGTCATCCGGCACGAATCCGCGCACCATGCTCTGCACCACGTCGTCGCGGATGTCGGCGACGGTGGCCTGCACCTCTTCGCCGTCGAGCAGTTCGTCGCGCTGGCGGTAGATCACCTTGCGCTGGTCGTTGGCGACGTCATCGAATTCCAGCAGGTGCTTGCGGATGTCGAAGTTGTGCTGTTCGACCTTGCGCTGCGCCTTCTCGATCTGCCGGCTGATCATGCGATCTTCCAGCGCGTCGTCGTCCTTCATGCCAAAGCGCTTCATCCAGCGCACCAGGCCTTCGCCGCCGAAGATGCGCAGCAGGTTGTCTTCCAGCGACAGGTAGAAGCGCGAGGAGCCCGGATCGCCCTGGCGGCCGGAACGGCCACGCAGCTGGTTGTCGATGCGCCGCGACTCGTGCCGCTCGGTACCGATGATGTGCAGGCCGCCGGCAGCAAGCACCTGCTCGTGCAGTTTTTTCCAATCGGTCTTGACGCGCTGGCGATCGAGCTCGCTGGCGCCTTCCGGCAGCATCGCCAACGCGGCGTCCATGCTGCCGCCGAGCACGATGTCGGTACCACGGCCGGCCATGTTGGTGGCAATGGTGACCTGACTAGGCGCGCCGGCCTGGGCGACGATGTGCGCCTCGCGCTCGTGCTGCTTCGCATTGAGCACTTCGTGCGGCACGCCGGCCTTCTTCAGCAGTTCGGACAGCAGCTCGGATACCTCGATCGAGGTGGTACCGACCAGCACCGGCTGCCCGCGTTTGTGGCAATCCTTGATGTCTTCGATCACCGAGTTGTACTTCGGCGTCTGCGACAGGAAGATCATGTCCGGGTTGTCCTTGCGGATCATCGGCTTGTGGGTGGGGATCACCACCACCTCCAGGCCGTAGATGCTCTGGAACTCGAACGCCTCGGTGTCGGCCGTGCCAGTCATGCCGGCCAGCTTCTTGTACATGCGGAACAGGTTCTGGAACGTCACCGTGGCCAGCGTCTGGTTCTCGCGCTGGATCGGCACGCCCTCCTTCGCCTCGACCGCCTGGTGCAGGCCGTCCGACCAGCGCCGGCCCGGCAGGGTGCGGCCGGTGAACTCGTCGACGATGATCACCTCGCCGTCGCGCACGATGTAGTCCACGTCGCGCTGGTAGATGCCGTTGGCGCGCAGCGCGGCGTTGAGGTGGTGCACCACTGCCAGGTTCTTGGAGTCGTACAGGCCGCTGTCCTGTTCGATCACGCCGCCCGCGCGCAGCAGTTCGTCAGCATGCTGCATGCCCGCCTCGGACAGGTGCACCTGCTTCTGCTTCTCGTCGACCCAGTAGTCGCCCTCGCCGTCCTCCTCGGCCTGGCGGACCATCTGCGGCACGATCTTGTTCACCGCGAGGTACAGCTGCGGGGAATCCTCGGCCGGGCCGGAGATGATCAGCGGCGTGCGCGCCTCGTCGATAAGGATCGAGTCGACCTCGTCGACGATCGCATAGTGCAGGCCGCGCTGGTAGCGCTGTTCCTTGCTCAGCGCCATGTTGTCGCGCAGGTAGTCGAAGCCGAACTCGTTGTTGGTGCCGTAGGTGATGTCGGCAGCGTAGGCCGCGTGCTTGTCGGCGTGGTCCATGCCCGGGTACACCACCCCCACGGCCAGGCCGAGGAAGTTGTACAGCTTGCCCATCTGGGCCGAGTCGCGCCGGGCCAGGTAGTCGTTCACGGTGACCACGTGCACGCCCTTGCCCGCCAGCGCATTCAGGTAGACCGGTAGCGTGCCGACCAGGGTCTTGCCCTCGCCGGTGCGCATCTCGGCGATCTTGCCCTGGTGCAGCACCATGCCGCCGATCATCTGCACGTCGTAGTGACGCATGCCCAGGGTACGCTTGGCCGCCTCGCGCACCACCGCGAAAGCTTCCGGCAGCAGCTTGTCCAGCGATTCGCCCGCGGCGACGCGCTGCTTGAACTCGTCGGTCTTGCCGCGCAGCGCGTCGTCGCTCAACTTTTCGAATTCGGGCTCCAGCGCATTGATGCGGTTGACACTCTTGGAAAGCTGGCGCAATACGCGTTCGTTGCGGCTACCAAACAGGCTCGTCAGGGCACGATTGAACATCGATCTTCCGGGTTGGGAGTGAAATGCCTGCGGCAGGCGCGGGCCAATCAGGCATGTTACTACATGCCCGCCGGGCGCCGCCCATGAGGCCGGCCCCACCGGGATACGGCCGGCCAGGCCATGCCGCCACGCCGTCCTGAATGGCGCCAGCCGGAGCGGGATTCAAGGGATGGCCGGGGCGAAGACCCGGCGTCAGCGGTGGTTGCGCACGAACGCCAGCGGATTGACCACGCGGCCGTCGTACCAGACCTCGAAATGCACATGCGACCCGGTGGAGCGGCCGGTGGAACCCGCGCGGGCGATCACGTCACCTACCTGCACATGCTGGCCCGGACGCGCCACCAGCGCACTGTTATGCGCGTAGCGGGTCATGTAGCCATTGCCGTGGTCGATCTCGATCACGTTGCCGTAGCCGCTGCGAACACCGGCAAAGGTCACCATGCCTTCGGCCACGGTGTGCACCGGCGTACCGAGCGGGGTCGAGATATCGATGCCGGTGTGCCGCGCCGAGCGGCCGTCGAACGGGTCCGCGCGCACGCCAAAATAGGAGGAGATGTATCCCGGCACCGGCATCCCGGTCGGCTTCAGGTTGGACTCGATCCGGGCATCCAGCAGCAAGCTCTGCAACGCCGACAGCTGCGCCTGCTGCCGGTCGAACTGGCTGGCCAGCTGATTGATGCTGTCGTCCAGCGCGGGCGGCAGGGCGTAGGCGCTGCTGCCGGCATCCTCGACGCCACCCACCGCCGGCTGCTGGTCGAAGTCGAACTCGCCATCGTCGAGCTTGCCAACCTCGGCCAGCCGCTCGCCCAGCGCATTCAGACGGGTCGACTGGGCCTGCAGCTGGCCCAGTTTCACGGCCAGCGCATCGAGGCCACGCTGGGCATCCTGGCGCACGCCGCCCAGCTGGGCATTCTGCTGCTGGATCTGCTGCTGCAGGTCGTGGATCTCGACCAGTGCCCGATCACGCGGGCTGGCCACCAGCATGGCCAGCGCCACGCCGGCCCCCATGCAACCAAGCACCGCCAGCGCGGCCGCCGAAAACAGCTTCCAGCGCAGGCGGTGATCCGCCAGGTCGAGGGTCTTCGGCAATTTCCTGGCGCGTGATACGAGTATGATCTGCATGTCTTTCCAGGGTCGAATTCCGGCACCATGCAGCGCGCCACTCCGGCCACTTCCCGTCGCACCGGCAACAGACCGAAGTCCCTCGCCGACTGCGGCTCCTTCGCGACACTGGCCCGAAAGGCCGGTGCGCTGGAAGCGCTGGACCGCGCACTGCGCCAGACGTTGCCATCGCCATTGCGCGAGCAGGTGAGATTCGCCAACCTGCGCAACGACCGCCTCGTCTTCCTGGCGTCTTCACCGGGCTGGGCCTCACGCCTGCGACTGATGCAGACGCAAATCCTTGCCGCCGCACATGCCATCGGCACCTGCGCCAGTTCAGTCACCGTGAAAGTAGTTCCCCCACCACCGGTCGCCACAGCGCCGGACCGGTCGAAACCGCTTTCGCCCGCCGCCGCCGCCCACCTCAGGGCTGCCGCCGCGTCATTCACAGACCCCGAATGGCGGGTACTGTTCCTTGAGCTGGCGTCCTTCGCCGAAACCGCTGATTCCCCCTTGCCCGGCACGGACTGATCTGCACCGACCCGCGTACCGGAGGCGGTTTTATAACACGCCGTTTGTTAAGGAGTAATCCGCCATGTCATGGAGGCGTGAAGCGTAACGCGGTAAAAATGTGATACGCATCACGAAAAACGGCCCTGTCTCGCGACAGGGCCGTTTCTTGTAAGGACTTTGTGGAGGAGAAGCGAGCGTCGGCTCAGATCGCCTGTGCCGGGTGGGCGTAGGAGATCGGCGAGGTGGCCGGGTCGTCCTGGTAGCTGACCTCTTCCCACGCCGAGGCATCGGCCATCAGCGTGCGCAGCAGCTTGTTGTTCAGCTCATGACCGGATTTGTGCGCGTGATACGCGCCGATCAGGCTGTGGCCGAGCAGGTACAGGTCACCGATCGCGTCGAGGATCTTGTGCTTGACGAACTCGTCCTCGTAACGCAGGCCGTCCTCGTTCAGCACGCGGTAGTCGTCCAGCACCACAGCGTTGTCCATCGAGCCGCCCAGCGCCAGGTTGTGTTCGCGCAGCATCTCGATGTCGCGCATGAAGCCGAAAGTGCGCGCACGGCTCACTTCCTTGACGAAGGAGGTGGTGGAGAAGTCGATCTCGGCGCGCGAGGTGCGCTGGCTGATGATCGGGTGGTTGAAGTCGATCGAGAAGCCGACCTTGAAGCCTTCGAACGGCTCGAAGCTGGCCCACTTGTCGCCTTCCTGCACCTTCACCGGCTTCTTGATGCGGATGAAGCGCTTGGCCACGTTCTGCTCTTCGATGCCGGCAGACTGCAGCAGGAAGACGAACGGGCCGGCGCTGCCATCCATGATCGGCACTTCCGGCGCGGACAGGTCGACGTAGGCATTGTCGATGCCCAGGCCCGCCATCGCCGAGAGCAGATGCTCGACCGTGGAAACGCGCACATCGCCGTTGACCAGCGTGGTCGACAGTCGGGTGTCGCCGACATTGTCCTGGCGGGCGCGAATATCCACCGGTGGATCGAGATCCGTGCGGCGGAACACGATGCCGGTGTTCGGCGCGGCAGGACGCAAGGTCATGTACACCTTGTCACCCGTGTGCAGGCCGACGCCGGTCGCCCGGATGATGTTCTTAAGCGTACGCTGCTTGATCATTGTAGTTGGTACCCGTGTAGGCAGCAGCCAATCAGGAGCGGATGCTAACACAGTTTTAACCTGCGATAAAAGCAAACCGTACCGTACAGTCTGATTAAGCCTTCATGTTTCTTTCATCCTTGAAAGCTGAGGGAGCGTCCGCTGCGGTTTTCCCGACCAAGCGATGGTTCGACACGACGCCCCGTGCCTGGACGGGAATCCGGCACGGGGCATCGGACCGGCCGCCACGGGAAGCCCATGGCCGCTGGTCGTGCGTCATCCCGACGCACAGCCTTGCTGCTTACACCTGCAAACGGCCTCCCCAGGCCAATCCTCGACCCACCTCGCACCTCGGCACGATCGGCCAAGGCCGCCGACACGATGGGAATAGTGACCGACCCAGCGGGCATTCGTTCAATACTTTCGCATCTCCTTAACTTGTGCAAGCTGCCAGAAGTCAATCTTCCATCAGTCGGCCTGGCGGCGCAGGAACGCCGGGATATCCAGGTAATCGAAGCCCGGCTCGGCGTTCTTCGCCGGCGCCGCGGACTCCGCACGGCTGTGGCTGACCACCATGTCCGGCTGCGCGTAGTCGACCACTTCGTTGCCGGTACCGGTCCGCAGCACCACCGGACGCGGCCGCATCTGCACCTGCTGGGTGGTTTCCACCATGCGAATCGGCGGCTGCTGGCGGGAAGCGACGGCACGGTTGAGGCCGGTGGCGACCACGGTGACCCGCACGTCGTCCTTCATTTCCGGGTCGAGCGAGGTGCCCATCACCACGGTGGCGTCTTCGCTGGCGAAGTCGTGGATGATCCGGCCGATCTCGTCGAACTCGCGCATGGTCAGGTTCGGACCGGCGGTGACGTTGACCAGGATGCCGCAGGCGCCGTTGAGGTTGACGTCTTCCAGCAGCGGGTTCTTGATCGCCGCCTCGGCCGCCGCCTGGGCGCGGTCGTCACCGCGGGCGGTACCCGAGCCCATCATGGCCAGGCCCATCTCCGACATCACGGTGCGCACGTCGGCGAAGTCGACGTTGATCAGGCCGGGGGCCGTAATCAGGTCGGCGATGCCCTGCACGGCGCCCTGCAGCACGTCATTGGCGGCCTTGAACGCATTGAGCAGGGTGACCTCGCGACCGAGTACGCTGAGCAGCTTCTCGTTCGGCACGGTGATCAGCGAGTCGACGTGCTGCGACAGGTCCTCGATGCCCTTCAGGGCGACCTGCATGCGCCGGCGGCCCTCGAACGGGAACGGCTTGGTGACCACCGCCACGGTGAGGATGCCCTTTTCCTTGGCCAGCTGCGCCACCACCGGCGCCGCGCCAGTACCGGTGCCGCCGCCCATGCCGGCGGTGATGAACACCATGTCGGCGCCTTCCAGCATCGCCTCGATCCGCTCGCGATCCTCCAGCGCGGCCTGCCGGCCGACCTCGGGATTGGCGCCGGCGCCGAGGCCTTTGGTCACGTTGCCACCGAGTTGCAGGTGGGTGCGCGAGCCGCAGCTGTTCATCGCCTGCGCGTCGGTGTTGGCGACGACGAATTCCACGCCTTCGATGTTGGCATTCAGCATGTGCGCCACGGCATTGCCGCCGCCGCCGCCCACGCCGATCACCTTGATGACTGCATTGGGTGCGAGTTTATCAATCAGTTCAAACATTTCCCGTCCTCCGTAGAGTTGTTGTCGTTGTAACCATGCAGCGCGACTCCTGTCGGTCCATGGTGGTGGGCGAACGTCCTTCTGCCCGCGGCTGCGCCTCCTGCGCCGCCTGAAAAACCGTCATCAGAAATTCCGGGTAAGCCAGCCGCGCAACTTGCCGACCAGGCCGCCGACGCTGCCGCCGGCCGAGCCGCCCATGCGCGTGCCGCCCGCGCGCGATCCATGTAGCAGCAGGCCCACGCCGGTGGCGTGCAGCGGACTGGAAACGACTTCGCCGAGGCCGTCGATCTGCTGTGGCACGCCGATGCGCACCATCTTGTGGAAGATTTCCTCGGCCAGCTCCAGCGCGCCTTCCATCTTCGAGGCGCCGCCGGTGAGCACCACGCCGGCGGCGACCAGGCTCTCGTAACCGGAGCGGCGCAGCTGGTCCTGCACCATCTCGAAGATTTCCTCGTAGCGCGCCTGCACACTCTGCGCCAGCGACTGCCGCGCCAGCCGGCGCGGCGGGCGATCGCCCACGCTGGGCACCTGGATGGTTTCCTCGGCGTGCGCCAGTCCGGTCTGCGCGCAGGCGTACTTGATCTTGATTTCCTCCGCGTGCGCGGTCGGCGTGTGGACGCCGTACGCAATATCGCTGGTGACCTGGTCGCCGCCGACCGGCAGCGAGGCGGTGTAGCGGATCGAGCCCTGGGTGTAGATCGCGATGTCGGTGGTGCCGGCACCGATGTCGACCAGGCACACGCCCAGCTCTCGCTCGTCATCGGTCAGCACCGCCTTCGCGCTGGCCACCGCCGACGGCACCAGTTCGTCCACGGTGAGGCCGCAGCGCTGGATGCACTTGGTGACGTTCTGCACCGCCGCCGCCGCGCCGGTGACCAGGTGCACGTTCGCCTCCAGCCGCACGCCGCTCATGCCGATCGGCGCGCGGATGCCGTCCTGGCCGTCGATGCGGTATTCCTGCGATTCCTTGTAGAGCACCTTGCGGTCGGCCGGGATCGCCACCGCGCTGGCCGCTTCCAGCACCTGTTCCAGGTCGCCGGCGGTCACCTCACGGTCGCGGATCGCCGCGTTGCCGTGCGAGTTGCGGGTTTCCAGGTGGCTGCCGGAAATCGAGGCGTAGACCGAGCGGATGTCGCAGCCGGCCATCAGTTCGGCTTCCTCCACCGCGCGCTGGATCGAATGCACGGTCGACTCGATATCCACCACCGAACCGCGCTTCATGCCGCGCGAGACGTGGGTGCCGATGCCGATCACGGTGATCGGTTCGCCCGGCTCGTACTCGCCGACGATCGCCACCACTTTCGAGGTGCCGATGTCGAGCCCCACTACTAATTGCTTGTCATTGCGCGGCTTCATGAGCGGGGCGAACCTCCAGCGTTGGCGGCGGCCGTCTGCGGCCAGCGCACGGCGAATCCATTGGTGTAACGAAGGTCGGCGTAGGCGAAACCGTCGGCATGGCCGGCGATCAGCTGCGGATAGACGTCAAGGAAGCGGCGCAGCCGGCGCCCGGCCTGCTCGCGATCGCCGATGACGATTTGCGCGCCATTCGCGGTATTGACGCTCCAGCTGCCGCGCTCGGTCAGCGCCACACCGGTGACCTGCAGGTGGGTGCCGGCGAACGCCTTGCTGGTTTCCGCGTAGAAGCTGACCACCTCGGCCAGCCGCGCGTCCGGCCCGCGCAGATCCGGCAGCGCACCGATGCCAGCCATGCCGGGCGCCTCGAACACCAGCCCCTGCCGGCTGATCAGCTGCTTGTCGTTCCAGCGGGCAAACGGCTGGCGCTCGTAGATGCGCAACTGCAAGGTGTCCGGCCAGCGCTTGCGCGCCTCCACCGATTCCACCCACGGCAGCGCAGCCACCGCTTTCTGCACCGCGTCCAGATCCAGCGCAAAGAAGCCCTTGCCCAGCCGCGGCCGCACCGCGGCGCGGATGTCGTCCGCGCTGACGTGCTTGAACTCGGCCTGCACCGTGAGCTGGGTCACCGGCCAGCGCCCGGCCGCGAACCAGCCGCGCAGCACGCCGACGATCGGCAGCACGACCAGTGCGATGGCGAGGCACCAGGCGACGAGGCGGATGGCTCCCTTCACAGGCCCTCCCGGAAACTGGTTTCCAGCACGCGCCAGCACAGTTCCTGATAGTCGATGCCGGCCGCCTTGGCCGCCTTCGGCACCAGCGAGTGCGAGGTCATGCCCGGCGCGGTGTTCACCTCCAGCAGCCAGTTGCGCCCCTGCCGGTCGCGCATCACGTCGACGCGGCCCCAACCCTGGCAACCCAGCGCATCGAACGCGGCCAGCGCCAGCGCGCGCAGCTCCGTCTCGGCATCGCCTTCCAGGCCGGGGCACAGGTACAGCGTGTCTTCGGCGATGTACTTCGCGTTGTAGTCGTAGAACGCGCCCTTCGGCACGATGTGGATGCTGGGCAGCACCTGGCGACCAAGGATGGCGACGGTCAGTTCGTCGCCCTCGATCAGGGTTTCCATCAGCAGGTCGCCCGGATACTTCGCCGCCAGCTCGACCGCCTGGTCCAGCTGCGACTCCTCGAACACGCGGGTGACGCCCACGCTGGAACCCTCGCAGGCCGGCTTCACGATCAGCGGGAAGCCGATCTGTTTCGCCGCCGCGTGCACATCCGCGCCACGCGGCAGCGCCACGAACTTCGGCGTCGGCAGGCCCAGCGACTGCCACACGCGCTTCGAACGCGTCTTGTCCATCGACAGCGCCGAGCCCAGCACGCCCGAACCGGTGTACGGCACCTTCAGCGCCTCCAGCGCGCCTTGCAGCACGCCGTCCTCGCCACCGCCGTGCTGGCCGTGCAGGATGTTGAACACGCGCGCGAAGCCACCGGTGCGCAGCGCGTCGAGCAGGGCCGGGATGCCGTCGACCGCATGCGCGTCCACGCCGCGCGCCTTGAGCGCCTCCAGCACGTTGCGGCCGGAGTCCAGCGAGACCTCGCGCTCGGCCGAACTGCCGCCCATCGCCACGGCGACGCGGCCGAAGCGGGCGGGGTCGCTGATCTTGTTCACGGCCACCTTCATGCTCACTTGTTCGTCCTCAGGTTGCCGAGCTGGGCCAGCTCGACCGCCGCCGCGCCGATGTCGCCGGCACCGAGCAGCAGCAGCAGATCGCCGTCGCGCAACAGCGCCGGCAGGGTGTCCTTCAGCTCGCGCGGATGCTCGACCAGCACCGGGTCGACCTTGCCGCGGGCGCGCACCGCCCGCGCCAGCGCGCGGCCGTCGGCGCCGGCGATCGGCGCCTCGCCGGCCGGGTAGACGTCGGTCAGCACCAGCACGTCGACCTCGGCCAGCACATTGGCGAAGTCGTCCAGCAGGTCGCGCGTGCGGCTGTAGCGGTGCGGCTGGAAACCGACCACCAGACGGCGTTCCGGCCAGCCGCCGCGCGCGGCGGCGAACACTGCGGCCAGCTCGCGCGGGTGATGACCGTAGTCATCGACCAGCAGCACGCTGCCCTGGTCCAGCGCGATCTCGCCGCGCCGGTGGAAGCGCCGGCCAACGCCCTGGAAGTTCTCCAGCGCACGCGCCAGCGCATCGGCCTCGACGCCCAGCTGCCAGCCGATCGCGGCGGCAGCCAGCGCGTTCAGCACGTTGTGCCGGCCCGGCAGGTTGAGCTTCACCGGCAGCGCTTCGTCGCGACCCGGCAGCAGCAGCTCGAAATGCATTTCGAAGCCGTGCTGGCTCACGTTCTGCGCGCGCACGTCGGCGTCGGCGGCGTCGATGCCGTAGGTCATCACGCGGCGCGTGGTGGACTTCGCCAGCACGGCCACTTCGGGGTCGTCCACGCACAGCACGGCCAGGCCGTAGAACGGCAGCCGGTGCAGGAAATCGGCGAACGCCTTCTTCACTTCGGCGAAATCGCCGTGGTAGTTCTCCAAGTGGTCGGCGTCGATGTTGGTAACCGCCGCGATCACCGGCGACAACAGCAGGAACGAGCCGTCGGATTCGTCAGCCTCGGCCACCAGGTACTGCCCGGTGCCGAGCCGCGCGTTGGCGCCGGCCGCGTTGAGCTGGCCGCCGATCACGAAGGTCGGGTCGTAGCCGGCCTCGGCCAGCACGCTGGCGGTGAGGCTGGTGGTGGTGGTCTTGCCATGCGTACCGGCGATCGCCACGCCGCGGCGGAAACGCATCAGCTCGCCCAGCATCTCCGCGCGCGGGATCACCGGGATGCGCGCTTCGCGGGCGGCGACGAGCTCCGGGTTGTCCTGCTTGATCGCGCTGGAGGTCACCACCACGTCGGCGGTGCCGATGTTTTCCACCGCGTGGCCCACGTGCACGTCGATGCCCAGCTGGCGCAACCGCTGCGCGGTCGGCGAGTTGGCGCGGTCGGAACCGGACACCGCGTAGCCAAGGTTGTGCAGCACCTCGGCGATGCCGCTCATGCCGACGCCGCCGATGCCGATGAAGTGCACCCGACGGAACGTGCTCATCGGGTCTTCGTGCGCATGCAATCGGCGCGGCGTCATGCGGCGACCTCCAGGCAAGCGCGCGCGATGACCTGCGCCGCGTCGGGTTTGGCCAGCGTGCGCGCGGCTTCGGCCATCGCCAGCAGGCGGTGGCGATCGCCCAGCAGCGATTCCAGCCGCTGCGCCAGAGTCTGTACGTCCAGCTCGTTCTCCTGCATCAGTTCGGCGGCACCGGCCGCCATCAGTACTTCGGCATTGCGTGTCTGGTGGTCGTCCACCGCGTGCGGGAACGGCACCAGCACGGCGCCCAACCCGGCCGCAGCCAGCTCGGCCAGGGTCAGCGCGCCGGCGCGGCACACGGCCAGGTCGGCCCAGCCATAGGTGCCGGCCATGTCGTCGATGAACGCGACCACCTGCGCTTCGACGCCAGCCTTCGCATACGCCGCACGCGCCTCGTCGAAACCGCGACTGCCACACTGGTGCAGCACTTCGGGGCGCTGCGCCGGAGTCAGCTGCGCCAGCGCCTGCGGCAGCGCCAGGTTCAGCGCGCGGGCGCCGAGGCTGCCGCCCAGCACCAGCAGGCGCGGCTTGCCGTCGCGCCCGGCCATGCGCTCGGCCGGCGGCGGCAGCGCGGCGATCGCCTCGCGCACCGGGTTGCCGACCCACTCGGCCCGCGGCAAGGCATCGGCGAAGCCGGCCAGCACGCGCTTCGCCAGCCCGGCCAGCTTGCGGTTGGTGAAGCCGGCCACGCGGTTCTGCTCGTGCACCAGCAGCGGCCGGCGCAGCAGCCACGCGGCAAGGCCACCGGGACCGGCCACGTAGCCGCCCATCGACAACACGCTGCGCGGCTGCACCTGGCGCAGCACCGCCAGCGAGGCCAACAGCGCGCGCAACAGCATCAGCGGCGCCAGCAGCCGGGTCCGGATGCCCTTGCCGCGCAGTCCGGCCACGGCCACCGTATGCAGCTCGATCCGCTGCGCCGGCACCACCTTCGTCTCCATCCCGCCGACCGCGCCCAGCCACACCACCGGCACGCCCTGCGCGCGCAGGCACTCGGCCACCGCGAGGCCAGGGAAGATGTGGCCGCCGGTGCCGCCGGCCATGATCAGCACGGGTGCCTGCGCGGTCATGCCGCCACCGCCTCTCGCGGCTTCGCCGCGACGTTCGCGTCAGCCGCAGCCACCGCCGCCGGCATCCGCGTGGTCATCTGCCGTGCGTCCAGCGCGCGGTTGATCTCCCAGGTGGCACGCAGCAGCACGCCGGCCATGGCGCAGGTCAGCACCATCGACGAGCCGCCGTAGCTGATCAGCGGCAGGGTCAAGCCCTTGGTCGGCAGCGCGCCCAGGTTCACGCCAACCGACACGAACGCCTGCATCGCCAGCATCAGCGAGACGCCGAACGCGACGTAGCCGGCAAAGCGCTGGCCCACCTCGACACCCTTCAGGCCCAGGTAAAGGCCGCGCCCCACCGCCAGGCCGAACAGGCCGATCACCAGCAGCACACCGGCCAGGCCCAGCTCCTCGCCGATCACCGCAAAGATGAAGTCGGTATGCGCCTCCGGCAGGTAGGACAGCTTCAGCACGCTGGAGCCCAGCCCCACCCCGGTCCATTCGCCGCGGCCGATCGCCATCAGCGACTGGGTCAGCTGGAAGCCGTCGTTGAACGGATCCTTCCACGGGTCCATGAACGAGGTCAGCCGCTTCATGCGGTAGCTCTCGCCGGTCGCCGCCACGTACAGCAGCGGCATCAGCGGCAGGCCCATCAGGAACAGGAAGATCGGCCGCGCGCCGCCCAGCCAGACCATGGCGATGGTCACCGCGATCACCAGCGTGGCCGAGCCGAAGTCCGGCTGCGCCAGCAGCAGCAGCACGATCATGCCGGCGACCAGCACCGGCTTGAACAGGCCCAGGAATTTCGTCTCCACATTTTCGCGGTGGCGCACCAGGTAGCTGGCGACGTAGACCACCAGAATGAGTTTTACCGCCTCGACCGGCTGGAAGGTGGTGACCAGCAGGTTCAGCCAGCGTCGCGCGCCGTTGATGCGCATGCCGAAATGCGGCACGAACACCGCCAGCAGCATCAGGAACGCCAGCGCCAGCAGCGGGAACGCGAACTTCTCCAGCAGCTTCAGCTCGGTGCGCATCGCCAGGCCGGCGGCGACCATGCCCAGGCCGAGGAACAGCAGGTGCTTCTTCAGGAAATAGAACGCGCCGATGTGCTGGCTGTCCGCCACCGCGATCGAGCTCGACGTCACCATCACCACGCCCACGCTGGCCAGCCCGATCAGCGCGACCAGCAGCCACGTGTCGAAGCTGCCGCGCGGTCCGCTGCGGCGTTTGGCCTGGGTAGTGGCGTCGAAGATCGGCATCAGCGCACCTTCAGCGTGGCAAGACCGATCAGCACCAGCACCACGCTGATGATCCAGAAACGCACGATCACGCGGGGCTCCGGCCAGCCCTTCAATTCGAAGTGGTGGTGGATCGGCGCCATGCGGAACACGCGCTTGCCGGTGAGCTTGAAGCTCGCCACCTGGATCATCACCGACGCGGTTTCCATCACGAACACGCCGCCCATCACCAGCAGCACGATCTCCTGGCGCACGATCACCGCCACGCAGCCGAGCGCTGCACCCATCGCCAACGCGCCGACGTCACCCATGAACACCTGCGCCGGATAGGTGTTGAACCACAGGAAGCCCAGCCCCGCACCGGACAGCGCGCCGGTGAAGATCGCCAGCTCGCCCGCGCCCGGGATGGATGGAATGCCGAGGTACTCGGAGAACAGCTTGTTGCCAGCCAGATAGGCGAACACGCCGAGCGCACCGGAGACCAGCACGGTCGGCATGATCGCGAGGCCATCCAGGCCGTCAGTGAGGTTCACCGCGTTGGAGAAGCCCACGATCATGAAGTAAGTGATCACCACGAAGAACAGCCCCAGCGGCAGCACCACGTGCTTGAACAGCGGCACGTACAGCGCGGTCTCCGCCACCGGCAGGCCGGTGGCTGCCGCATGCGGCGCGCTGTAGTACAGGAACAGCGCCGCGCCGAGGCCGAACACCGACTGCCAGAAATACTTCCAGCGGCTGGCCAACCCGCGACTGTCCTTCAGCACCAGCTTGCGGTAGTCGTCGTAGAAGCCGATCGCGCCGAAGCTCAGCAGCACCGCCAGCACCACCCACACGTAGCGGTTGTGCAGGTCGGCCCACAGCAGGGTGGCGACGGTGACCGAGAGCAGGATCATCACGCCGCCCATGGTCGGCGTGCCGGCCTTGACCAGGTGCGTCTGCGGACCGTCACTGCGCACCACCTGACCCGCCTTCAGCGCCGCCAGCCGGTTGATCAGCCATGGACCGCACAACAGCGACAGCGACAGCGCGGTGAGCGCGGCCATGATCGTGCGGAAGGTGATGTACTGGAACAGGTGCAGGGCGGTGAAATGCCGTGCCATCCAGTCGGCCAGTTCAAGCAGCATCGGATGCGTCCCCCTTGTTCTTGCCGGCATGACCGCCGAGCGCCACCACCACCTGCTCCATGCCGGCCGAGCGCGAGCCCTTCACCAGGCAGGTGACGCCCGCGTGCAATTGCGCCTGCAGCACGACGACCAGCGCCGCCTTGTCCTCGAAATGCTCGCCACCCGCGCCGAACGCCTCGACCGTGGCCGCGCCGAGCGGGCCGACGGCGAACAGCCGCTCGATGCCACGCGCTCGCGCGCGCTCGCCGATGCCGGCATGCAGCGCGCGCGCCTCCGCACCCAGCTCGGCCATGTCGCCCAGCACCAGCCAGCGTTCGCCGCCGGCCAGCAACAAGGTGTCGATCGCCGCCGCCATCGAGCTGGGGTTCGCGTTGTAGCTGTCGTCGATCACGGTCCAGCCGCCGGCCACCACTTCGCGGCGCAGCCGGCCGGCCACGCCGGGTACCTGCTCCAGCCCGGCCACGATGGTGTCCAGCGGGACCTCCAGCGCCAGCGCCACCGCGGTCGCCGCCAGCGCGTTGGCGATGTTGTGGCGACCGGGCAGCGGCAGTGCCACCTCGGCATCGCCCTGCGGCGTGCTCAGCACGAAGCGCGAGCCGTCCACGCGCTGCTCGATGATGTCGGCGCCGACGTCGGCCGGCTGGTCAAGGCCGAAGCGCAGCACCTTGCGCGCGCCAGCCAGGCCGGTGAAGAAGCTGGCAAACGCGTCGTCGGCATTGATGATGGCGATGCCGTCGGCCGGCAAGGCCTGGTACAGCGCGCCCTTGGTTTCGGCCACGCCTTCGATGCTGCCCATGCGCGCAAGATGCGCCGGCGCGATGAGCGTGATGAGGCCGATATCGGGCCGTGCGATGGCAGCCAGATAGGCGATGTCACCCAGCTTGCCGGCACCCATCTCGAACACCGCGTATTCGGTGTCCGGCGGCATCGCCAGCAGGCTCAGTGGCAGGCCCAGTTCATTGTTGAAGTTGCCCGCGCTGACGTGGGTGCGGCCGTGCCGCGACAGGATCGAGGCGACCAGCGTCTTCACCGTGGTCTTGCCGTTGGAGCCGGTGATGCCGACTACCCGCACGTTGCGCTGGGCGCGCACCGCGCTGGCCAGGTCGCCGAGGGCCAGTTCCGCGTTGTTCACCAGCACCTGCGGCAGCGCGCTGTCGACCTTGCGCGTGACCAGCGCGGCGACCGCGCCGCGCGCGGCAGCCTCGGCCAGGTAGTCGTGGCCGTCCACCCGCTCGCCCCGGATCGCCACGAACAGGTCACCGGGCTGCAGCTTGCGCGTGTCGATGGCGACGCCGGTGATCTCGACGTCGTCACCGAGCAGGCGGCCATGGGTCCACACCGCGATGGCGCTCAGCGACATCATGGGCGCGGCTCCTGGCTGATCCGTTCCAGCACGGCATGCGCCACCGCCAGATCGTCGAACGGGCGCTTGCCGGCGGCGCCGTCCTGATAGGTTTCGTGGCCCTTGCCGGCGATCAGTACGGCGTCGCCGGCGTGCGCCAGCTGCAGCGCGTCGGCGATCGCCAGCGCGCGGTCGCGCTCCACCGTCATCGCGCGCGCCGCGGCCATGCCGGCGACGATCTGCGCCACGATCGCATCGCCGTCTTCGCCGCGCGGGTTGTCGTCGGTGACGATCGCCACGTCGGCCAGCCGCGCTGCAATCGCGCCCATCAGCGGGCGCTTGCCGGCGTCGCGCTCGCCACCGCAGCCGAACACGCAGATCAGCTTGCCGGCGCAATGTGCGCGCACCGCGGTCAGCGCCTGCTCCAGCGCATCCGGCGTGTGTGCGTAGTCGACCACCACCAGCGGCTGGCCGTGCAGGCCGCCGAGCCGACTCATGCGCCCGTTCACCGGTTGCAGCTGCGCGACCACCTCAACGATGCGCGCGAACGGTTCGCCCAGCGCACCGAGGCAGGCCACCACGGCCAGCAGGTTGGCCACGTTGAAGCGGCCGATCAGATGGCTGCGGACCGCCCGCGTGCCCCACGGCGTGCGCAGCAGGAACGCCAGCCCTTCGGCCGAGCTGACGATCGCGCTGGCGACGATTTCCGCCTCGCCGTCGCCGGCCATGCTGAAGCGCAGTCGCTGCACGCCGGCAGGCAGCTGCGTCGCCAGCTCGCGGCCGAACGCGTCGTCGATGTTGATCGCCGCGCCGCGCAGGCCCGGCCAGGCGAACAGTTTCGCTTTCGCCGCACCGTAGGCTTCCATGCTGCCGTGGTAGTCCAGGTGATCGCGGGTGAGGTTGGTGAACGCGGCCACCTCATAATCCACCGCGGCCACGCGGCCCTGTTCCAGCGCATGCGAGGAGACTTCCATCGCCACATGGCTGACCTGCGCGTCACGAAACTCCGCCAGCAACTCCTGCACCGTCACCGCGTCGGGGGTGGTGCGCTCGCCTTCGTGCAGATCACCATGCACGCCGGCGCCGAGCGTGCCGATCGAGGCCGCGCGATGGCCGAGCAGGGTCAATGCCTGCGCCAACAGCTGCACGCACGAGGTCTTGCCGTTGGTGCCGGTGACGCCGACCATCCGCATCGACTCGCTGGGGCGGTTGTAAAAGCGCGCGGCGATTTCGCTGACCTGGTCATGCAGGCCGTCGATCCACAGCACGGGAACCTCACCCACTGCCTGCGGCAGTCGACCCCTTCCGCCTTCGGCACCTTCCCCTGCAAGCTGGGGAAGGGATTCACCTGTCGCCGGCGCCTCGGCCAGCACCACCCGCGCACCGCGCTGCACGGCACCGACGGCGAAGGTGATGCCGTGGGCCTGGCTGCCGCGCAAAGCGAAGAACGCGTCGCCGCGCTGCACCCGGCGCGAATCGAGGGTCAGGCCGGTCACCACGATGCGACCCGTCTCCGGCGCGGCGGCGATCGGCGCATCGGCGATACCCAGCAGCAACTGGTCGAGGTGGCCGGTGCTCATGGCGTGCCCTCGTCGATCGGGGCATCGTCGATCGGCGCCTCGACCGGCGGCTTGCTGCCGACCAGCCCGTCGACATTCTGCAGCGGCCCGCCCACATACCAGCGGCCGATGTTGTCCGGCGGCACGTCGAGCAGGCGCAGCGCGCCCTCCATCACCTTGGCGAACACCGGCGCGGAGACCATGCCGCCGTAGTAGCTGCCCTTCTGCGGGTCGTCGATCACCACCACGGCGGCCAGGCGCGGGTTCGACGCCGGCACGATGCCGGCGAACGCCGCGGTGTAGTTGTTCTTGGCGTAGCTGCCGGCGCTGGCCTTGTGCGCGGTGCCGGTCTTGCCGGCCACGCTGTAGTTGGCGATGCGTGCTTGCGGCGCGGTGCTGCCCGGCCCGGTCACCGTCTCCATCATGCGGACCAGCTGGGTCGCCACTTCCGGCGAGATGATCTGCTTGGCGGCAACGTCGCCACCCTTGATGAAACTGGGACTGTGCATCACGCCGCCGTCGGCAATGGTGGCGTAGGCGTTGGCCAGCTGCAGCACGGTGACGTTGAGGCCGTAGCCGTAGCCGAGAATGGCCTTTTCCAGCGGCCGCCAGTCGCGCCCGATGCGCAGGTAGCCGGAGGCCTCGCCGGGAAAGCCACTCTCGGTGCTATTGCCGAAACCGAACGCGCGGTAGGTGTCGTACATCAGCGAGGTGTCGAGCTGCATGGCGATGCGCGCCGCGCCGACGTTGCTCGACTTGGTGATCACGCCGGTCGGCGTCAGCACCCCGTAATTGTGCGTGTCGTGGATGTCATGACCCTGGAAATACCAGTGCCCGCCGGTGGTGTCGATGAGCGGACTGGTCGGCGTGTACTTGCCGCTGGACAGCGCCGCTGCCATCAGGATCGGCTTGATCGTGGAACCCGGCTCGAGCACGTCAGTCATCGCCCGGTTGCGACGCTGGCCCGGCTTGCTGCCGCTGAGCGCATTCGGGTTGTAGGTCGGCAGGTTGACCATCGCCAGCACTTCGCCGGTCTTGACGTCGAGCACCACCATCGAGCCGGAGTCGGCCTGGAATTTCTCCAGCGCGTTCTTAAGCTCGCTGTAGGCGAGGAACTGGATGCGCCGGTCGATGCTGAGCGTGAGGTTCTGCCCCGGCTTCGGCGCGCGCACCTGCTCAAGGTCCTCGACCACGTGGCCCATGCGGTCGCGGATCACGCGCTTGGCGCCCGGCTTGCCGGCCAACCAGTCGTCGTAGGCCAGTTCCAGGCCTTCCTGGCCGCGGTCGTCGATATTGGTGAAGCCGAGCACGTGCGCGGTCACTTCGCCGGACGGGTAGTAGCGCTTGAACTCGCGCTGGCCGTTGATGCCGGGAATGCCCAGATCCAGCACGGCCTGCGCCGCGGCCGGCGCCATCTGCCGGCGCAGGTAGACGAACTCGCGGTCGGAACGCTGCGCCAGCTGCGCCTTCAGCCCGTCCGCATCCACGCCCAGCGCCTGCGCCAGCGCGGGGATGCGCTCGTCGCTGTCGAGCACTTCGGACGGGTTCGCCCAGATCGACATCATCGGGGTCGACACCGCCAGCGGCTCGCCGTTGCGGTCGAAGATGGTGCCGCGCGACACCGGGATCGGCATCTCGCGCAGGAAGCGCGCATCGCCCTGGCGCTGGTAGAACTGCTTGCGCACCACCTGCAGGTCGAACGCGCGCGCCACCAGCCCGATCGAGACCAGGCTCAGCAGACCGACCACCACCACCATGCGCCGACGCGCACTGGGGCCGGCGCTGCGGCGCCGGCCGGACTGGGGAGGGGCAGTGCCGTGGTTGCGCCAGCTCATCGCAGCAACCGGATGTCTTGCGGGCGCGGATCGACCATGCCCAGCTTCTGCCGGGCCTCGTCGTCGATACGCCGCGGTTCGGCGTAGGTGGCCTGCTCCAGTTCGAGCTTGCCGTATTCGATGTTCAGCTCGTCGCGCTGGTTCTGCAGCGCGGTCAGGCTGACGAACAGCACGCGGCTCTCGTGGCGCGTCCACACCACACCGAGCGCGCTGGCCAGCACCGCGACCAGCAGGGCCAACAGGCACAGGGCGCCGATCGCCCTCACGACAACTTCTCCGCCACGCGCAGCACGGCCGAGCGCGCGCGCGGGTTCACCGCCAGCTCGGCGTCGGACGGGAATTGCGCCTTGCCGACCGCCGCCAGCCGCGCCGGGGCGGCCTGCACCGGCGGTCCGCGGCGGCTGTTCTGCACGCGGCCGGAGTGGTCGCGGATGAACAGCTTCACCGCGCGGTCCTCCAGCGAGTGGAAGCTGATCACCGCCAGCCTCCCGCCGGGCTTGAGCCGCTCCAGCGCCGCGTCCAGGCCTTGCTGCAACGCATCCAGCTCGCCGTTCACGCGGATGCGCAGCGCCTGGAAGCTGCGCGTGGCCGGATGCTTGCCCGGCTCGCGCCGACCGACCACGCGCTCGATCAGCGCGGCGAGCTGGCCGGTACGGGTGAACGGGGTGGCGTCGCGGTCGGCCACGATGGCGCGGGCGATGCGCCGGCTGTGGCGCTCCTCGCCGTAGTGCCACAGCACGTCGGCAATCTCGCGCTCGCTGGCCTGGGCCAGGAAATCCGCCGCGCTCTCGCCCTGGCTGGTGTCCATGCGCATGTCCAGCGGCGCGTCGGCCATGAAGCTGAAGCCACGCGCCGCCTCGTCCAGCTGCGGCGAGGACACGCCCAGGTCGAGCAGCACGCCATCGAGGCCGGCGGCGGTTTCGGCCCACTCGGCCAGGCTGGAGAAATTTGCATGGCGGATCGCCACGCGCGGGTCACCGGCGAATTCGGTCCGGGCCGCGGCGATCGCGGTGGGGTCGCGATCCATCAGCAGCAGGCGGCCGTCGGAACCCAGGCGCGACAGCACCGCGCGGGCGTGACCGCCGCGACCGAAGGTTCCATCGAGATAGCGCCCGCCAGCCTGCACGGCGAGTCCCTCCACTGCTTCACCCAGCATCACCGGGATGTGCCGCAAAACTTGCTCGGCCATGCCGCACTCCCGCTCCCGTCCCACGTGTGTCGCCGCGCCCGCTTACAGGCGCAGTTCGGCCATGTCGCTTGTGATGTCGTCTTCGCCGATGCTCTGGCGGATCTTGGCCAGGTGGGCCTGTTCGCTCCACAGCTCGAACTTGTTGCCCATGCCCAGCAGCACCGCCTTTTTCTCGATGCCGGTGGTGGCGCGCTGGCTGGTCGGCAGCAGTACGCGGGCCGCGCCATCGGGCTCGACCACGGCCGCGGCACCGACCAGCTTCATCTGCATGTCGCGATGGGCCGCCTTGACCTTGGGCAGCGCGTTCACCTGGTCGCGCACCTTTTCCCACTCTGCGTGCGGAAACAGCCACAGGCAGCCCGCCTCGAACGGGTTGTAAGTGATCACCAGACGATTGGCGCACTCGCCCGCCACCTGCTCCCGATACGCTGTCGGGATGGTCAGGCGACCCTTGTCGTCGATGGTGATGGCGGTTTCGCCCTGGAACACGATTGCTGGACTCCACTAAAACCCACGATTTCACACTGGAGCCCACGATAATCTCGCCCCATGAGACTGTCAAGGGAATTTCGCTTGTGAATCAAGGAGTAAAGGCAGAATGCTGACCATATGTGCAGCATATTCTCAGGAACACCGGCAAGGTGTTTGAAAGCAGGGAATTTTTTATAAATCCCACTGCGCCGATTCAAGTCCGGACCGGGCAAAATCCGGCCGGATCGGGCGGTGCCGACACTCCGGGATGAATCGCCGTTCACACAAGCGCCTTCATCACCACCGCGACGCGAGGATCGCGGTGGTGATGAAGGCGGGAACGAGGTGGAGTCGGCCTGTAAGCCGGGTTCTGTACGTCTTGCGACGCGACAGTCATTCCTCTCGGCCAGGCGTCGCCGCCTGGCTCCAGCAACCTACCCGGGAACAACGCGGGCCGCGTTATCGTTCCCCTATTTGGTCTTGCTCCGAGTGGGGTTTACCGTGCCGTACGGCGTTGGCCCCGTACGCGGTGCGCTCTTACCGCACCCTTTCACCCTTACCTGTGCCCTTGCGGGCCATCGGCGGTCTGCTCTCTGTTGCACTGGCCGTCAGCTCACGCTGCCCAGGAGTTACCTGGCACTCTGCCCTGCGGAGCCCGGACTTTCCTCGATGCACTTGCGTGCGACGCGACTGTCCGGCCGACTCCGGGGTCTAGTCTAAAGCTTCTTCTCCCATCTGAGGGAGAGACTCGCAGTCGATCCGGCAGACTTGTTGCTCTTAAGAAACAAACCTGCCAAGCCTTAGCCACCGGGGAACTCCTGCGCCCCGTCTCGATCAGCGAGACGGGTGACCAATAGCATGCCGCCCACGCAGCAAACTCTAGGCACGAACTCATGCAAGCCTTGATGTTGAGCCATCCTTACGGCACCACATTAACCGTGCCGGCATTCATGCCCGCAACACAAGCTAGGAACTATTCCGGGAAACAGGATGGCGGACCACAGGTCTTTTGGTCACCCGTTCCTTACGACACACCTTTACCGACCGACACCCCGCTGGCTGTGGTGTTCTGGGATCCCGCACATGCCGAGGATGTGAATCACGTCTGTAACCGGGTACCTGTAAAGACACTCATCATTGTCGTGGCACCCCATGGACAGGCGGCCCTGCTAAGAAGCACGAATCTCCCTGTCACCGTGCTGACCTGGAACGCTGATGTACGCGTGCTGCTCCAACGGTTGTTTGCAGCACTGCTTGTACCGGGGCTCCATGAAGGAGCAATAGGCATGGATGTGGCCGACCTTCTTTATGCCTTGGAACAGGGTGGCACAGGCCATCTGCTGGAAGTGCGCGGGCATACTTTTACGCAAGTGGCCCAATCGTTGCTGAGGCAAGTGCGCCGCCGCCTTAAGCATCGCGCATTCGCAGGTCTCGTATTACACATCGCAGCCCCTGTCGGCTCGGTTCGCTTCCCACCGATGATGGATGGATTGCTCAGGCGACTTCATCGACTTACGTCTGAAGGGAATGTCATTGTGGCTCTAACAGTATCTGTCTGTTCTACCATCTCCATGCACGCCCTTATGCTCATACCGGATGAAATCAATGAAATCCCTACATGACAAGCAACTGCCTCGCCCACGAATCCCCGGGCCTCATTATTGCGAAGGCCATGCACCCTTCAATCGGACAGCATTTGTGTTCAGCGTCCCCGGTGCCGAGGAGGAGAAAGAAAAAATGCCTGTGGCCGGAAAAACGGGAGACAACTTGAAGCAGGCCCTGGGGTATCTTCAAAAAGCGCGACCGGATCTCTTCAGCTCCATGGACCCCCATGCATACCGCATCACGAACGCCTTTTCTGAGCCACGCCACATGAAGGACCATGGCCGTTCCGAGGCCAAGTGGAGCGAAATCAACACGCCGGCTAATCTCGAGCGGCTTTGGCAAGAACTCGAAGACTGTACGCTGGTGGTACTCTGTGGTGCCAAGGCACAGTCGATAGGCAAACACCTTCTCGACCGTTTCCCAGTATGGCATCCGGTGACTGCACCTCACATCGGGTTTCGGGGATTAAACACGATCAAAGATGTGGCGATACGTACGTTACCCAAGCCGGAGGACAGAACCGCAGCGCGACTTGCTGTCTGGAGCCAACGGGTGCTCGAACAGTTACCGCGCCCTTGAAAAACAACAAGGAAGGAATGAGAAACGAGAACGGGTCACTTGGCCTGGACCCAGCTCTCTCACTTCTTAATTACTTCCGCTCACTGACTCCCATAAAGCAACTTGCGCGGCGCCCCGCTGATTGCCGCCGCCAGCTTCGCCGCCTTGGCCGGCGGCAGCTCCTCGCGCAGGATGGCGAACACGCGCCGGCCTTCGGCCAGCTTCGCGTCGGCTTCCTCGCCGCGGCCGGCGACCAGGATCACGCATTCGCCGCGCTGCTGGTCGGGATCGTTCGCTACGCGTTCGGCCAATGCCGCCAGCGGTTCGCCCAGCACGGTCTCGAACAGCTTGGTCAGTTCGCGCGCCAGCACCGCCTCGCGCCCGGCGCCGAACACGTCGCGCATGTCGGCCAGGCTCTCGGCGACGCGGTGCGACGACTCATAGAAGATGAGCGTGCGCGCATCGCCGGCCAGTTCCTGCAGCCGGCTGCGCCGCGCCGCCGCCTTCGGCGGCAGGAAGCCTTCGAACACGAAACGGTCGCTGGGCAGGCCAGCCACCGACAGCGCCGCAATCGCCGCGCACGCGCCCGGCACCGGGATGCAGCGGATGCCGGCCGCGCGCGCAGCGCGCACCAGCCGGAAACCCGGATCGCTGATCAGCGGCGTGCCCGCGTCGGAGATCAGCGCCACCGCAGCGCCGCCCTGCATCCGGCGCACGATGGCGTCCACCGCATCGCGCTCGTTGTGCTCGTGCAGCGCGATCAGCGGCGTGTCGATGTTGTGATGCACCAGCAGCGGCCGGCTGTGGCGGGTGTCTTCCGCCGCAATCACCGCCACCGCGCGCAAGGTTTCGATCGCGCGGGCGGACAAATCATCGCGATGGCCGATGGGCGTTGCGACCACCCACAGGCAGCCTGACTGAACAGATGACATCTGCGAACTCCTGCGCCGTAAGCCGGCAACTCGATCCGCTATGATCGCGCATTGACGACCATGACGAACAAGGGATTTCCCATGCGCTTCATGCGCCTCTCGCGCGTCGCCGCGATCGCACTGCTGTTTTCGCTGGCGCTGGCCGCCTGCGTGCCGGCGAACGCACCGCGCTCGCCGGCCGAACTCGCCGCCGCGCAAAGTGCCGAAGCGCTGTCCCGGCAAGGCCAGTTCGACCAGGCCGCCCAGGCCTGGCTGGCACTCGCCGCGCAATCGAGCGGCCACGCCGACAGCTATCGCCTGCTGGCCGCTGAGGCCTGGCGCGAGGAAGGCCAGCTCGATCGCGCCGCCCCGGTGCTGGACAGCATCAAGCGCCAGCGCCTGAGCGGAGACGAGCCGCTGCGCTTCGACCTGCTGCGCGCCGAACTGGCACTCGACAGGCACGACGCCGCCACCGCGCTGCGGCTCACCACGCAGCCGAACGTCGCGGTGCCGCCCGCTTTGCAATTGCGCCTGCTGGAGTGGCGCGCCCGCGCGATGGCCGCCAGCGGCGACCGCTGGGGCGCCGCGCGCACCCGCGTGCAGATGGACGGCCAATTGAGCGGCTACGACCACGCCCAGAACCGCAAGCAGGTTCTCGCGCTGCTCAACCAGGTCGGCGTCGAGTCGCTCAAGCAGCGCGCCGCCGCGATGCAGCGCGGCGACCGCATGCTGCCATGGGTGAACGAGGCGCTGAACCAGCTCGGTGTCGCCGTGGCGCAGCCGCCGCCGGACCTGCAGCAGCCGGTCGGCACCCTGTTGCCCGGCGCCGACGCGAACGTACGCGAAGGCTACAAGGTGCCCAGCCAGGTCGCCCTGCTGCTGCCCGGCGACGGCAATTACGCGGCGGCGAGCACGGCGATCCGCGAGGGCTTCTTCGCCGCCTACCTCGACGCCGGACGCAACCACGCGCCGCGCCCCTCGGTGCGCGTCTACGACAGCCAGGGCACCGCCGAGGGCGCAGTCAAGGCCTACCAGCAGGCGGTCAGCGACGGCGCGCGGCTGGTGGTCGGCCCGCTGACCCGCGGTGAAGTCGCCGCGGTGTTCAGCCAGGCGCAATTGCCGGTGCCCTTGCTGGCCTTGAACCATCCCGACGACAAGCAACTGCCCGCCGGCGACACCAGCGAATTCGGCCTGCTGCCGGAAACCGAAGGCGCCCAGGCCGCCGACCACATGGTCGAACGCGGCCTGCGCCGGGTCTACGTGCTGATCTCCACCGACGATTTCGCGCAGCGCGCGGCGGGTGCGTTCAAGGCCGAGCTGGCCGCGCGCGGCGGCGAACTGGCCGGCACGGTCACCCTGCCGCCGGGCGCGACCACCTACACCAGCCTCATCGCCGACCTGCACCTCCCCGCCAGCACCAGCGTCAGCGCGAACCCGACGGCGACACCGGCCGAACCCGTGGCCGCCGGCACCACGGCTGCGCCCGCCCCCAGTGGCGTGGTGAACGACACCGGCATCTTCATCAGCATGCGCCCGGAACAGGCGCGCCTGCTGCTGCCGCAGTTGCGCATCGCGCAGGCGAACCTGCCGGTAATTGCCACCTCGCACGTCTACGCCGGCAGCGACGACGTCGCCGCGAACCGCGACCTGGATGGCGTGGAGTTCTGCGATGCGCCGTGGCTGTTCGACGCCCAGCCGGGCCTGCCGAACCACGACGGGATCGCCGCACGCCTGCCGGCCGCTCGCGGCGGCGCGGCGCGGCTGTTCGCGTTCGGCATGGACGCGTGGAACCTGGTGCCCTATCTCGACTGGCTGCGCGCCCACCCCGGCAGCTACGTGCCCGGCGCCAGCGGCCAGCTCGCCGCCGACCAGTTCGGCCGCGTGCGCCGCGTGCTGATCTGGGCGCAGTTCCAGAACGGCCTGGCGCGCCCGCTGGGCGGCAGCCTGCAGATGGACGATGTACCGTCGAATGCGCCGCCTGCCACGTCCGGGTCATCGCCAGCGGGTTCCCCGTCGAGCGGAACCTTCCAGCCCGCGACAAACTGATGCGCGCTGCCGGCGATGGCTTCGAGCAGTGCGCCTGCGATGAACTCGAACGCGCCGGCCTGAAGCTGCTGGCGCGCAACTACACTACCCGCCACGGCGAGCTGGACCTGGTGATGCGCGATGGCGACGCCGTGGTCTTCGTCGAGGTGCGCTACCGCAAGAGCGCCAGCCACGGCGACGCCGCCGCCTCGGTCACCGCGGCCAAGCAGGCGAAACTGATCCTGGCCGCGCAACACTGGCTCGCCGCGCACCCGCAACACGCGCGGCGCAGCTGCCGCTTCGACGTGGTCAGCTACGACGGTCCGTCTGACGCCATTCGGCGCGACTGGCTGCGCGGCGCGTTCGAGGCCGGCTGATCCGGCCCGACCGATTCAGGCCCGGCTGATCTGGCGCAGCAACTTCTTCCCGCGAGTGGATTACGCTTTGCCGATGCCCCTGCCCGACGCACTGCTCGCCCGCCTGCGCGAGATCTTCCCCGGTGACGCACTCGCCACCACCGCCGACGAACGGCGTGCCGCCGCCCGCGACCATTCCCGCCATGAACACCTGCCCGACGCGGTGGTGTTCCCCACCACCCACGCGCAGGTCGAGGCGCTGATGCGTGCCTGCCGCGAACACAAGGTGCCGCTCACCGCGCGCGGTGGCGGCACCAGCTCCACCGGCGCCTCGGTGCCGCTGGCCGGCGGCGTGGTGGCGAACTTCATGCGCATGAACCGTATCCTGCGCATCGCTCCGGACGACCGCCTCGCGCTGGTGGAACCCGGCGTCACCAACGAGGCGCTGCAACAGGCGCTGGCACCGCACGGCTTCTTCTGGGCGCCCGACCCGGGCTCGGCACCGTGGTGCACGGTGGGCGGCAACCTCGCCTGCAATGCCGCCGGGCCGCACGCGGTGAAATACGGCGCCACCCGCGACAACGTGCTGGGCCTGGCCGGCGTGGCCGGCACCGGCGAAAGCTTTCGCTGCGGCACGCAGACCAGCAAGAGCGCGATCGGCTACGACCTCACCCGCCTGCTGGTTGGCTCGGAAGGCACGCTGGCGGTAATCACCGAGGCCACCTTGAAACTCACCCCGAAACCCGCGGCGCTGCGCAGCCTGCGCGCCAGCTACCGCGACGCCGCCAGCGCCGCGCAGGCGGTGGCGCGCATCATGGCGCAGCCGGCCACGCCCTGCGCACTGGAGTTCATGGACGCGCTGGCGCTGAAGCTCGCGCGCGAACACCAGCCCGAGGCCGGCGTACCCGAGGCCGCGGCGCTGCTGCTGATCGAACTGGACGGCGCACCCGATGCGCTGGAGGCGGCCTGCGCCGCGGTCGAGGCGGCCGCCCGCGTGGACGGCCTGGTGCAGCTGGAGGTGGCGCGCGACGAAACGCAGACGCGCGCGCTGTGGGCCGCGCGCAAGGCGCTGTCGTTCGCCCAGCGCGCGGTCACCCAGCACAAGATCAACGAGGACGTGGTGGTGCCGGTCTCGCGCCTGCCCGCGCTGGTGGACAGCGTGCGCGCGCTGTCGGAAAAGCACGCCGTGCCGATCGTGAGCTTCGGCCACGCCGGCAACGGCAACCTGCACGTGAACTTCCTGCCGCGCGACGTGGACGAGATCGAGCGCGCGTACGCCGCCCTGCCCGAGCTGTTAGAACGGGTGCTCGCGCTGGGCGGCACGATTTCCGGCGAGCATGGCATCGGCGCGGTGAAACGCGAGTTCATGCCGCTGGCGCTGTCGGGCGCGACGCTGGGCCTGATGCGCGGCGTCAAGGCCGCGTTCGATCCGGACGGCATCCTGAACCCGGGGAAGTTGCTGCCTTGAACGACACGCATCGCACTCCTGGCGAGCCATCGACGGCGGAGCTGCTGCAGCTGTCGCGCCGGATGGACGAGCTGCTGGCAGACATCCGCAGCTGTCGCACCTGCTCGCAGCAGAACCCGCCGGGACTGCGCCCGGTGTTGCAGGCGTCGTCGACGGCGCGACTGCTGATCGTCAGCCAGGCGCCGGGGCGCAAGGTCGAGCAGACCGGCATCCCGTTCAACGATGTCAGCGGCGAGCGGCTGCGGGACTGGCTGCAGATCGATCGCGACACGTTCTACGACGCCGCGCGCGTGGCGATCGTGCCGATGGATTTTTGCTACCCCGGCAAGGGTCGCAGCGGCGACCTGCCGCCACGCCCCGCATGCGCGGCGATCTGGCACCCGCGGCTGTTTCCGCTGATGCCCCGCGTGCGCCTGACCCTGGCCATCGGCCAGTATGCGCAGGCGGGGCTGTTGGGCAGTGCACGCGCGGCCACGCTCACCGAGACGGTGCGCGACTGGCGCACGCACCTGGCCCGCGGCGTGCTGCCGCTGCCGCACCCCAGCCCGCGCAACCGACCCTGGGTGCTGCACAACCCGTGGTTCGAGGCCGAGCTGCTGCCGGTGCTGCGCGCGCGCGTGGGCACGGCGCTGGCCGACACT
Source organism: Rhodanobacter thiooxydans (assembly GCF_030291135.1). NCBI lineage: Bacteria > Pseudomonadati > Pseudomonadota > Gammaproteobacteria > Lysobacterales > Rhodanobacteraceae > Rhodanobacter > Rhodanobacter thiooxydans. The sequence continues at coordinate 670,615 of NZ_CP127409.1, read as the reverse complement.
GATTGAGCTGCCGCATCGCACCTTGCCGCCTGGCGCTGGCGTCGTCTAACCTGCCCCGCTACAACATCGTGGCCACGGGGCCGACCCCGGCCTTGCAGGGGAACCCTCGTTCATGAGCCTCAAGCTCCGCCTCACCGTACTCAATTTCTTCCAGTACTACATCTGGGGCGCGTGGCTGCTGACCATCGGCACCTGGTGGTTCCAGACCCAGCACTGGTCGGGCACCAGCTTCGGCGCGATCTTCTCGACCATGGGCATCGCCTCGCTGTTCATGCCCTCGCTGGTCGGCATCGTGGCGGACAAGTGGATCAACGCCGAACGCCTGTACGGCATGCTGCAGATCTGCGGCGCCGTGGTGCTGTTCGCGATCCCGCACGTGCGCGGCCCGGAGCAGATGTTCTGGGTGATGCTGCTGAACATGTGCTTCTACATGCCCACCATCTCGCTGGCGATCACGGTGGCCTACAACGCGCTGAAGCAGGACGGCCTGGACGTGGTGAACACGTACCCGCCGATCCGCGTGTGGGGCACGATCGGCTTCATCGCCGCGACCTGGACCACCAGCCTGCTCGGCTTCAAGGCCTCGCCCGCGCAGTTCCACGTGGCCGCGGCCGCCTCGCTGCTGCTGGGCCTGTATGCCTTCACCCTGCCGAAGTGCCCGCCGCGGCTGCGCGCCGAGGAAGGCCGCGGCCTCGCCGACCGGCTGGGGCTGACCTCGTTCACCCTGTTCAAGAACCGCAACATGGCGGTGTTCTTCATCTTCGCCATGCTGCTGGGCGCGGCGCTGCAGCTGACCAACGCCTACGGCGACGCCTTCCTCAGCGACTTCGTCAAGGTGCCCGCATACGCCAACCTGCTGGCGGTGAAGTACTCGACCATCATCATCTCCATCTCGCAGTTCTCCGAAACCGCCTTCATCCTGACCATCCCGTTCTTCCTGAAGCGCTTCGGCATCAAGGCGGTGATGACGATGAGCATGCTGGCCTGGGTGCTGCGCTTCGGCCTGTTCGCATTCGGCGACCCAGCCGGCGGGCTGTGGATGATCGTGCTCTCGTGCATCGTCTACGGCATGGCGTTCGACTTCTTCAACATCTCCGGCTCGCTGTTCGTGGAGAGCCAGGCCGACCCGAAGATCCGCGCGAGCGCGCAAGGCCTGTTCATGCTGATGACCAACGGCGTCGGCGCGGTGCTCGGCAGCCTGATCGCCGGCTTCGTGATCGACCACTTCTTCACCAACCACCAGTGCGACGACACCGTGGCGATCTGCAAGGACTGGCCCGGCATCTGGCTGGCCTTCGCCGGCTACTCGCTGGTGATGGCGTTGCTGTTCGTACCGCTGTTCAAGCACCGGCACGATCCGCTGGCGGCACAACGGGCCGTACCCACGCACTGAACCAGGCAAAGCCGGCGCCGCAGCAATTGTTATTGCGAATCATTTTCATTTAATATGCGCCTCCCCAACCGGAGGCCCCCATGTCATCCACCGTTCGTCCGCTCGCCCTTGCCCTCGTGCTCGCCTTCGCCGGCGTCGCCCATGCCGCCGACCAGAAGGATGCCGTCGAACTCCGGCGCATCGAGGTTTCCGAGAGCACGCTGCGCATGCCGCAGAGCCAGGGTGCGCTGCCGACCACGATCACGGTGATCACCGCCGAGGACCTGCGCCAGCAGCTGGCGATCAACCCGGACCTTTCCGACGCCATAGGCAACCTGCTGCCCTCGTTCGCCCCCTCGACGCAGAAACTCAGCTCGCGCGGGCAGACCCTGCGCGGGCGCAACCCGCTGTACATGATCGACGGCGTGCCGCAGTCCAGCCCGCTGCGCAACGGTTCGCGCGATGCCTACACGATCGACCCGGCGATGATAGAGCGCATCGAGATCGTCGAGGGCTCCAATTCGATGCAGGGCCTGGGCGCCGCCGGCGGCATCATCAACATCATCACCAAGCAGGCGCCGAAGCAGGACGGCGTGCGCCAGGAAGTCACCGTCAACACCAGCGCGCCGACCCGCGGTGCGAACGGCCTGGGCTACGGCGCGGCGTACCTGCTGGGCATGCGCAGCGGCGCGTTCGACCTGGTCGCCGGCGCGGCATGGCGCAAGCGCGGCATGTACTCCGACGCGAAGGGACGGCTGATCGGCGTCGACGGTACCCAGGGCGACCTGATGGATTCGCGCAGCACCGACGGCTTTGCCAAGCTCGGCTACGACTTCGCGGGCGCACGCCGGCTGCAGCTGACGGTCAACCGTTTCGACCTGCAGGGCAACGGCGACTACACCGCCGTACCGGGCGACATGGCCGCCGACCTGCCGACCACTTCGGTCCGCGGCAAGCAGCCCGGCGATGCGCCGCGCAACCGCGTGCTGACCAGCAGCCTCGACTACCGCGACCCGCAACTGGCCGGCGGCGAACTGCGTGCGCAGCTCTATCACCAGAAGAACCGCGAGCTGTTCGGTGGCGGCACGTTCGGCACCTTCCAGGACCCGGCCTACGGCCCGGGCCTGCTGTTCGACCAGTCGCAGAACGTGTCGACCAAGGACGGCGCCCGGCTGTCATGGGCGAAGCGCGGCCTGCTCGACGACAAGCTCACCGTGCTGGCCGGCGCCGACGGCTATCGCGACACCACCTTCCAGGAACTGACTCACACCGGTCGCCACTGGGTGCCGGACAGCACCTACACCGGCTGGGCGCCGTTCCTGCAGGCCGAATACTGGCCGCTCGAGTCGCTGTCGCTGTCCGGCGGCCTGCGCCACGAGCACGGCACGCTGGAGGTGCCGACCTTCCAGACACTGGCGGCTTATAAGGGCGTCACCGTGCAGGGGGGCTCCACCCGCTTCAGCAAGACGCTGCCGAACCTCGGTGCGGTCTGGTACCTCACCGGCCGGCTCAACCTGTTCGCCAGCTACGCCGAGGGCTACACCCTGCCCGACGTGGGCCGCGTGCTGCGCGCGATCAACAAACCCGGCCAGAGCGTGGCCAGCTTCCTCGACCTCAAGCCGGTGGTCTCGGACAACCGCGAGGTGGGCGCCGAGTACGCCGGCGACCGAGTGGGCGCACGGGTGAGCTACTACGTCTCGCGCTCGCGGCTGGGCTCGGTGCTGGTGTTCGACGCGCCCAACCAGGTCTACAACGTGATGCGCCAGCGCACCGCGATCAGTGGCTGGGAGGCGCGCGCGAACTGGCAGCCACTCGATGGCACCCGCCTCGACGCCTCCTTCGCGATCAACCGCGGCCGCTCGGACCGCAACGGCGACGGCGAAGTCGACTCCGACCTCGACGGCGCCAACATCGCGCCGAACCGGCTCAACCTGTCGTGGACGCAGCACTGGAACGACGCCTGGTCGAGCTACCTGCAAGTCAGCCACGCCTACAGCCGCGACTTTGCCACGCTGGGCCGGCGCAGCGCGCACTTCGACGGCTACAGCACCGCTGACGCCTACCTGAAGTGGCACAGCGGCCGCGCCGGCGACTGGACGCTGGGCGTGCAGAACCTCGCCAACGAGCAGTACATCAACTACGTCGCGCAGACCGTCGGCGACGACGACTCGTACTTCGCCGGCCGCGGCCGCGTGGTCTCGCTGACCTGGCAGCAGGTGTTTTGAGCGGACCTGCCGCCACCGCCGAACCAACGCCGTGGCGACTGCGCGGACGCACGCGCCAATGGCTGCAGCGGCTGCACCTGTGGCTCGGCCTCAGCGTCGGCGTGGCGTATGCACTGATCGCGCTCAGCGGCAGCCTGCTCGCCTGGCAGCAGCCGTGGCTGCGCGCGGCCTACCCGCAGCTCGCCGGGCACGTGTTGCCCGACGCGGCCCAGCGCGCGGCCGTGCTCTCGCGCATCGCCGCGGAATGGCAGCCGCAGGACCTGCGCGCCGCCGACCTGCCGCTACCCGGCCTGCCGGTGTGGCAGCTGTATTTCGGCGATGGCACGCGCCGCTACCTCGACCCGGCCAGCGGCGAGCTGCTGTTGACGCGCGCGCCGCGCGGCGACGTGCTGCAAGTCGTGCGCGAGTGGCACACCCATCTGCTGGCCGGCAAAACCGGCGAGGAAGTGCTGGGCGTGCTCGGCTGGCTGGTGCTGCTCCTGCTGCTGTCCGGGTCGCTGCTGTGGTGGCCGGGCCGGCGCAACCTCGCCGCCAGCCTGCGCCCGCATGCGCAGCCGCCCACGCGGCGCTGGCTGAGCTGGCACCGCAGTACCGGCGTGCTCACCCTGCCGTTGATCCTGCTGGTCAGCCTCACCGGCACGCTGATGGTCTATGGCGCCGGCACCGGCCGGCTGCTGCGTGCGGTGTTCGCAGAACCGCCACCGCCGAAACCGCCGGCGGCGATCGCGCTGCGTGATGCACCGATCGACTGGGCCTCCGTGCTGGCCGCCGCGCAACGTGCGCTGCCCGGCGCCGCCCTGCATCGCATGACGCTGCCGGGAGCGCGCAACGGCCAGCTGGCGATCCGCGCGCAGGCGCCCGGCGAATGGCATCAGGTCGGGCGCAGCACGATCTGGCTCGACCCCTATGACGCCACCGTGCTGGGCAGCCATGACGCCACCGCGGATGGCATCGGTACGCGCATCAACAACGCGGTCTACCCGCTGCACTCGGGCGGCGTCGGCGGCCGGACGTGGCAGCTCGCGGTAACCGTGGCCGGCGTGCTGCCGCCATTCTTCCTGGTGACCGGGTTCCTGTTCTGGCGTGCGCGCCAACGGCGCCACCGCCAGTAAACGATCCCGGAAAACACCAGAACGGCGGTTTCCGGGATTCACTACAATAGCCGGATGCAAATCGGCCCTTACCACATCGACCCGCCAGTGGTGCTCGCCCCAATGGCGGGCGTCACCGACAAGCCGTTCCGCCTGCTGTGCAAGCGGCTCGGCGCGGGCTTGGCCGTGTCGGAGATGACCACTGCCGACCCGAGCCTGTGGCAGACGCGCAAGTCGCTGCGCCGGATGGACCACGCCGGCGAACCCGAACCGGTCAGCGTGCAGATCGCCGGCTATGACCCGACGATGCTGGCCGAGGCGGCGCGCTTCAACGTCGCCAACGGTGCGCAGCTGATCGACATCAACATGGGTTGCCCGGCCAAGAAGGTATGCAACGTGTGGTCCGGCTCCGCACTGCTGCAGGACGAGCCGCTGGTGGCGCGCATCGTGAAGGCGGTGGTGGATGCGGTGGACGTGCCGGTGACACTGAAGATCCGCACCGGCTGGAACCGCGACAACAGGAATGCGCTGAACATCGCGCGCATCGCCGAGGACGCCGGCATCGCCGCGGTGGCCGTGCACGGCCGTACCCGCGCCGACAAGTACGAAGGCGAGGCCGAGTACGCCACCATCGCCGCGGTGAAGGCCGCGGTGCGCATCCCGGTGCTGGCCAACGGCGACGTCTGCACGCCGCAGCAGGCCAGGCACGTGCTCGCCGTCACCGGCGCCGACGCCGTGATGATCGGCCGCGGCGCCCAGGGTCGGCCATGGATCTTCCGCGAGATCGCCCACTACCTCGCCACCGGCGAACTGCTGCCCGAACCCGAACCGGCCGAAGTGGCGGCGATCCTGCTCGGCCATCTCGAGCACCTGCACGCGTTCTACGGCGAGCAGGCCGGCGTGCGCATCGCACGCAAGCACCTGGGCTGGTACGCGAAGGACCGTCCCGAGAACGCCGCGTTCCGGCAGGTGGTCAACCGCGCCGAAACCGCCAGCGAGCAGTTACGCCTGACCCGCGACTACTTCGCCGCGCTGGCCAGCGGCGAACGGCTGGCCGCCTGATCCATTCCGTTGGCGTGACGGCATGTCCGTTTGACTTTGGACGTCCATACGTCTAATTTGCGAAACGTTGATGGTAGCCGTCGCCTCATGTGAGTGAAGCGACGGCCTCAAGGGAAGCCGGTGCGAATCCGGCGCTGCCCCGCAGCGGTATGTGGAAACGACCTCCGTCACAGGCACTGGATGCGATGCATCCGGGAAGCGACGGACAGTAGGCCGCGCAACACGTCCACGAGCCCGAATACCTGCCTCAGCCGGAAGCGCCCACTTGCGTTTCCGCCCGGCCTGGCGTTTCCGCGGGGGAACACCGATGCCTGCGCGTCGCTGCCCCAGGGCCTCGCGCCGGCTTCGCCTGCCCGCGGCAACACCGGTTCGCCCGCGGGGGCGAAGGTCAACGGTCCGGCAATCCCGTCGGCCATCTCCTTCGTTCCTCTTTGCCTATCCTGCAGGAGGAATATCCATGTCACTCGTTACCCATGCCGGCTTTCCGCGCATCGGCCTGAAACGCGAACTCAAGCGCGCACTCGAATCGCACTGGCGCGGCGACACCGACGCGCAGGCGCTGCAGGACACCGCCCGCATCCTGCGCCTTCGCCACTGGCAACTGGCGCGCGCTGCCGGCGCCGATGTCGTGCCGTGCAACGACTTCAGCCTGTACGACCACGTGCTCGATACCGCCGTGTTGTTCGACGCCATCCCCGAGCGCTACCGGCCGGTGTTTGCGGAAAACGCGCTGGACGGCTACTTCGCGATGGCCCGCGGCCACAAGCGTGGCGGCCACGACCTGCACGCGCTGGAGATGACCAAGTGGTTCGACACCAACTACCACTACCTGGTGCCGGAGCTGCAGGCCGGCCAGCGCTTTGCGCTCAACGGCGACAAGCCGCTGGCGGAATTCCGCGAGGCGAGGTCGCTCGGCCTGCATGCGCGGCCGGTGCTGCTTGGTCCCGTGTCGTTCCTGCTGCTGTCCAAGACGGTGGACGGCAGCGACCGGCTCACCCTGCTCGATGCCCTGCTGCCGCCCTATGCCGACCTGCTCGGGCAACTGGCCGACGCCGGCGCCGACTGGGTGCAGCTGGACGAGCCCTGCCTGGTACTCGACCTGGACGACGACGACCGCGCGGCGTACCGCCACGCGTACGCGACACTCGCCGCGGCGCGCACGCCGCGGCTGCTGCTGGCCAGCTATTTCGGTGCGCTGGGCGACAACCTGGCCATGGCCGCCACGTTGCCGGCCGACGGCCTGCACATCGATCTGGCGCGTGCACCGGAGCAGCTCGATGTCGTGCTGGATGCGCTGCCCGCCGACCGCATCCTCAGCGCCGGGGTGGTCGACGGCCGCAACATCTGGCGCAGCCATCCCGCGCGCGTGCTGCCGTTGCTGCGCAGGGCGCAGGCGCGGATCGGCAGCGAACGCCTGTGGCTGGCGCCATCGTGTTCGCTGCTGCATGTGCCGATCGACCTTGAAGCGGAAACCGGGCTCGACCCGCAGCGTCGCGCATCGATGGCGTTCGCGCGGCAGAAGATCGAGGAGCTCCGCGTGTACGCCGATGCCCTCGCCGGCCAACCCGAAGCCGATGCCGCACTGGTCGCGCAACAGGGGCTGCTGGACGCGCAGGCGAATGCGCCCGGCGTGGTCGTTGCCGGCGTGCGTGGTCGCCTGCACGCGCTCGGCCCGCAGGCCTCGCTGCGCCGATCCGCCCATGCGAAGCGCCGGGTGACCCAAGCCGAAGTCCTCGACCTGCCGCCGCTGCCCACCACCACGATCGGCTCGTTTCCGCAGACCGACGACCTGCGCAAGGCACGCGCCGCGCATCGCGCCGGCAGGCTCGACGACGCGGCCTACGAGCAGGTGCTTCAGGCGGAAATCAACCGCGTGGTGCGCTTCCAGGAGCGCCTCGGCCTGGATGTGCTGGTGCATGGCGAGCCCGAGCGCAACGACATGGTCGAGTACTTCGGCGAGCAGCTGGACGGCTACCTGTTCACCCGGCTCGGCTGGGTGCAGAGCTACGGTTCGCGCTGCGTGAAGCCGCCGGTGATCTGGGGCGACGTGGCCCGGCCCGCGCCGATGACGGTGCGCTGGTCGCGCTATGCGCAGTCGCTCACCGACAAGCCGATGAAGGGTATGCTGACCGGCCCGGTGACGATGCTGCAGTGGTCGTTCGTGCGCGACGACCTGCCGCGCGAAACCGTCTGCCGGCAGATCGCACTGGCCTTGCGCGATGAGGTGCACGACCTGGAAGCGGCCGGCATCGGGCTGATCCAGATCGACGAGCCAGCCCTGCGCGAAGGCCTGCCGCTGCGTCGCGCCGACTGGCCCGGCTACCTGGCGTGGGCGGTGGAATGCTTCCGCATCGCCGCCGGCGGGGTGCGCGATGCAACCCAGATCCACACCCACATGTGCTACTCGGAGTTCAACGACATCATCGAGGCGGTGGCGGCGATGGACGCCGACGTGATCTCGATCGAGACCAGCCGTTCGCGGATGGAACTGCTCGATGCCTTCGCCCGCTTCCGCTACCCGAACGGCATCGGTCCCGGCGTCTACGACATCCACTCCCCGCGCGTGCCCGGGCAGGAGGAAATCCTCGACCTGCTGCACAAGGCGCTCGACGTGCTGCAGCCCGGGCAGCTGTGGATCAACCCCGACTGTGGCCTGAAGACCCGCGGCTGGCCGGAGGTGGAACAGGCCCTGCGCCACATGGTCGACGGCGCGCTGCAGCTGCGCGCCGAGCTGGCGGCCATTCCCGGATAGCGCGTCGCCGGCGATCGTCCGCTCTCGCGGGAGCGGGCGATCCTGCGGCCGTCCAAACGGCTGAACACGGACCTAACCCCGCAGGACCCAGAATCGTCGCGGGCTGCAAAACCGCAGGCGGCGATGTATCATGCCCGACTTCATTTATCTTTCTATCCGTACAAAGGGATATAAACCGCGATGTCCAACTACCTGTTCACCTCCGAATCGGTCTCCGAAGGCCATCCGGACAAAGTCGCCGACCAGATCTCCGACGCCGTGCTCGACGCGATCATCGCGCAGGACCCGCGCGCCCGCGTGGCCTGCGAAACCATGGTCAAGACCGGCGTGGCGATCGTCGCCGGCGAAATCACCACCGGCGCGTGGATCGATCTGGAGGCGATCACCCGCAAGGTGATCCTCGACATCGGCTACGACTCCAGCGACGTCGGCTTCGACGGCGCCACCTGCGGCGTGATCAACCTGATCGGCAAGCAGTCGCCGGACATCAACCAGGGCGTGGACCGCAAGAACCCGGAAGACCAGGGTGCCGGCGACCAGGGCCTGATGTTCGGCTACGCCACCAACGAGACGAAGGACTTCATGCCGGCGGCGATCTACTACTCGCACCGCCTGGTCGAGCAGCAGGCGAAAGTGCGCAAGCGGAAGAACTCGCCGCTGCCGTGGCTGCGCCCGGACGCCAAGAGCCAGGTCACCCTGCGCTACGAGAACGGCGTGGCCACTGCGATCGACGCCGTGGTGCTGTCGACCCAGCATGACCCGTCGGTCAAGCAGAAGGACCTGATCGAGGCGGTGCGCGAGCACATCCTCAAGCCCGTGCTGCCGGCCAAGCTGCTGCACAAGGCCACCAAGATCCACATCAACCCGACCGGCAAGTTCGTCATCGGCGGCCCGGTGGGCGACTGTGGCCTGACCGGCCGCAAGATCATCGTCGACACCTACGGCGGCTGGGCCCGTCATGGCGGCGGCGCGTTCTCCGGCAAGGACCCGTCCAAGGTCGACCGTTCGGCCGCCTATGCCGCGCGTTACGTGGCGAAGAACATCGTCGCCGCCGGCATCGCCGACCGCTGCGAGGTGCAGGTCAGCTACGCGATCGGCGTGGCGCATCCCACCTCGATCTCGGTCACCACCTTCGGCACCGGCAAGATCAGCGACGAGAAGATCGAGAAGCTGATCCGCAAGCACTTCGACCTGCGCCCGTACGGCATCCTGCAGATGCTCGACCTGATCCACCCGATGTACCAGCAGACCGCCAGCTACGGCCACTTCGGCCGCACCCCGCAGCTGGTCAAGGACGCCAACGGCAAGTCCTACACCACGTTCTCGTGGGAAAAGACCGACCGCGCCGAGGCGCTGCGCAAGGATGCGAAGCTGAAGTAAGTCGTTCCGCATGCTGCAGACGAACGGGCCGCCTTGCGCGGCCCGTTTCTTTTGCGACCATGATGACGCGAGCCGGGCCGCGGCTGCCGCTACAATAGGCGGATGTCCCTTATCCAACTGCAACGCGTCGACTTCAGTATCGGCGGCCCGCTCCTGCTCGAACATGTCGATCTGTCGATCGAGGCGAACGAGCGGGTCTGTATCGTCGGCCGCAACGGCGAAGGCAAATCCACCCTGATGAAGCTGATCGCCGGCGAGCTGCATGCCGACGACGGCGAGGTGCGCGTGCAGAACGGCATCGTGGTCGCGCGGATGGCGCAGGAAGTGCCGCACGGCACCGAAGGCAGCGTGTTCGATGTGGTCGCCGAGGGGCTGGGCGACCTGGGCCGGCTGCTGGCGCGTTATCACCACCTGCTCGATGCGGGCGATTTCGATGCGCTCGGCGACGTGCAGCACCAGATCGAGGCGCAGCACGGCTGGGACCTGGATCGCCGCGTCAGCGACGTGATCACCCAGCTGGAGCTGCCTGGCGAGGCCGACTTCGCCGCGTTGTCCGGCGGCATGAAGCGCCGCGTGCTGCTGGCCCAGGCGCTGGTGCGCAAGCCCGACGTGCTGCTGCTGGATGAGCCGACCAACCACCTCGACATCGAGGCGATCGGCTGGCTGGAAAGCTTCCTCAAGCAGTTCGCCGGCAGCATCATCTTCGTCACCCACGACCGCAGCTTCCTGCGCGCGCTGGCCACCCGCATCGTCGAGATCGACCGCGGTGCGCTGACCGACTGGCCCGGCGACTACGACAACTACCTGCGCCGGCGCGAGGAACGCCTGCACGCCGAAGCGCAGGCGAACGCGCTGTTCGACAAGAAGCTGGCGCAGGAAGAAGTGTGGATCCGCCAGGGCGTCAAGGCCCGGCGCACGCGCAACGAAGGCCGCGTGCGCGCGCTGAAGGCGCTGCGCAACGAGCGCGCCGAGCGGCGCAACCTCGGCGGCAACGTGAAGATGACCGCGGCCAACGCGCAGGCCTCGGGCAAGAAGGTGATCGACCTGCAACACGTACATCAGGCCTACGGCGGCCGCGTGCTGATCGACGACCTTTCCACCACCATCATGCGCGGCGACCGCATCGGCATCATCGGCCCGAACGGTGCCGGCAAGAGCACGCTGCTGAAGATCATGCTGGGCGAGCTCAAGCCACAGCGCGGCAGCGCGGAACTGGGCACCGGCATCCAGGTCGCCTACTTCGACCAGCACCGGCTGCAGCTCAACGATCAGCTCAATGCGCTGGACAATGTGGCCGAAGGCCGCGAGTACATCGAGCTCAACGGCCAACGCAAACACATCATCGGCTACCTGCAGGATTTCCTGTTCTCGCCCGAGCGTGCGCGCGCGCCGATCACCCGCCTGTCCGGCGGCGAGCGCAACCGCCTGCTGCTGGCCAAGCTGTTCGCCCAGCCGTCCAACCTGCTGGTGATGGACGAACCCACCAACGACCTCGACGTGGAAACACTCGAACTGCTGGAAGAACTGCTGACCGACTACCAGGGCACCCTGCTGCTGGTCTCGCATGACCGCGCCTTCCTCGACAACGTGGTTTCCAGCACGCTGGTGCTGGAAGGCGAAGGCCGCATCGGCGAATACGTGGGCGGCTACAGCGACTGGCTGCGCCAGCGGCCGGCACCGCGCAGTGCCGCCACTGCGGGCAAATCTCCCGCACCGGCCCCCGTTGCGCCGGCTGCACCGAAGCGCAAGCGCAGCTTCAAGGAACAGCACGAACTGGAACAGCTGCCGAAACGCATCGAGCAACTCGAAACCGATATCGCCGGCCGCACCGCCGCGATGAACGCACCGGCGTTTTTTCAGCAGGACAGCGCCACGATCGTCAAGGCGAACGAGGCACTGGTGGCGTTGCAGGCCGAACTCGACACGGCTTACGCGCGCTGGTCCGAACTGGACGGCTGATACTGTTCCGATACGCCATCGTCAGGCAGGTCGTCGGCGTATCATCGCTGGATTACTCTTGCGGATGATCGCCATGTACACGCTCTACTACGCCCCCGGCTCGGCCAACCTGCTGGTGCACCTGGCGCTGCTGGAAATCGGCGCGCCGCACGAGCTCAAGCGCATCGACATCGACAAGGGCGAGCAGCGCAGCGCGGCGTACCTGGCGGTCAACCCGAACGGCGTGGTGCCGACCCTGATGGTCGACGGCGTTCCGCACGGTGAAGCCGCGGCGCTGGCGATGCTGCTGGCCGAACGCCATCCCGAGGCGGCGCTGACGCCAGCCGCAGGGAGTGCCAAACGCGCCGACTACCTGCAGTGGATGCTGTACCTGGCCAACAACCTGCAGCCGCTGTTCCGCCAGTGGTTCTACCCCGGCGACCACCTGCCCGAAGGCGCCGACACGGTCAAGCAGGCGGCCCGCGCCGGCATCGAGAAGTGCTGGACGAAGCTCGACGCCCACCTTGCCGCGCATGGCCCGTATCTGCTGGGCGACCACTTCAGCGTGGTCGACCTGTACGCGCTGATGCTGATGCGCTGGTCGCGCAACATGCCGAAGCCGGCGACGGCATGGCCGCAGCTGGCGGCACTGGCTACGCGGCTGAAGGCACGGCCGTCGTGGAAGCAGGTCTGCGCGGCCGAAGGCTTGGTCGAGTGGGCCTGAGCCCATGAGCGATGCCCCCGGCACGGACGCCTGGGCCGTCTACCTGCTCGAATGTGCCGACGGCCGCGTCTACACCGGCATCGCCCGCGACCCCGAGCAGCGCTACGCGAAACACCTCAGCGGCAAGGGCGCCCGCTTCACCCGCTCCAACCCGCCGAAGCAATTGCTGGGCTGGATATGGGTCGCCAGCCGCGGCGAGGCGCTCAAGCTGGAGATCGCGTGGAAGCGGCTGCCACGCGAGGCACGCATCGCGGCCCTGCAAGCAAGCCTCAAATTGTAGGAGCGCACCCTGCACCCGGCTGGCGGTATCGCCGGAGGCATCAAGGCGAAACAGGTTTGCTTCGCTGCCCGGCTCGATCTGGGCCGGGCGACCCAGCGACAGCACCTGCCTGAGTTCGGCGATGCGGATGCGGCCGTTCACGGAAAGATCAGTGCGCACAATCGACCTGACTGATCCGCACCGACCGACCTTCGGCATCCGCAGGAACCAGCAGGTACGAGCCGACCCGACTGCTGCTGCGCAGTCCGTCTCCGTCGACCGAAAGATCACGACTGGCCGCAGGCAGGTTCAGCAGACGGGAGATCGTGACCTCCTTGCCTTCGTCCGTTGTCTGGACCCGGTAGACCGCCGCGTATTCCATGCCCATGTGTGACAGGCCGGTGATCACCCAGGCCGTGCGATCGGACAGCTTCAGCATGCCGCTGACGTTTCTTTCGAGCAGCACCTTCGACGGATCGCCGGCGCGCATCCATACCAGGTTGCCGCCAAACTCCCCGCGATCGCTTCCACTGAGCGTGCCGGCATGAAGATGCACCCTCATCGGAGCTCTCGTTGCCGACAGCAGCGGACAACTGGCCACCTGTCTGGCGAGCGGATTGTTCAAGAGCAGGTTGGCGAACCGGTTATCCGTCCTGTACAGCGACTCCAGCACCTTGGGGTTGCCCGCCTGCATGGCCGCGACGGCCTCATTGGCGGCACGCCGAACGTCGGCAAACCAGTGTGTCTGCGCGACCTGCTGCAGCGACGGAATGGCCGTCTCGTCGCCCAGCCGGACCTCGGCAAGAATCGCCGCAGCCACGACTTGCCAGTCGCGGTCCTCGAGCAACGGAAGCAAGGCCGAACTCACCGAACGGTTGCCGAGCAGGCCAAGCGCCTCTGCCGTCTGCACCCGCCATTGCCAAGAGGTGGACTTCAGATAGGGCAGCAGCCGTGGCGCCACCTGCCTGGCATCCCGTCCCATGCCAGCCAGCGCATCGAAACAACCCGCTGCACCGCTTTCGCCCGGTGCATCCGCGGACGGTGGTGGCACGCCGGAATCCGGCTTGAACGTGGCCTCGGTTCCGGGTAGCGGACAACTGGCCACAATCTCCTCCAGCACCGAAGGATCCAGCATTGAGCGCAAGGCGGAATGCGCCGCCTTGCGCAATCGCGGATCATCGTCATTGGCCAGGGCCCGGATCGCGGCGCCATGCTGGCGTGCCCGCATACCGAAGCTGGCAACGAGCAGCAGCGCCTGCTCCCGCTCGTCTGCGGGAAGCGAATGATTCGTCGATGCGTCGACCAGGGCGTGCAGCATCCGGTCCAGGGAAGCAGTATCGGCGGGGAACGAGGACTCAAACGACAGCGCAGCAGCAAGATTGTCGCGCGCCTCTCTGGTTGCGTGGACCATTCTGCGCAGCACCTGCGGCAATGCCGCAGGCATCGCTTCGGCGAGCACGAAACCTGCCTGGTTCATGGCCCCATCACGCTCGACAATCGGAATGACCACTTCCGCCGCCTGTTCTTGCGGGAACTTCGCCATGGCACGCACGATCCAGCCGCCACCGTTTTCCAGCGCAATCGCCCGCTTCAGCGCGGGCATGTCGGACGGCGACCACGCCGGCCAACCCGCCAGCAGGCAACCGGCGATGTCGTGTTCGGCCGGGTTCGAGGCATTGGCCACGGCCAGCAGGCGATGCCTGGCTTCCTCACCGTAGACTTCGAACTGTTCGCGCAAGGCGTCGCAGGACGGATACCACGCACCAGGCGTCAGCGTTGACGCGGCGGCATGAACCACTTGCATGCAGCGATCCAGGCTGGCGCATGGCGCTGCTGCCACCGGCGTCGCCTGCAGAAGTCCCAGCCACAAAAGCCATCCCTGCATGATGCCCCCAATCGAATGAATCAGCCGGTGTTCTGCAAACCTTGCGATACACCATTGACGCAGGCGACCAGGGCCTGCAGCACGGCATCGTCTTCGCCGCCGCCTGCGCGCCAGCGCTGCAGCAGGTCGACCTGCAGCAGGCTCATCGGATCGACATAGGGATTGCGCAGGCGGATCGAGGCGGCCAGGCGCGGCTCGCCCTGCAGCAGCGCATCGCTGCGCTTGAGTTGCAGCAGCCAGTGGCGGGTGCGCGCGAACTCGGCGCGGATCAGGCCGAAGAACTCCGCGTGCAGCGGGCCGGACAATTTCGAGAACGCTTCGGCGATGTCCAGGTCGCACTTGGCCAGCACCATCTCCACGTCATCCAGCAGGTTGGTGAAGAACGGCCAGTCGCGCGCCATCTCGGCCAGCGTTTCTTCGCCGAACTGCTGCGCGCCCTGCTCCAGCGCGCTGCCCAGGCCGTACCAGCCGGGCAGGATCGAGCGGCACTGGGTCCAGGCGAATACCCACGGGATCGCGCGCAGGTCCTGCACGCCGCGCATGCTGCGGCGGCTGGCCGGGCGCGAGCCCAGGGTCATCCGCTCGATCACGTCGACTGGCGTGGCGCTGCGGAAATAGTCGACGAATCCGTCGCGCTCGACGAAGGCGCGATAGCTCTGCCGGCTGGTCGCCGACAGCGTGTTCATCACTTCGCGCCAGCGCTCTTCGCGCGGTTCGTCTTCACGTGGACGCAAGCTGGCGCGCAGCACCGCACCCACGGTCTGCTCCAGGTTGCGCAGTGCCAGCGCACGGATGCCGTACTTGCGATGGATCACCTCGCCCTGTTCGGTCACCCGCAGCACGCCGGCCACCGCGCCGCGCGGCGAGGACATCAGCGCCGGCGTGATGCGCGCGCCGCCGCGGCTGGCCGAGCCGCCGCGGCCGTGGAAGAAGGCCAGGTGGATGCCGGCCGCGTTCGCCACCTCCAGCAGTTCCACCTGGGCGCGCTGCAGGCCCCAGCGCGAGGCCAGCGTGCCACCGTCCTTGCCGCTGTCGGAGTAGCCCAGCATCACCCACTGCTGGTCGCCGCGCGCGGCGAGGTGGCGGCGGTAGACCGGATCGTCGAGCAGCGCGCGCAACGTGGCCGGCGCGTTCTTCAGGTCGTCGACGGTCTCGAACAGCGGCGCGATGTTGAGCGGCACGTCGCCGGCCGCATCGACCAGGCCGCCACGCCGCGCCAGCGCCAAGACCGCCAGCACGTCGGCGGCCGAACGCGCCATGCTGATGATGTACAGGCCGGTGGCGTCGCGACCATGGCTGCGACGGCTGTCGCGCAAGGTGGCGAACACGGCCTGCAGCGACTCGGCATTCGCGTCGCTGCTGTGCGCAAACGCGGCTTGGCCGCTGGCGTAGGGGCGCAGCCGGTCGGCGCGTGCACTGCTGTCGCGGGTGGACCAGTCCGGATCGGCCAGCAGGGCCGCCAGCGCGTCATCGTGCACGCGCGAATCCTGCCGCACGTCGAGCCGCGCCAGGTGGAAGCCGAAACTGCGCACGCGGCACAGCAGGCGCTCCACCGCATAGGCGCCGGCGTGCACGCCGCGATGCTGCAACAGGCTGTCGGCGATCAGCTGCAGGTCGTCCAGCAATTCGTCACTGGACGGATAGCCGTCCGCAGATTCGTCACCGGTCAGCGCCAGCCGCGCGCCGACCAGCTGCAGCAGGCAGCGGTACGGCATGTCGGCATGGCGCGGACGGATCTGCGCCGCGGCGGCGGGAAAGCGTGTGCGGTAGTCTGCCAGCCGCACGCGCAGCGCCACCGAGGCGGCAACCCTCCCCTCGGTCTGGCTGAGCGATCGCGCCAGCGTGGCCACGTCCTCGCGGTAGCGCTCCAGCACCAGCGCGCGCTGCGAGTCGAGGCAGTCGGCGATGGTGTCGGCGCCCACGTTCGGGTTGCCGTCCATGTCGCCGCCGACCCAGCTGGCGAAGCGCAGCAGCCGCGGCAACCTGATTGCCACGCCGTAGGTCTGTTGCAGCGCCTGCGCCAGCGATTCGTACAGCGCCGGCACGATCCGGTACAGCGGGTTGGCCAGGTAGAAATCCACGTGCTCGCGTTCGTCCTGCACGCTGGGCCGCACCGGCGAGGCCTCGGCGGTCTGCCAGCCGGCGGACAGCGCCATGTAGATGCGGTCGTCGTCCTCCTGCCGCTCCTGCGGCGTGCGCTGCGGGTCGAAGCCGTCGATCAGCGAAGCGACGATCGCCTGTTCCTTCTCCAGCAGCGAGCGGCGCACCGCCTCGGTCGGGTGCGCGGTGAACACCGGCTCGATCCACAGCCGGTCGAGCCAGCCGACCAGTTCGTCGACGCCCACGCCCTCGGCCTTCAGCCGGCCCAGCACGTCGAGCAGCGATTCCGGCTGCGGCGCGCTGCCCTCGCGCTGATAGTCGCGGCGGCGGCGGATGCGGTGCACCCGCTCGGCCGTGTTCACCGCCTGGAAATAGGTGGCAAACGCGCGCGCCAGCGCCTCGGCGTCGTGGGCGTCGAGGCCAGCCAGCGAGGTAGCCAGGTCGTCGACCGAGGCGCCTTCGCGGCGACGGCGGATCGCGGCGGTACGTACCTGCTCGACCCGGTTGAAAAACGCGTCGCCACCCTGCTCGGCCAGCATCCGCCCGACCATCGCGCCGAGCCGGCTGACGTCCTCGCGCAGCGGGCCGTCGGGCGGCAGGAATTCGGGTTCGCGACTTTGTTCCACGCAGCTGCTCCAGGGCGGGCCAAGCCCCAGCGTAACCAATCCGGGCGCGGGGGACACCCAACCATGCGGCATAAGCTCATGTCTGCCGTTACAATGCCCCCTCTGTACTGCCCGCCGAGGGGCGCTGCGACCGTTGCCGTGAAGGCGGATCCCATCCGCAAAATCCCCACCTCCCGGTGCGGGCCCTTCACAAAAACGGCCAGGCTCGGCGCGGCACGTTCCACAACGGCGCCCGGTTGTTTTACGCGAGTCCCTTCGCAGCAGGCCGGCCATCCATGGCCGGATTCTTCGCAAGAGCCTCGCACTAACCGGAGATACGCATGAACGCCGCACTCAAAGAAAACCACCACGACTACAAGATTCGCGACCTGTCGCTGGCCGACTGGGGCCGCAAGGAACTGGACATCGCCGAGCACGAGATGCCGGGCCTGATGTCGATCCGCAAGAAGCACGCCGCCACCTTGCCGCTGAAGGGCGTGCGCGTGACCGGCTCGCTGCACATGACGATCCAGACCGCGGTGCTGATCGAGACGCTGAAGGACATCGGCGCCGACGTGCGCTGGGCCTCGTGCAACATCTTCTCGACCCAGGACCATGCCGCCGCCGCGATCGCCGCCACCGGCACACCGGTGTTCGCCTGGAAGGGCGAGACGCTGGAAGAGTACTGGGACTGCACGCTGGACGCGCTGTCCTTCCCCGACGGCAAGGGCGGCTTCCTCGGCCCGCAGCTGGTGGTCGACGACGGCGGCGACGTGACGCTCTTGATC
Organism: Rhodanobacter thiooxydans; assembly: GCF_030291135.1. Taxonomy (NCBI): domain Bacteria; kingdom Pseudomonadati; phylum Pseudomonadota; class Gammaproteobacteria; order Lysobacterales; family Rhodanobacteraceae; genus Rhodanobacter; species Rhodanobacter thiooxydans. The sequence continues at coordinate 652,434 of NZ_CP127409.1, read as the reverse complement.
CACAAGGGCTACGAGCTGGAGAACGGTTCGAAGTGGGTCGACGAGAAGGCGTCCTCGCACGAGGAGCAGGTCATCAAGAACCTGCTCAAGCGCGTGCACACCGAGCGCCCGGGCTACTGGCACACCGTGGTGAAGGACTGGAAGGGCGTCTCCGAGGAGACCACCACCGGCGTGCATCGCCTGTACCAGCTGGCCGAGGCGAAGTCGCTGCTGATCCCGGCGATCAACGTCAACGACTCGGTCACCAAGAGCAAGTTCGACAACCTGTACGGCTGCCGCGAGTCGCTGGCCGACGGCCTGAAGCGCGCGATGGACGTGATGCTGGCCGGCAAGGTCGCCGTGGTCTGCGGCTATGGCGACGTCGGCAAGGGCTGCGCGCATTCGCTGCGTGCCTACGGTTCGCGCGTGGTGGTCACCGAGATCGACCCGATCAACGCGCTGCAGGCGGCGATGGAAGGCTTCGAGGTCAACACGGTCGAGAGCACGCTGGGTCGCGGCGACATCTATGTCACCACCACCGGCAACAAGGACGTGCTGACGCTGGATCACCTGAAGGCGATGAAGGACCAGGCCATCGTCTGCAACATCGGCCACTTCGACAACGAGATCCAGGTCGACGCGCTGAACGCGATGGCCGGCGTCGAGAAGATCAACATCAAGCCGCAGGTGGACAAGTACGTGTTCAAGGACGGCCGCGCGATCTTCCTGCTGGCCGAAGGCCGCCTGGTCAACCTGGGCTGCGCCACCGGCCACCCGAGCTTCGTGATGTCCAACTCGTTCTCCAACCAGACGCTGGCGCAGATCGACCTGTGGGCGAACAAGGACAAGTACGAGGCCAAGGTCTACATCCTGCCGAAGAAGCTCGACGAGGAAGTCGCCCGCCTGCACCTGGAGAAGATCGGCGTGAAGCTGACCACGCTGACCAGGGAACAGGCTGGCTACCTCGGCGTGCCGGTGGAAGGCCCGTACAAGCCGGATCATTACCGCTACTGATTTGCCGGGAATGGAGAATCGGGAATGAGAGCCCGGTTCTCCCACATGACGGGGCGCAGCGATGCGCCCCGTTTTTTATGCGTGGGCCCGGAACTCCTCGCCCATCCTGCGGCCGACGCGGCAGCATCCCGTCCCGACCTACAATCTATCGCTTCATCGCGACACAAAGATATATACTCGCCGGCACCGCCACCAGGAACCCGTGCGATGCCGTCGATCAGCTTCGAATTCTTCCCGCCCAAGACCGACGAGCAGCGTGCGCAGCTGGACCGGGCGGCGCAGGTGCTGAAGGCGCACCGGCCGGACTACGCCTCGGTCACGTTCGGCGCCGGCGGCTCCACGCTCAGCTATACCGGCGATACCGTGGCGCGACTGCATGCGCAGCATGGGCTCAACGTGGCGCCGCACCTGTCGTGCATGGGCGGCACCCGGGCCGAGATCGCCGCGCTGCTGGACGGCTATCGCGCGGCAGGCTACCGGCGCATCGTGGCACTGCGTGGCGACATGCCTTCGGGCATGGCCACCGCGGGCGACTTCCGCTACGCCGCCGAGTTGGTGGCATTCATCCGCGAGCACTGCGGCGACCACTTCCACATCGAGGTGGCGGCGTACCCGGAAACCCATCCGCAGGCCGACGACGCGCTGCGCGACCTGCAGCATTTCAAGGCGAAGATCGACGCCGGCGCGAACGGCGCGATCACCCAGTACTTCTTCAACCCCGATGCGTATTTCCGCTTCGTCGACGACGTGCGCCGGCTGGGCGTCGAGGTGCCGATCGTGCCGGGGATCATGCCGATCACGAACTACAGCCAGCTGCGGCGCTTCTCCGAGATGTGCGGCGCGGAGATCCCGCGCTGGATCGCCAAGCGCATGCAGGCCCACGGCGACGACGCCGACGCGGTGCGCGCGCTTGGCGCCGAAGTGGTGGCGCAACTGTGTCGGCGCCTGCTCGACGGCGGCGCACCCGGGCTGCACTTCTATACGCTGAACCGGGCCCGTGCCACGCAGGCGGTACTGCAGCAACTTTCCTGATTCACTCGGCGGGTATGCTGGCGCGATGCACCGGTCGGCCATCCTGCCCTGCCTGATTCTGCTTGCCTGTACCGCGCCCGCCGCGGCGCAGACGCCGATCCATCGCTGCATTGGCGCGAGCGGCGGCGCCGTGTTCACCGACCAGCCCTGCGCGGCGCTGCAAGCCACTCCGGTCAACCCGAACGCTCCGTCCGCGCAGGCCACGTCACCGGCAGCGCCGTCGCCCGTCCTGTGCGCCGCCAGTCCCGACGAACTGCGCCGCAGCGTGATCGCCGCCTTCGCCAGTCGCGATGCCAACCGCATGGCCGGCCTGATGCTGTGGGACGGCTATGGTCGCGGCGTGGTGACCGCGGACATCCGCTCGCTGGCCGAACTGATGAAACAGCCGCTGCTCGACGTGGACCTCCCGGACGGCGCCGCGCCGGCCACCGCCAGCACCGGCATCCCGCCGATCACGGACACCCCGCCCGCGCCGCCGTCGGACGGCAACCAGCTGGTGCTGCATACCGCCGGCAACGACGGCAGCGGCAGCCCGCGCGAACTGCGCTTCGACCTCGTGCACCAGGCCGGCTGCCTGTGGCTGCGCAGCGCGGATTGACGCAGCCGTTGACGCCGACCCGGCGCCCAGCAGTTATCATGGGCGGTCCCCAATGGAGAATCGACATGGCCCAGCAATACCCCGAGTGGATCTGGCAGAACGGCAGCATCAAGCCCTGGGCCGAGGCGACCACCCACGTGATGTCGCACGCGCTGCACTACGGTTCGTCGGTGTTCGAGGGCATCCGCAGCTACGCCACGCCCGACGGCGCGGCGATCTTCCGCCTCACCGACCACCTGAACCGGCTGTACCAGTCGGCCAAGATCTACGACATGGCGCTGCCGTACACGGCCGACGAACTGGCCGCAGCCTGCCGCGAAGTGATCAAGAAGAACGGCCTGGGTGCTTCCTACCTGCGCCCGGTGGCGTATCGCGGACTGGGCGGCTTCGGTCTCTCCGCCGAGACCCCGATCGACATGGCCGTGGCCGCCTGGCCGATGGGCCCGTACCTCGGCGCCGAGGCGCTGCAGAACGGCATCGACGCCTGCGTGTCGAGCTGGCAGCGTTTCGCGCCGAACACCATCCCGGCCGGTGCCAAGGCCGGTGGCAACTACCTGTCCGGCCAGCTGATCGCGCGTGAAGCGCGCCGCCTGGGCTTCGGCGAGGGCATCGCGCTGGCCTCCACCGGCCTGCTCAGCGAAGGTGCCGGCGAGAACCTGTTCCTGGTCTTCGACGGCGTGCTGCACACCCCGCCGGCCAGCGCCTCGCTGCTCACCGGCATCACCCGCAACACGCTGATGACGCTGGCCCGCGAGGACGGCATCGACGTGGTCGAACGCGACATCCCGCGCGAATACCTGTACCTCGCCGAGGAAGTGCTGATGTGCGGCACCGCCGCCGAGATCACCCCGATCCGCTCGGTCGACGGCAAGCAGGTCGGCACCGGCAAGGCCGGCCGCGTGACCCTGCGCCTGCAGGAACTGTTCTTCGGCCTGTTCGACGGCCGCACCCACGACAAGTGGGGCTGGCTGGAGCAGGTGTGATGTGCTCCCTCCCCTGCACCGCAGGGGAGGGCTGGGGTGGGGTCGCTCTTCGCCAAGCCAACGTCAAAAGCGACCCCCTCCCGGCATCCCCCTGCTAGCAGGGGGAGGAGCGAAGCCGCTGTACTCCCTCCCCTGCATCGCAGGGGAGGGTCGGGGTGGGGTCGCTCTTGATCTTCGCTCCCGGCAAGCCCGGACAACCCCTCACCTGAAGGACTCCCTGCGGTCACCAACCTCCCCCATGGCAAGGGGAAGGAGCTCACGGCGTCAGCTGAACCTGATGCTGGCGATCGCACCGTTGGCATCGGCGCGCGGGCGCATCGAGACGTCCCAGCCGTAGAGTTCGCACAGCCGGCGCACGATCGCCAGGCCGAGGCCGGCGCCGCTGCCGCCAGCGCCTTCGCCGCGCACGCCGCGCTGGAACAGGCGCTCGGCGTCTTCCGGCTTGATCCCGGGGCCGGTGTCGATCACCTCGATGCGGCCGTCGCCCACTTCGACGCGCACGCTGCCTTCGAGCGTGTACTTGATCGCGTTGCCGACCAGGTTGGTCAGCGCCACCGACAGCACCGAGGCCGGCGCGTTGACGTTGACTGGCGCGTTGACGGCAAGGTCGATGGTCAGCGGCTTGCCACGCATCTGCGGGCGCTGGCTCTCGATCACGTCGGCGGCGACCTTGCCCACCTCGGTGGTTTCGCCGCGGGTCGGGCCACGCCGTTCGGCGCGTGACAGCAGCAGCAAGGCCTCGATCAGCTCGGTGGCCTGGCGCGAGGCACGCTCGATGCGCTTGAGGCGTTCGGCGAGTTTGGGCGTGAGGTCAGGCGAGCCCTGCAGCAATTCGGTGGTGCTGGCGATCACCGCCAGTGGCGTGCGCAGCTCATGGCTGACGTCGGAGTTGAACTCGCGGTCGCGCTCGACCATCGCGGTGAGCCGCGCTGAATATTCGTCCAGCGCGTGCGCCAGCTCGCCCACCTCGTCATCGGCGAAATGCGGTGCCAGCGGTTCGGCCTTGCCGGCCTTGCGGAAGTCGCGCAAGCGGTTGGCCAGCTCGCTGACCGGCTTCAGGACCTTGCGCGACAGCCACAAGCCGATCGCCAGCGACAACAGGCTGAACAGCAACACGGCGCCGACCAGCGACAGGATCAGCTGCTGCTTGCCCAGGTCCTCGCGGCTGATGTCGTAGATGACGAACGCGATCAGGCCGTATTTGCGGCTGACCGCCAGCTTGTAATGGCGTGGACGACCCGACTCGTCCACGTCCTTCATGTCGTAGACGCCGTTCGTCAGGTTCTGCCAGGCCAGCGGCGCCTTGTAGATCGTGCGGTCGCTCCACAGCCAGGCGTCGATCAGGTCGGATTTCAGCGGCAGGTCGGGGTGCAGGTGCTTGTTCTCGACCGCCTGGTCGACGTCGTGCTGCAACGCCGACACCACCAGCTGGTCTTCCACCTTCGCGCGCACGTACAGCGCGGCCACGGCAAACAGCGCGCTGAGGCCGAAGCCGAACAGCGCGAAGGAGACGATCAATCGAAAGCGAAGCTTACGCCTGGACTGCATCCGGCTCGACCATCCGATAGCCAATGCCGTGCCGCGTGTGGATCAACGGCTTGTCGAACGGTTTGTCGATCGCCGCACGCAGGCCGTGGATGTGCACGCGCAGCGAGTCGCTGTCCGGTAGTTCTTCGCCCCACACGCGCTGTTCCAGGTCCTGCCGGGTGACTACCGACGGGCTCGCTTCCATCAGCGCCTGCAGCAGCTTCAGGCCGATCGGGTTCAGCTGGATCGACTTGCCCTCGCGGTTCACCGTGAGCGTGTCCAAGTTGAAGGTGAGGTCAGCCACCTTCAGCACGCGGCTCTGCGGGCCCTTGCCGCGGCGCGCCAGCACTTCCAGCCGCGCGGCCAGCTCCTGCAGCGCGAACGGCTTGGTCATGTAGTCGTCGGCGCCGGACTCGAAGCCGGTCAGCTTCTGCTCCAGCGCGTCGCGCGCGGTCAGCATCAGGATCGGCGTCTGTTTGTGCGCCTCGTGGCGCAGCTTGCGCGCGACTTCCAGGCCGTCCATGCCGGGCAGGGTGAGATCGAGCACGATCACGTCGAAATCATGCACCACCGCCAGATGCAGGCCGGTCACGCCGTCACCCGCGAAATCGACCACGTTGCCCCGGTCTTCCAGATAATCGCCGATGTTGGTCGCGATATCGCTGTTGTCTTCGATCACCAGTACGCGCATGTGTCACTCCTGCGCAGCCGGCGCACGGGCCGGCTGTGGCTGCAAGCTTAACAATCTTGGGTGAAGCCGGCGCACCGGCCACGCCGTCAAACTGAATGGGGGGTCGCGCAGGCAATAAAAAGGCCCAGATGCGCGACTCGCCGTCGCCACCTGGGCCCAAGCTACTGCCCCGATACCATTGTCTGCCGTCACCGGGCCATTCAGGCCATCGTGCCGCAAAAAACAGTGAGTGCTTTATAGGGGGTCCGTGGTTACGGTGCGGTTAACCCGTTCTCGTCTGGCCACACTGCTCTCTTCGCGATGTCCAACGGGATGGTGCCACCCTTGCAAGCAGCAGCGCTCAGGCCTTGACAGGCTTGCGGCGCGGGCGGGACTCGGCGCACACCTCGCGGGCCTGCGCTTCCAGCAGGTCCATGATCGCGCCAGCCACGTCGACGCCGGTGGCTGCCTCGATGCCTTCCAGCCCCGGCGAGGCGTTCACTTCCAGCAGCAGCGGGCCGCGGTTCGAGCGCAGCAGGTCCACTCCGGCAATGCCCAGCCCCAGCGCAGCAGCAGCACGCACGGCGATGCGTTTCTCCTCGACGCTCAGCGTGGCCGCCATTGCGGTACCGCCGCGATGCAGGTTCGCGCGGAAATCGCCGGGGGTGGCGTCGCGCTGCATCGCCGCCACCACCTTCTTGCCGACCACGAAACAGCGCAGGTCGCTGCCCTTCGCCTCGGCCACGAACTCCTGCACCAGGAAGTTCGCGTACAGCCCGCGGAACGCCTCGATCACGCTCTGCGACGCGGCGCGCTTCTCGGCCAGCACCACGCCGGTGCCCTGGCTGCCCTCGTTGAGCTTGATCACGTGCGGCGGATCGCCGAGCAGGGCCAGCACGTCGTCGGTGTCGTCCGGGTTGTCGCCGAACACCGTTACCGGCATGTCGATGCCCTGCGCGGCAAGGATCTGCAGGCAGCGCAGCTTGTCGCGCGCGCGCAGCACCGCGTCGGACGGGTTCGGCGTGTACACGCCCATCATCTCCAGCTGGCGCAGCACCGCGGTGCCGTAGAACGTGCTGGTGGTGCCGATGCGCGGGATCACCGCGTCGATGTCGCGCACTTCCTTGCCCTTGTAGCGGATCGACGACGCACCTGGCGCGACGCGCACGTAGCAGCGCAACGGATCGAACACGCGCACCACGTGCCCGCGCACGCGCGCGGCCTCGACCAGGCGCTTGGTCGAATAGAGTCGGGTGTTGCGCGACAGGATCGCGATCTTCATGGGCTGGCCGTCATTGAAGGCCCATGGCCACCGCCAGTGGCCGCGGCTGGGTATAGGAGCGCGCCGGGTCCACCGCAAAGCGCCCATCCAGCGCACTGCGGCCCAGCAGCATCGGAAACAGCATATGCCGGCGATCGGTCAGGTTGATGTCGACGCTGAAGCGCTGCCCGGCCAGTTGCAGCTCACTGCGGATGAACCAGCGCTCGGTACGCCGGCCGCCGGTGTCGGTGACCGTGCGGCGGTCCAGCGCCGGCGCCTCGCAACGGATGTCGACCAGCTGGCGCCGCCCGACATGCAGGGTGAAACGCAGCCAGGTCGCGCCGTCGCGCTGGAACTCTTCGAGGGTGTCCACATGCAGCGAACTGCTGCGCGCGCCGGTATCGAGCTTGGCCTTGAGCACGCCGATACCCAGCTGCGGCAACGCCAGCCGCTCCCGCCAGCCGAGGGTGATCAGATCCGCCATATGGGTTCGGGGAGTCGCTCGGGGGACCGGGGATTGGAGCGGGTGAAGGGAATCGAACCCTCGTCAGTAGTCGGGTGAGGAGGTGGCCTCGCGGCCACCCCCTCCCCTAAGAACCGTACGTGAGACTTTCGCCTCATACGGCTCAAGCAGCCAAGAACTCGATCAGCACCCGCTGACAGAGCGGCAGCCTATCCCTTCGCACCACGCGCGTGCAACTGCGTATGACACGTCGGGTGGAGCAACTGCAGGTTGGACAGTTTGTCGGACCCACCATAGACCCTCCACACCACATGATGAACATTCCATCCTGTGGTCTTGGTGATCTTGGCGGAGCAGATTGGGCAGATGCCCTCCTGTCTGTTCCACAGCCAGTGCAACCTCCTGCGTCCTTGCAGAGTGGACCGCATCCGCCGAGTCAGTCGCTCGTCGAAGTAGGCCTCGTCCTTTGGGTCGTATGGGTTGGTGTCGGACCTAACCTTTACGTGTTTGACCATAGGAATCTTGGCCAAATGCATCAGGTTGGACATATCCGTCCGAAAGAGCCAGTCGCGGGAATCATCTCGACGGAAGTACCGCCGTTTGATCCAACGCTTGCCCTTCATGGGATGCCGACGCGTTGCCCATCGCCATAGCGCGCGCGTGATCTGGTAATCGAGCTTCGCAAACGTCCGTGATGCATGCACGATTTTGTGGTAGTTGGCCCATCCCCGGAGAATCGGGTTGAGGGCGAACACCACGTCGTCCTGCCTTGCACCTCGTAACTCGCGTAGCCGATCGCTGACCTTTGCGTAGAACGCCTTGGCGTTTCGTTTCGACGGGACAATGTTCAGAAATTTCTTGTGCCTCTGAACATGCCAGCCAAGGAAATCGAACCCCTCCGTCACGTGAGTGATTTTTGTCTTCTTTTCCGAGAGCACTAATCCGCGCTCGGATAGGAAACCCACGATCAGCGGCTTGACCTTGGCTTCCAAGACCTCCTTCGAGATCGCAGTCACCACAAAGTCGTCCGCATACCGGATGAAATTCACCTTGTCCCGGCGTGGGAGGCTGTCTTTCAACATCCGCTCCATGCCGTCCAACGCCAGGTTTGCCAAGCACGGGGAAATGATCCCGCCCTGTGGCGTACCTGCATCCGTCGGGAACAGTTTCCGACCCTCCACAAACCCGGCTTTGAGCCACTTCTCCAGCAAGCGCCGATCCATCGGCACGTTGCGCACCAGCCAGTCATGGCTGATGTTGTCGAAGCACGCTTTGATATCGCCCTCCAGTACCCATTGCGGCGAATGTTCTCGGCTCAGTGCGTTGTGGCACTGGGCGATGGCATCTGCCGTTGAGCGTCCGGAGCGAAAGCCGTACGAGTTGAGGTCACCTCGGGTTTCCGCGACAGGATCGAGTGCAAGCCAGTGCAGCGCCTGCATGGTTCGGTCCTTCATCGTCGGTATGCCCAAGGGCCTCTTCCCGCCGTTGGCTTTCGGGATGTGGATCCTGCGAAGTGGCTTGGGACGGTACCCGCGCGAATCCAGCGCTGATATCGCCTTCCACTTCTCCTTGGGTGTGGACCAAGTGAGGCCATCCACACCGGGGGTCTTCCGGCCTTGGTTCTCCGTAACTCGACGCACCGCGACTGCTCGTGCGGTAGTCGAGCGGACTAGCAACTTTTGCAACCGTTTCACGGCGCGCCAGTTTTCGTCCTTTGCTGCCTTCGCTATGCGTGCCTGCAACCTCCTGACGTGTTGGAACGCTTCGGCCCACGGGATCGTGTGCCACTGGTTCCAGCGCGCGGAGGCGACATCGCCAAGGGTATTGGCGTCCATATCAGTCCTCCAAAGTTGGAGCGGGTGAAGGGAATCGAACCCTCGTCAGTTGCTTGGGAAGCAACAGCTCTACCATTGAGCTACACCCGCCCATGACCCTTTGGGGATGGACGCCCCCCTGATGGGGGCGTCGCCCCATCGGGAGTTGGTTGTCAGGCCTGTCTAGCGACAGGCCACCACGCGGAAGTCTGCACCCTTTCGGGTCGGGGCGATCGTTTCATCCCCTATCCCGACCATTACAGTCGGGCCTTCGCTTTCTCCGCGATCCTGTGCCCGCTAAGCCTTCAACATTCCTTGCGGGATGTCTAGTCGGCACCGGAGTGACGACAGCCTATCGGGGTTTCCACGTTCCGTACAAGTAACAGTGTAGCTAGGGTTCCATCTTTTCGCCGGAGGTACTCCATCAGCGCATTCCCACCAAGCAGGGGAATGTCCGACCTCGTCCCATTTTGGGCAGGGCCTATCAAATGCCTTTGGCCCAGTTAGCTTGACGACGTTTAAGACGATGGTTCGCTTGCGCTAACCCTTGCTGCACAGCCTAGCGCCTACTCGGATGCATCTTCCGAGGTCACGCCGGCCCCTCGCGGGACCAGCGTACCCGTGAGGGTGGCTACATTGTCAGAGCGCTTGGCACAGAACCGTTTCCAGTTCCGCACTGCTCCTAAGCTACCGGTGGCTGAACACCGGGTCAGTTCGGCACGAGGCCGACTGACAATTACTCGCACGGCGTTCGCCGTGTACCGCGTCGATACCGAGGTTGGCGAGCAGATTGCCCACCAATTGCCCGGTTACCGGCGCATCGTGTCACGGATTCGGGCCGTGTCCCGCCTTGCGCACAATGGAGTGCTTGGGGCTTCGGTTTACCAGGCTATGAGGCCCTGGTTGCCTTTACGCGTGTACACGGCTCGTGTCGCACGCTTGGGAAGCTACAGCTCTACCATTGAGCTACACCCGCCTTGGCCGGCGGATGGTAACCCGGGATTCGCGTGGTTGAAAAGCTCGCGGGAGCGAAGAGCACCCCACCCCTGCCCTCCCCTGCCATGCAGGGGAGGGAGCAGAGCGCGCAGCTCCACGACCGGTCCCCCTGCACCGTAGGGAAGGTCAGGAGGGGGTGAGGCTCTTGATGCCTGGCTGGACGAAAGGTGCCCCGCATGCACAGACGGCGGCGCGGCGCCCAACGCGTGCTGAACGACCCTCTGCGCATACTCTGGCGAGGGTCATCGCCGGCCCGACAATGCACGTTGACCGCACCATGACGAACACCCGCCCCGCTCCAGTCTCATACGCCCGTCCGAAGGAGAGCCGCATGCCCAGGTTTGCCGAGTCCCCTGTTTCGTGGCGCCGTCGCTGGCGGGCACTGGCGTTCATGCTGCTGTGCGTGGCTGCCGGCCTGACCCACGCGCAATCCGGTGCCGACGACAGCGCCGACCCGCCGAGCCGGGTGGCACGGCTGTCGTACATCGCCGGCGACCTCGGCTTTCTGCCTGCCGGCGCTAGGGACTGGAGCGACGCCAACATCAACCGCCCGCTGACCACCGGCGACAAGTTGTCCACCGCCCAGGGTGCGCGCGCCGAGCTGGAGTTCGGCGGCGGCACGCTGCGCATCGACGGGCGGACCGACTTCGGCCTGCTCGACCTCAACGACAACCTGGCCCAGGTCGAGCTGACCCAGGGCACGCTCAGTCTCACCGTGCGCCACCTCGACGACGGCCAGAGCTACGAAATAGACACTCCCACGGTGGCGCTGGTGGTCGACCAGCCCGGCACGTTCCGCGTCGACGTCGACGACCGCGACGGCAGCACCCGGGTCACCGCGTTCGACGGCGGCGCCACCGTGTTCGGCGAGAACAATGCGCAGCGCCCGATCAACCCCGGGCGCAGCTACCGCTTCAACGACGCCAGCCTGTCCATGGTGACGATCACCGACATCGACGGCGGCGACGCATTCGACGACTGGGCCAGTCGGCGCGACCACCGCTACGCGCAGTCCGGCAGCGTCCGCTACGTCTCCGACGAGGTGGTCGGCTACCAGGACCTCGACCAGTACGGCGCATGGCGGGACACCGGCGAGTACGGCGCGGTGTGGTTCCCGCGCGACGTCGGCCCCGGCTGGGCGCCGTACCGCAACGGCCACTGGGCCTACATCGCGCCGTGGGGCTGGACCTGGGTGGACGATGCGCCGTGGGGCTTCGCGCCGTATCACTATGGCCGCTGGGCCTACGTGGGCGGCGGCTGGGGCTGGATCCCGGGGCCGCGCAGCGTGCGCCCGATCTACGCGCCAGCGCTGGTTGCCTTCGTCGGCGGCGGTGGCTGGTCGGTCGGCATCGGCACTGCGCCGGTGGGCTGGTTCCCGCTCGGTCCGGGCGAGGTCTACAACCCGTGGTACCGCTGCGACCGCGACTACTACACGCGCGTCAACGTCACCAACATCTACGTGCACAACACCGTCAACCGCACCACCGTCATCAACAACATCAACAACCAGTACAACTACTACCGCACGGGCCGTCCGTTCCGTGAGGCCCGCTACGCCAACCGCATGGCACCGCGCGGCTTCACCGCCGTGCCCGGCCGCAGTTTCGCCGAGGGGCGCCGGGTGCAACGCGACCTGCTCAATGTCGATCCGCGCAAGCTCGCCAGCGCACCGGTGCCGGTGCGCGGCATCGATCGCTTGCGCCCGCAGGACAACGCCAACCGGCCGCCGCGCAGCGCGCACGTGCGCGACCTGCCCGCCGGCGGCTTCGACCGTGAGGTGGTAGCGCGTCGCGCACCGCCAGCGGTTCGCGAGGCTGCCTTCCGCCCCAGCGACAACCGCTTCGCCACGCCGCGCAGCAACGTGCGCGTGCTCGACGACACAGGGCGGTCCGGGCGCAGCCAGCGCCCGGACCTGACCGACCGCAACGACGCCGGCCCGCGCCGGCCGGCGACCCTGCCCGGGCAGCCTCCGGTCGTGCCGCGCATCACCGCGGCCAGCCCCGGGAACCAGCCGCAGACGCCGCGTGACGCTGCCGAGCTGCGCTCGGCCCGCTTCGCCCATCCGCGTGGCCGCGACGACGCAAACCGCCCCGAGGCGGTGCCGCGCCCGGCCGTCAGCTACATTGCGCCCGCCGCCGAAGATCGGTCGCGCGCGAACCCCGACAACCGCCCGCTGCCGTCGGAGCCGGCGCCGATCCGTCGCGCCGAATCCCGCCGCCTGCCAACGCCAGCGGACGATGGTCGCTTCCAGCGCTACCCGTCCGAACGCGCCATGCAACAGCAGCGACCGCAGCCGATGGAACCGACATCACGCGAACCGGCCGCGCCGCGCTTCCAGCGGCCCGAGCCCGCTTCGCGCGAGTACGTGCGCGAAGCACCACGCCCGCTGCCCGCGCCGGACCGCAGCGAACCGATGCCGCGCTACGAGCCGCAGCAACGCGCGATGCCGGAACCGCGCGGCATGCCGGAACCTCGCGCAATGCCGGAACCCCGCGCAATGCCGGAGCCGCGCGGCATGTCGGAACCCCGCGCCATGCCAGAGCAACGCGCGATGTCGGAACCCCGCGCCATGCCGGAGCAACGCGCAATGCCGCAGCCGCGCGCCGAATCACCGCGCCCGCAACGCGGTGAGCCGCAACCGTCCAACCGCAAGCAGCAGGCGCGGGAGGATCAGGGGCAGCGCTGAGGCCAGGAGCCTGACCCTCCCCAGCCCTCCCCTACAAGCAGGGGAGGGAGCAGAGCGGCTAG